>NZ_CP109487.1:2722500-3045000 GCF_036227605.1 Streptomyces sp. NBC_01439 | reverse complement strand
AGTTCCGACCTGCACGAATGGCGTAACGACTTCTCGACTGTCTCAACCATAGGCCCGGTGAAATTGCACTACGAGTAAAGATGCTCGTTTCGCGCAGCAGGACGGAAAGACCCCGGGACCTTTACTACAGTTTGATATTGGTGTTCGGTTCGGCTTGTGTAGGATAGGTGGGAGACTTTGAAGCAGCCACGCCAGTGGTTGTGGAGTCGCCGTTGAAATACCACTCTGGTCGTGCTGGATGTCTAACCTCGGTCCGTGATCCGGATCAGGGACAGTGTCTGATGGGTAGTTTAACTGGGGCGGTTGCCTCCCAAAGGGTAACGGAGGCGCCCAAAGGTTCCCTCAGCCTGGTTGGCAATCAGGTGTTGAGTGTAAGTGCACAAGGGAGCTTGACTGTGAGACCGACGGGTCGAGCAGGGACGAAAGTCGGGACTAGTGATCCGGCGGTGGCTTGTGGAAGCGCCGTCGCTCAACGGATAAAAGGTACCCCGGGGATAACAGGCTGATCTTCCCCAAGAGTCCATATCGACGGGATGGTTTGGCACCTCGATGTCGGCTCGTCGCATCCTGGGGCTGGAGTCGGTCCCAAGGGTTGGGCTGTTCGCCCATTAAAGCGGTACGCGAGCTGGGTTTAGAACGTCGTGAGACAGTTCGGTCCCTATCCGCTGTGCGCGTAGGAATATTGAGAAGGGCTGTCCCTAGTACGAGAGGACCGGGACGGACGAACCTCTGGTGTGCCAGTTGTCCTGCCAAGGGCATGGCTGGTTGGCTACGTTCGGGAGGGATAACCGCTGAAAGCATCTAAGCGGGAAGCCTGCTTCAAGATGAGTATTCCCACCTCCTTGAGAGGGTAAGGCTCCCAGTAGACGACTGGGTTGATAGGCCAGATGTGGAAGCCCGGTAACGGGTGAAGCTGACTGGTACTAATAGGCCGAGGGCTTGTCCTCAGTTGCTCGCGTCCACTGTGTTAGTTCTGAAATAACGAACAGCTGTGATGATAGCCAGCGTTCTAAATTTCATAGTGTTTCGGTGGTCATAGCGTTAGGGAAACGCCCGGTTACATTCCGAACCCGGAAGCTAAGCCTTTCAGCGCCGATGGTACTGCAGGGGGGACCCTGTGGGAGAGTAGGACGCCGCCGAACAACCCGCCCTTTTAGCTCAGTCGGTAGAGCGTCTCCATGGTAAGGAGAAGGTCAACGGTTCGATTCCGTTAAAGGGCTCCAATGAAAAAGGCCCCCGCCAATTGGCGGGGGCCTTTTTTGTTTTCCGGCACGGAACCTGAGGCTAGAAAGGAATCCATGAGTTTCGACATCTTTGTGTGCCGGTTCGAGAACGGTGATCCGACGCCGCTGGACATGAGTGCTGCGCACGAGGTCCTCGCCCCCTATGTGGTGGCACGGGACCCCCGGACGAACTTCCTGCAGGTGCGTACGGCGAAAGGGGAGGAGGCAGGTGTGTTCTTCTCCAGCCCGGGCAACATCACCTTCAACCGCTTCGGAGGCGGCGGAATCATGGACCTCCTGGCCGTCCTGCTGCGCCGGCTGGATGCCGTGCTCGTCATCCCGGGCGGACCAACCCTGATTCAGCGGGACGAGGACCGCGACCTTCTGCCTGCCGCCCTCAGGGACGAGTGGCCCGTCGTCGTGGCCCGCACCGGCGCGGAGATCGATCGGGCGATCCGGGCTTCCTGAACGAACGGGGGAGGGGCCCATCTCTGGTGCGTGCCACCGGGAACGGCCTCGTGAAGACCGCTTTCGTCCTTCACCACGCCTCGACCTGAGGTTGGAGAAGGCTCATGGACGTGCCCGTGTGGCACGGCCGGCACAGGCCTCCGAGGGCCGGAGGGGCGGGCCGTACCAGAGCTGCCTACCATGGATGTGAAGGGTAGATAAGGTACGTCCGGCGGCTTCGAGGTGCCCCCAAGGGCCGCTCGGCTGGCCCAGGAGGCGTGATGACCGTACCCCCCGACGCAGCGGCGCCACAGCACACGCAGGGCGATCCCGAGGACGTCCTCAAACACATCGGGAGCACGTGGCACTGGGCACTCGGCTTCGCCCTCGCGACCCTGATCCCCGGAATCCTGGTGCTCGTCTGGCCCGACGAGACGTTGCACATCCTGGCCGTCATCATCGGTCTGCAGTTCCTGGTGGCGGGCGCGTTCCGGTTCGTCACCGCCTTCTCGCACAGTCGCGACGGCGGGAGCAAGCTGGCGGGTGTCCTGATCGCCATGCTCGCGTTCCTGGCGGGCGTCCTGGTGTTGCGCCATCCGATGCAGACGATCGGCGCACTGAGCTTGATCATCGGCGTGTTCTGGTTGCTGTCCGGAGTGCTCGCGGCGTTCACCGCGATCGCCGACCACACGCTGGTGCACCGGGGCCTGCAGTTCGGCCTGGGGGCTCTCGGCGCCGTCGCCGGAATCGTCGTGCTCTGCTTCCCGGTGGACTCCGCCGTGGCCCTGACACGGCTGCTGGGACTCTGGCTCGTCCTGCTGGGCGTGTTCGAGCTGGTGATGGCATTCGCACTGCGTTCGGCCACCCGCCAGGTTGCGTCGGCCCGTCCGGAGTGAAGACCGGGCGTCGCCGGACCCGTACTTCCGCGAACTGAACTGAACTGAACTGAGCCTGGGCCCGGCGCACGCCGGGCCCAGGTCTTTGCGGAGACGGGCCCCGACTATTCGCCCATGCGCTGTTCCGGGACGCGGAAAGCGAGGATCGCCATGTCGTCCGACGCGGGTTCCGCGGCGAAGCGTTCCACCGCCCGCAGGACGCGGGAGGCGACCGCGCCCGCGGTGAGGCCCGTACACGTGGTGAGGACTTCGGTGAGGCCGTCGTCGCCCAGCATGCGGGTGCCCTCGCGGCGTTCGGTCACACCGTCGGTGACGCAGAGCAGCACATCGCCCGGGTCGAGGGTGAGGGTCTGTTCGTAGAGGTCAAGGTCGTCGATCACGCCCAGCAGCGGCTGCGGGTCCGCGGCAGCGTCGACCTGGCCGTTCGGGCGCAGGCGCAGCGGCAGCGGGTGGCCCGCGCAGACGACCTTCATCAGCGCGCCGCCGTCGGGCTGGGGGTGGAGCTCGCCGTAGAGGAGGGTGAGGAAGCGGCTGCGGGTGCCCTCGTCGAGGATGGCCGCGTTG
Organism: Streptomyces sp. NBC_01439; assembly: GCF_036227605.1. Classification (GTDB taxonomy): domain Bacteria; phylum Actinomycetota; class Actinomycetes; order Streptomycetales; family Streptomycetaceae; genus Streptomyces. Next base: position 3,041,870 of record NZ_CP109487.1, on the reverse strand, counting down.
AGGCGTTCGAGGACCGCCGGGCCGCCGAGGCCCTCGCGGGCCAGCAGGCGCAGCGCGTGCCGGGCGAGGCCCGTGACGGCGGCGGCCTCCGGGCCCGTACCGCAGACGTCGCCGATGGCGAAGCCGTACGCGCCGTCGCGGATCGGGAAGACGTCGTAGAAGTCACCGCCGACCTCGTTGCCCTCGCCGGCCGCGCGGTAGATCACCTCGACCTCCATGCCGGGGATCGCGGGGGAGCCGGGCGGCAACAGGCTGCGCTGGAGGGAGCGGCTGATCGCGGTGCGCTCCGAATACAGGCGGGCGTTGTCGAGGGCCAGGGCGGCGCGGCGGGAGAGGTCCTCGGCGAGTTCGAGGATCTCCTGACGGAAGTGCTCCTCCCGCGGCTTGCCGAGGGTCAGCATGCCGATCACGCGGTTGCGGGCGAGGAGGGGCAGGACCACCGTCTCGCCGCCGACCGCGGCGGTCGCCTCCGGCCACGGGCGGGCGCCGGCCTCGCGGACCGGTTCGGGCGGGCTGAGCCGGGACAGCAGGTCCTTCAGGCCGTCGATGCGTTCCTCGTCCTCGTGGAGCACGTAGGAGAGGTACGGATCGGAGGACTGGTCGGCGATCGTGTAGACGGCGCACCAGGTGGCCAGGGTCGGGACGGTCATCTGGGCCATGAGGGCCAGGGTCTGGTCCCGGTCGAGGGTGCCGGCCAGCAGGTCGGAGGCCTCGACGAGGAAGGAGAGGGAACCGCGGCGCAGGCGCTCCAGTTCGCCGAGTCGAGCGGATTCGACGGCGAGGGCGATGCGGTCGGCGGCGAACTGGAGGTGCAGGGCTTCTTCGTTGGAGTAGCGGCCGGGAGTTTCGGCGGCGACGCCGAGTGAGCCGGTGAGGCGGCCTTCCACCTTCAGGGGGACGGTGACGGCGGAGCGCATGCCGGTGGCCTCGAGGAGCGGCACGGCTCCGGGGGAGGCGATGAGGTCGTCGTGGACGGCGGGCATGCGGGCGGAGCCGTAGCGGTTGGTGCCGGCCTCGACGGGGACGCGGGCGAAGCGCTGGCGGGTGGAGGGCAGGCCGGTGGTGGCGCGGACCTCTAGCTCGGTCTCGTCGTCGGTGGCGAGCAGCAGGAAGGCGGAGTCGGCGTCGAGGAGGTCGCGGGCGCGCTCCACGGTGCGCTGGAGGAGCCCGTCCAGGTCGTCGGGGGCGGGGGAGCCGATGAAGACCTCGAAGGGGTCCGTGGGGCGGGGCTCGGTGAAGTGGCCGCCTTCGGAGGTGGGTACCCGTACCGGGGTCTGTAGCAGGGCGCGCTCGTCGTCGTGGACGAGGAGGCAGACGATGGACGGTTCGCCGTGGGCGTCGCGGACCCGCAGGTGCGAGGCGAAGACGGGGATGACGCGGCCGTCGGCGCCGCGGACGCCGTAGCTGCCCTCCCAGCGGGACAGGCGCAGGGCCTCGGCGATGCCGGTTCCGGTGCCGGGGGTCTGGGGCCAGGCGGCGAGCTCGGCGAGCGGGCGGCCGAGCGCCTTCTCGGCGGGGTGGCCGAAGATGTGCTCGGCGTCCTCGTTCCAGGCGGAGATGGCGTCGTCCGCGTCGATCTGGAGGACGGCGACGCGGACCCGACTGTCGGCCAGGGGGAGCAGCTGGTCGGGGACGACGGGGCCCGCGGAGCGGGTACCGACCGGCCGGTCTGGCAGATCGAGACGGAACCACACGTGCTTGTGGGTGGCGGTGTACTCGACGCCCCAGCGGGTGGCGAGGGCGGCGCACAGCATCAGGCCGCGGCCGTTCTCGCGGTCGGGGTCGGCGTAGGGGCGATCGCCGGGGTGCTGGAGCGGGAGCTCGCGCTCCGGGTAGCGGTCGGCGACCTCGACCCGTACGCCGCCGTCGGCGCGCAGGCACAGGACCTCGGCCCGGGTGCCGGCGTGGACCACGGCATTGGTGACGAGCTCGCTGGTGAGGACCACCGCGTCGTCGACGATGTCCGCGAAGCCCCAGCCGTGCAGGGTGTCGCGGACGAACCCGCGGGCGGCGGCGACCGAGCGCCCGAGGGGATCGAAGCTGGCAGCCGCCCGTGCCGTGATCACGAGTCTCCTTCGACGCGGTTGGACATCGGGTGCCAGGTTACTTACCTTCGCGGTCGGCATGGTGCCGTCGTGGGGGATTCCACCCGCAGGGTACGGCGGGTGTGCGATGGTGCCGAAGTGTTATGGCCGGGTTCGGCCAGGGTGAAACACTGGGCGGGCTTGCAAGGTCGGCTCGTAGATGAGTCGGGCGTCCGGTGGAAGAGTGGTCGACCCCTTCGGGAGGGACACGGTGGAGTCTGGCGCAGCGGTACGGCGTACGGGAACGAGGCCGAAGGGCGGGCGTTCCCGGCGCAGTGGCACGACGGAGGTCGATACCGCCGCTCTCAACCGGCTGCTCACGGCCCTGGTGTCGATGCGGGACGGGAATTTCCGCAAGCGGCTGACGGTGTCCGGCGAGGGCGTGATGGCGGAGATCGCCGCCGTCTACAACGAGGTGGCCGACCGCAACCTCCACCTGACCGGGGAGCTGTCCCGGGTGCGGCGGATGGTGGGCCGCGAGGGCAAGCTGAGCGAACGGCTGGAAACGGGTGCCTGTGAAGGCTCCTGGGCGGCCGCGATCGATGCCTCGAACCAGTTGGTGGACGATCTGGCCCGGCCGGTGTCCGAGGTGGGCCGGGTGCTGTCGGCGGTGGCCGAGGGCGATCTGGACCAGCGGATGGACCTGCGGACGCAGGCGGCCGAAGGGGCCGGACATCCGCTGCGCGGGGAGTTCCTGAAGGTCGGGCGCACGGTCAACAACCTGGTCGACCAGCTGTCGGCGTTCACCGACGAAGTGACGCGCGTGGCGCTGGAGGTGGGTACCGAGGGCAAGCTCGGTGGTCAGGCCCAGGTGCGCGGGATGTCGGGTTCTTGGAAGGATCTGACCGACTCCGTCAACACGATGGCGTACCGGCTCACCGCCCAGGTGCGTGACATCGCTCTCGTCACGACGGCGGTCGCCAAGGGCGATCTGTCGCGCAAGGTCACGGTGCACGTGGCCGGCGAGATGCTCCAGCTGAAGAATACCGTGAACACGATGGTGGACCAGCTGTCGTCGTTCTCCTCCGAGGTGACCCGCGTCGCCCGCGAGGTGGGTACGGAGGGCGAGCTGGGCGGCCAGGCGAAGGTGCCCGGGGTCGCGGGCGTGTGGAAGGACCTGACCGACTCGGTCAACACCATGGCCGGGAACCTCACGGCCCAGGTGCGCGGGATCGCGCAGGTGACCACGGCGGTCGCGAACGGCGACCTGTCGCAGAAGGTACGGGTCAGCGCGCGCGGCGAGGTGGCGCAGCTGGCCGAAACGATCAACCAGATGACCGAGACGCTACGGACCTTCGCGGACGAGGTCACGCGCGTGGCGAGCGAGGTCGGGGCCAAGGGTCTGCTGGGCGGTCAGGCGCAGGTGCCGGGGGCGGCGGGGACGTGGAAGGACCTCACCGACTCGGTGAACACGGTCTTCCGCAACCTCACCACCCAGGTGCGCGACATTGCGCAGGTGACGACGGCGGTGGCCAACGGCGACCTGTCGCAGAAGGTCACCGTCGACGTGGCTGGCGAGATGCTGGAGTTGAAGAACACCGTCAACACGATGGTGGACCAACTCTCCTCCTTCGGCGCGGAAGTGACGCGTGTGGCCCGTGAGGTCGGCGTCGAGGGTGAGCTGGGCGGTCAGGCGCAGGTGCCGGGTGCGGCGGGGACGTGGAAGGACCTCACCGACTCGGTGAACACCGCCTTCCGCAACCTCACCGGGCAGGTGCGCAACATCGCGCAGGTGACGACGGCGGTCGCCAACGGCGACCTGTCGCAGAAGGTCACCGTGGACGTCTCCGGCGAGATGCTCCAGCTGAAGAACACCGTGAACACGATGGTGGACCAGCTGTCCTCCTTCGCCGACCAGGTCACGCGGATGGCGCGGGACGTGGGTACGGAGGGCCGCCTCGGCGGTCAGGCTCGGGTCGAGGGGGTGTCCGGTACCTGGAAGGAGCTCACCGACTCCGTCAACTTCATGGCCGGGAACCTGACCTCGCAGGTGCGCCAGATCGCCCAGGTGACGACGGCGGTGGCCCGCGGTGACCTGTCGCAGAAGATCGACGTGGACGCCCGGGGCGAGATCCTGGAGCTGAAGAACACCATCAACACGATGGTCGACCAGCTCTCGGCCTTCGCCGAGCAGGTGACCCGGGTGGCCCGCGACGTGGGTACCGAGGGTCGCCTGGGCGGTCAGGCGCAGGTGCCCGGAGTGGCCGGCGTATGGCGTGACCTCACGGACTCGGTGAACGGCATGGCCGGGAACCTGACCTCGCAGGTGCGCAACATCGCCCAGGTCGCGACGGCGGTGGCCCGCGGTGACCTGTCGCAGAAGATCGACGTGGATGCGCGCGGCGAGATCCTGGAGCTGAAGAACACCCTCAACACGATGGTCGACCAGCTCTCGAACTTCGCGGAGCAGGTGACCCGGGTGGCGCGCGAGGTGGGCACCGAGGGCATCCTGGGCGGCCAGGCGGAGGTCAAGGGTGTCTCCGGTACCTGGAAGGACCTCACCCAGTCCGTCAACTTCATGGCGAACAACCTCACGTCCCAGGTGCGCAACATCGCCGAAGTGACCACGGCGGTGGCCATGGGCGACCTCTCCAAGAAGATCACCGTCGATGCCAAGGGCGAGATCCTCGAGCTGGTCACCACCGTGAACACGATGGTGGACCAGCTGTCGTCGTTCGCGGAGCAGGTGACGCGGGTGGCCCGTGAGGTGGGCTCCGAGGGCATCCTCGGCGGTCAGGCCCGGGTGCGCGGGGTGACGGGCATCTGGAAGGACCTGACGGACAACGTCAACCTGATGGCCAACAACCTGACCTCCCAGGTGCGCAACATCTCGCAGGTGTCGGCGGCGGTCGCCAACGGTGACCTGACGAAGAAGGTCACGGTGGAGGCGCGCGGCGAGGTCGCACAGCTCGCCGACACCGTCAACACGATGGTGAAGACCCTGTCCTCGTTCGCGGACGAGGTGACCCGGGTGGCCCGCGAGGTGGGTACGGAGGGCCGTCTGGGCGGTCAGGCGCACGTGCCGGGCGTCTCGGGGACGTGGAAGGACCTCACCGACTCGGTGAACTTCATGGCCTCCAACCTCACCGGTCAGGTGCGGCAGATCGCCATGGTCACGACCGCCATCGCCAAGGGCGACATGACCAAGAAGATCGACATCGATGCCCGCGGCGAGATCCTGGAGCTCAAGACCACCATCAACACGATGGTGGACCAACTGTCCTCGTTCGCCGACCAGGTGACGCGGGTGGCCCGTGAGGTGGGCACCGAGGGAATCCTGGGCGGCCAGGCCCGCGTCCGTGACGTAGACGGCACCTGGCGGGACCTGACGGAGTCCGTGAACGAGATGGCCGGGAACCTCACCCGGCAGGTGCGCGCGATCGCGGCCGTGGCCACCGCGGTGACCCGCGGCGACCTCAACCTGAAGATCGACGTGGACGCGGCGGGCGAGATCCAGGTCCTCCAGGACAACATCAACACGATGATCGCGAACCTGCGCGACACCACCTTGGCCAACAAGGAGCAGGACTGGCTCAAGGGCAACCTCGCCCGGATCTCGGCCCTGATGCAGGGCCGCCGGGAGCTCGACGACGTGGCCTCGCTGATCATGAGCGAGCTGACCCCGGTGGTCTCCGCGCAGCACGGCGCCTTCTTCCTGGCGCTGCCGGCCGGCGGCACCACCGAGATCGGGACGGACGGGGGCGCGGACGGCTCGTACGAGCTACGGATGCGCGGGAGTTACGCCTACGCGGGCGGTCAGATGCCCATGTCGTTCCGGCCGGGGGAGGGGCTGATCGGGGCGGTCGCCGAGGAGAAGCGGATGATCCTCGTCGAGAACACCCCGCCGGGCTACCTGAAGATCTCCTCGGGCCTGGGCGAGGCGCCGCCGGCGCACGTGATCGTCCTGCCGGTGCTCTTCGAGGGGAAGGTGCTCGGCGTCATCGAGCTGGCCTCCTTCACGCCGTTCACGCAGATCCAGAAGGACTTCCTCAGCCAGATCGCCGAGATGATCGGTACGAGCGTCAACACCATCAGCGTCAACTCCAAGACGGAGATGCTGCTGAAGCAGTCGCAGGAGATGACCGAGCAGCTGCGCGAGCGCTCCGACGAGCTGGAGAACCGGCAGAAGGCCCTGCAGGCCGCCAATGCGGAGCTGGAGGAGAAGGCCGAGCTGCTGGCCCAGCAGAACCGGGACATCGAGGTGAAGAACACCGAGATCGAGGAGGCCCGGCAGGTCCTGGAGGAACGTGCCGAGCAGCTCGCGGTCTCGATGCGCTACAAGTCCGAGTTCCTGGCGAACATGTCGCACGAGCTGCGGACCCCGCTCAACTCGCTGCTGATCCTGGCCAAGCTGCTCGCCGACAACGCGGAGGGGAACCTCTCGCCGAAGCAGGTGGAGTTCGCCGAGACCATTCACGGCGCGGGTTCGGACCTGCTCCAGCTGATCAACGACATCCTCGACCTGTCGAAGGTCGAGGCCGGGAAGATGGACGTCTCGCCGACCCGGATCGCGCTGGTCCAGCTCGTGGACTACGTGGAGGCGACCTTCCGGCCGCTGACCGCGGAGAAGGGCCTGGACTTCTCGGTACGGGTCTCCCCGGAGCTGCCCGCCACGCTGCACACCGACGAGCAGCGGCTGCTCCAGGTGCTGCGCAACCTGCTGTCCAACGCGGTGAAGTTCACCGACACGGGGGCGGTGGAGCTGGTGATCCGGCCGGCCGGCGCCGATGTGCCCGCCGCGATCCGCGAGCAGCTGCTGGAGGCCGGTTCGCTGCGGGAGGCGGACGCGGACCTGATCGCCTTCTCGGTCACCGACACCGGGATCGGTATCGCCGCGAGCAAGATGCTGGTGATCTTCGAGGCGTTCAAGCAGGCGGACGGGACGACGAGCCGCAAGTACGGCGGCACCGGGCTGGGGCTGTCCATCAGCCGGGAGATCGCCCGGCTGCTGGGCGGCGAGATCCACGCGGCCAGCGAGCCCGGCCGCGGGTCCACCTTCACGCTGTACCTGCCGCTGCACCCGAGCGAGCTGCCTCCGCAGGGGTACGCGCCGCCGACCCCCGGCGGCGCCCGCGGCGAGCTGTACCGCAGGTCGCTGGACGGGGGCCGACCGGCGCTGCCGGGTACTCAGGCGGGGCCTTCGGCCATGCCGTCGGTCCAGGCGCAGCAGGTGCGGCCGGCGCTGTCGGCGGCCGAGCCGGCCGGGCCGGGGCAGGGCGGCGGGGCCGCGCTGTTCCGGCGGCGGCGCAAGGCGGCGAGCGATCTGGAGCCGCGTACGGCGGTGCCGGGCCAGCCGAACGTGGTGGGGGCCGAGGACGGCTGGGGCAGCGCGGAGGAGGATCTTCCGGTGGTGCCCCGGACGTACGACTTCCACGGCGAGAAGGTGCTCATCGTCGACGACGACGTGCGCAACGTCTTCGCGCTCACCAGCGTGCTGGAGCAGCACGGACTGGCCGTGCTGTACGCGGAGAACGGGCGGGAGGGCATCGAAGTCCTGGAGCAGCACGACGACGTGACGGTCGTACTGATGGACATCATGATGCCCGAGATGGACGGGTACGCGACGACCTCGGCGATCCGGCGGATGCCGCAGTTCGCCGGGCTGCCGATCATCGCGTTGACGGCGAAGGCGATGAAGGGGGACCGGGAGAAGGCGATCGATTCCGGTGCTTCCGACTACGTCACCAAGCCGGTCGATCCCGACTACCTGCTGTCGGTGATGGAGCAGTGGATGCGCGGCAAGTGATCGTCGGGAGAGCGGAAGGGCGCCGATCGCCGACTCACCCAGCCCGGGGCGGTGTGGGAGGGCGGCGAACGGGGAACCTTCTGCTCTCCCGCCGCGTTTGCGCTTCGTGCACAGTGACATCTTGGTGACAGGGTGTGGCGATCTCGGGACTGGGGCTACGATGACCGGCACAAGGACGGACGGCGCAAGGATGCCGTCCTCTGGGGCGGGGTCCGGCGCACAGGCCGGAACCCGGAGCCGGGGAGGCCCCATGCCGGGGCGAGGAGGACAGGGCATGGTGCAGAAGGCCAAGATCCTCCTGGTCGACGACCGGCCGGAGAATCTGCTGGCGCTGGAGGCCATCCTCTCCGCGCTCGATCAGACACTGGTCCGGGCGTCGTCGGGGGAGGAAGCGCTCAAAGCGCTGCTGACGGACGATTTCGCGGTCATCCTGCTGGATGTCCAGATGCCGGGCATGGACGGATTCGAAACGGCCGCGCACATCAAGCGGCGGGAACGGACCCGGGACATCCCGATCATCTTCCTCACCGCGATCAACCACGGTCCGCACCACACGTTCCGCGGCTACGCGGCGGGTGCGGTCGACTACATCTCCAAGCCCTTCGACCCGTGGGTGCTGCGGGCCAAGGTCTCGGTCTTCGTGGAGCTGTACACGAAGAACTGCCAACTGCGGGAGCAGGCCGCCCTGCTGCGGCTCCAGCTGGAGGGCGGCAGCTCGGGCGGCGTGGACGCGGGCAAGGAGACGGCCGGACTGCTGGCCGAGCTCTCCGCCCGGCTCGCGGCGGTCGAGGAGCAGGCCGAGGCGCTGACGAAGCAGCTCGGCGAGGATGCGGCCGACGCCGGCGTGGTGGCGACCGCGGCCCACCTGGAGCGCAAACTCACCGGACTGCGCAGGGCACTCGACGCACTGGAGCCCGGGACCGCCGGAGGGGCTTCGGTCCTGCCCGCGCAGAACTGACCGTGTGGGGTCGGGACTGGTGGTGCGTCAAAGCGCCTACGGAGCCGACGACACGAACGGGTGAAGGGGTGGGCACGCGTGTCCACCGGCGCGCGCACCGGTAACCTCGGGCCCATGTCACGTACGTCCGGTAAGGGTTCCCAGAGCGCCGCGGGCACCGAGAAGGGCCGCACCGGCCGTACGACGGCGCCGGCCAAGAAGGCCGCGCCCGCGCGCAAGCCCCCGGCGAAGAAGGCCGCCGCCAAGCGCCCTCCGGTCAAGAAGGTCGCGGCCAAGCCGGCGCCCTCCCCGACCGGAGGCGTGGTGCGGCTGGTGCGCGCCGTCTGGCTGGGCTGCGCGCACGCGGTCGGCGCCGTCTTCCGCGGGATCGGTCAGGGGGCGAGGAACCTGGACCCCGCGCACCGCAAGGACGGCGTGGCGCTGCTGCTGCTCGCCCTCGCGCTGATCGTGGCGGCCGGCACCTGGTCGAATCTGAGCGGTCCCGTCGGGGATCTGGTCACGATGCTGATCACCGGCCTCTTCGGACGGCTGGACCTGCTCGTGCCGATCCTGCTCGGCGTCATGGCGGTGCGTTTCATCCGCCATCCCGAACAGACCGATGCCAACGGCCGCATCGGCATCGGTCTGTCCGCCCTGGTCATCGGGGTTCTGGGACTGGTCCACATCGCCTGCGGGGCGCCCGGTCGGGACGAGGGCACCACCGCCATGCAGAACGCGGGCGGGCTCATCGGTTGGGGCGCCTCCAAGCCGTTGATCTTCACCATGGGCGCGCCGCTGGCCGTGCCCATGCTGGTGCTGCTCACGATCTTCGGGCTGCTCGTGGTCACGGCGACCCCGGTCAACGCGATCCCGCAGCGGCTGCGCAGGCTCGGCATCCGGCTCGGGATCATCGCCCCGAACGAGTACGACGAGGGCTACGGAGAAGACGCGGCCGCCGGCGGCGAGCGGCACGACCCGGAGCAGTGGCGGGCCCGCGGCGGAGCGGGCGCGGGCTCCGGCGACTCCGCGGACGAAGCCGAGGAGGAGGCGCTCGCCCGGCGGCGCAGGCCGCGCAGGGCCCCGGCCCGGCCCGCCATGGAGCGGGGGATGGACGCCGTCGACGTGGCCGCCGCGGCCGCCGCCGCCCTGGACGGGGTGGTCTACGGCGGAATGCCGCCCTCCCCGCTCGTCGCCGACCTCACGCAGGGGATCACCGTCGAGCGGGAGGGCTCGGAGCCCACCGCTCCGGTGCCGACCGCCCGCGCGGAGCGCCCCGTACCGGACCACACTCCCGAGCGGGCCCCCGAAGCCGACTCCGCCCCCGCCGCCGGGCGGCCGCACGCGACCACCGCCGCGGCCTCCGGGACGCTGGCGGTGCCCGACCTGACCAAGGCTCCGCCCCAGGCCCAGGCGCTGCCGCCGCGCGCCGAGCAGCTCCAGCTGCGCGGGGACATCACGTACGCGCTGCCCTCGCTCGACCTGCTGGAGAAGGGCGGGCCCGGCAAGACCCGCAGCGCCGCCAACGACGCGGTCGTCGCCTCGCTGCGCAACGTGTTCACCGAGTTCAAGGTCGACGCGGACGTCACCGGCTTCACCCGGGGGCCGACGGTGACCCGGTACGAGGTCACCTTGGGCGCCGCGGTCAAGGTCGAGCGGATCACCGCCCTCACCAAGAACATCGCCTACGCCGTGGCCTCGCCGGACGTCCGGATCATCAGCCCGATCCCGGGCAAGTCCGCGGTCGGCATCGAGATCCCGAACACCGACCGCGAGATGGTCAACCTCGGTGACGTGCTGCGCCTCGCGGACGCGGCCGAGGACGACCACCCGATGCTGGTCGCGCTCGGGAAGGACGTCGAGGGCGGCTACGTCATGGCCAACCTCGCCAAGATGCCGCACGTGCTGGTCGCCGGTGCGACCGGCTCCGGCAAGTCCTCCTGCATCAACTGCCTGATCACCTCGATCATGGTCCGGGCCACCCCGGAGGACGTCCGGATGGTCCTCGTGGATCCCAAGCGGGTCGAGCTGACGGCGTACGAGGGCATCCCGCACCTGATCACGCCCATCATCACCAACCCCAAGCGGGCCGCCGAGGCGCTCCAGTGGGTCGTGCGCGAGATGGACCTGCGCTACGACGACCTGGCGGCCTTCGGCTACCGGCACATCGACGACTTCAACCGGGCCATTCGGGACGGCAAGATCAAACTGCCGCCGGGCAGCGAGCGGGAGCTCAGCCCGTACCCGTACCTGCTGGTGATCGTCGACGAGCTCGCCGACCTGATGATGGTGGCCCCGCGCGACGTCGAGGACTCGATCGTCCGCATCACCCAGCTGGCCCGTGCGGCCGGCATCCACCTGGTGCTCGCCACCCAGCGGCCCTCGGTGGACGTGGTCACCGGCCTGATCAAGGCGAACGTGCCCTCGCGCCTCGCCTTCGCCACCTCCTCGCTCGCGGACAGCCGGGTCATCCTCGACCAGCCGGGCGCCGAGAAGCTGATCGGCAAGGGCGACGGGCTGTTCCTGCCGATGGGCGCGAACAAGCCGGTCCGCCTCCAGGGCGCCTTCGTCACCGAGGACGAGATCGCCGGGATCGTCCAGCACTGCAAGGACCAGATGGCGCCCGTCTTCCGGGACGACGTCACCGTCGGCCAGAAGCAGAAGAAGGAGATCGACGAGGACATCGGCGACGACCTGGACCTGCTGTGCCAGGCGGCGGAGCTGGTGGTCTCCACGCAGTTCGGGTCCACCTCGATGCTCCAGCGCAAGTTGCGGGTGGGCTTCGCGAAGGCCGGGCGGCTTATGGACCTCATGGAGTCGCGCGGCATCGTCGGCCCGAGCGAGGGTTCGAAGGCGCGCGACGTCCTGCTGAAGGCCGATGACCTGGACGGGGTGCTCGCCGTGATCCGCGGCGAGGCCCATCCGTAATGAAATCGCGGGCAACCGTTTCCCTTGGACCCGCGTCAAGTTGAAGAGAGGTGGCGGTAGGCGCACGAGCTCCTGCACGGCGCCGGGCCGCCGCACCCGAGCACGACCTCCCTTCGCCATTCGGATGGCGTAGGGAGTGCACCCTCCGGTTGCTCCACCCTTTCGTCACCCCCCTAGACTGGACTTCCAGCAGGTGGCTACACGCTCGAAAGGCGCCCACGTGTCCATCGGCAACTCCAACTCCCCCGAAGAAGAGCGGCCTTCGACCGACGACCGGTCCGAGGACCGCATCGTCGAACGTCCCGTCGAAGGCCCGTCCATCGGGACGGCCCTCAAGAAGGCCCGGATCGCCGCCGGGCTCACCGTCGACGAGGTCAGTTCCACCACCCGCGTGCGCATCCCGATCGTGCACGCGATCGAAGAGGACGACTTCACGCGGTGCGGCGGCGACGTCTACGCCCGCGGTCACATTCGTACGCTCGCCCGCGCCGTGGCCCTCGATCCGGCACCCCTGGTCGAGAGCTACGACGCGGCCCACGGCGGCCGGCCGGCACCCACGCCCGCCGCGCCGATGTTCGAGGCCGAGCGGATCCGCCCCGAGCGGCAGCGGCCCAACTGGACCGCGGCCATGGTCGCCGCCATCGTCGCCGTGATCGGCTTCGTGGGCTTCACCGCCTTCAGCGGTGGCGACGAGAAGGACAAGCGCCCGGTGGCGGAAGGTTCCGCCTCCCCCAAGCCCGCACCCAAGCAGACCGGCGCCAAGCCGGTCGCCCAGCCCCAGCAGACCCCGCAGGCGCCCAAGCCGGAGCCCTCGGACAGTGCGATCGCCGCCGCGCCCAAGGACCTCGTCACCGTGGTCCTGACGGCCGACACGGGCGAGAGCTGGATCTCCGCGAAGGACTCCACCGGACGGCTGCTCTTCGACGGCACCCTCACGCAGGGTGAGTCCAAGACCTTCACGGACAAGGAGTCCATCGACCTCGTGCTCGGCGACGCCGGGGCCGTGAAGCTCTTCGTGAACGGCAAGGAGATCAAGGACGACTTCCAGCCCGGTCAGGTGGAGCGTCTGAAATACACGAAGGCCGACCCCCTCCAGGACCAGCCCCAGGCGGGCTGAGGCGGGACCGCCCTAGGGCGGAAGGCTTGAATCCGGATCCCCGGGGTGCTGCGCCGCACTCCGGGGATCTTGCTGTAGGGGGACATGCGGCAGGGGTCGACGCCGGGACGAAGTAGTCTTGAGTCCATGCCCGAACGCCGTACCGTCGCCCTTGTCACTCTTGGCTGCGCCCGTAACGAGGTGGACTCGGAGGAGCTCGCAGGCCGCTTGGCGGCGGATGGCTGGGAGCTCGTCGAGGACGCCGCCGATGCGGACGTAGCCGTCGTCAACACCTGCGGCTTCGTCGAAGCCGCCAAAAAGGACTCCGTAGACGCCCTGCTGGAAGCCAACGATCTCAAGGATCACGGCAAGACCCAGGCCGTCGTCGCCGTCGGCTGTATGGCCGAGCGCTACGGCAAGGAACTCGCCGAAGCGCTCCCCGAGGCCGACGGAGTCCTCGGTTTCGACGACTACGCCGACATCTCCGACCGCCTCCAGACCATCCTCAACGGTGGCATCCACGCCTCCCACACCCCGCGCGACCGGCGCAAGCTGCTGCCGATCAGCCCGGCCGCCCGCCAGGACGCCGAGGTCTCCCTGCCGGGCCACGCCCAGTCGGCGCCCGCCGAGGAGCCGGCAGAGGCCCCCGCCGACCTGCCGGACGGGCTCGCGCCCGCCTCGGGCCCGCGCGCCCCCCTGCGCCGCCGCCTGGACAAGAGCCCGGTCGCCTCGGTCAAGCTGGCCTCCGGCTGCGACCGACGCTGCTCCTTCTGCGCCATCCCGTCCTTCCGCGGCTCCTTCATCTCCCGCCGCCCCAGCGACGTGCTGGGCGAGACCCGCTGGCTCGCCGAGCAGGGCGTCAAGGAGATCATGCTGGTCTCCGAGAACAACACCTCGTACGGCAAGGACCTCGGCGACATCCGGCTGCTGGAGACCCTGCTGCCGGAGCTGGCCGAGGTGGACGGCATCGAGCGCGTCCGCGTCAGCTACCTCCAGCCCGCCGAGATGCGGCCCGGCCTGATCGACGTACTCACCTCGACCCCCAAGGTCGTGCCGTACTTCGACCTGTCCTTCCAGCACTCGGCCCCCGACGTGCTGCGCTCCATGCGCCGCTTCGGTGACACCGACCGCTTCCTGGAGCTGCTGGACACCATCCGCTCCAAGGCCCCGACGGCCGGCGTCCGCTCCAACTTCATCGTCGGCTTCCCCGGCGAGAAGGAATCGGACTTCGCGGAGCTGGAGCGTTTCCTCACCCACGCGCGCCTCGACGCCATCGGCGTCTTCGGGTACTCCGACGAGGACGGCACCGAGGCCGTCACCTACGAGAACAAGCTGGACGAGGACACCATCGCCGAGCGGCTCGCGCACATGCAGCGGCTCGCCGAGGAGCTCACCTCGCAGCGTGCCGAGGAACGCATCGGGGAGACCCTCGAAGTGCTCGTCGAGACCGTGGAAGCGGTCGACGAGGACGGCGAGGGCGCCTACGGGCGCGCCGCGCACCAGGCGCCCGAAACGGACGGCCAGGTGGTCTTCACGGACAGCACGGGCCTGGTCCCCGGGCGTATCGTCACGGCAAAGGTGGTCGGCACCCTGGGTGTGGACCTGGTCGCCGAGCCCCTCGGCATGGATCTTGAGGAGGCGGCCGGATGACCGGAGTCCCGGCATCTGCGGCGGGCGGGACCGGCCGTCGGCCGGTACCCGGCGCGAAGCTGGGGGCCGCGGCGGTCAATCAGGCCAGCCTGTGGAACATCGCCAACATCCTGACGATGATCCGGCTCGTGCTCGTGCCGGGCTTCGTCGTGCTGCTGCTCGCCGACGGCGGCTACGACCCGGCGTGGCGGGCCTGGGCCTGGGCGGCGTTCGCCGTCGCCATGATCACGGACATCTTCGACGGGCACCTGGCCCGGACGTACAACCTGGTCACGGACTTCGGCAAGATCGCCGACCCCATCGCCGACAAGGCGATCATGGGGTCGGCGCTGATCTGTCTCTCCTGGCTCGGTGACCTCCCCTGGTGGGTGACCGGGGTGATCCTCGGACGGGAGCTCGGGATCACCCTGATGCGCTTCTGGGTCATCCGCTACGGCGTGATTCCGGCCAGCCGGGGCGGAAAGCTGAAGACCCTCGCACAGGGCACGGCCGTGGGCATGTATGTCCTCGCGCTGACCGGGGCGCTGGCGACCATGCGCTTCTGGGTGATGGCGATCGCCGTCGTGCTGACCGTCGTCACCGGTTTGGACTACATCCGACAGGCGGTCGTGCTGCGCCGCCAGGGTCTCGCCGAGGAGCGGGCCGAGGAGCGGGCCGCGCGGTGACCCACCCGGCGGGGGACTTTCCGGCGGCACAAGCCGTTTCGGGAGCGGCGGGTGTGGCCGCAGTGGCTGAGGATGCGCTACGCCTCCTTGCGGAGAGTGACCAGACCCTTGCCGTGGCGGAATCGCTGACGGGCGGGATGGTGGCCGCCGAGCTGACGGCGGTCCCCGGAGCCTCCCGGTCCTTCCGCGGCTCGGTCACCGCGTACGCGACGGAGATCAAGCACGTGGTCCTCGGGGTGGACGCGGGATTGCTCGCAGCCGAAGGTGCGGTGAACGCGCAGGTCGCGGCGGAGATGGCGGCCGGTGTGCGGCGCGTGATGGGGGCTTCGTGGGGGATCTCGACCACAGGGGTGGCCGGTCCGGAGCCGCAGGACGGGCAGCCGGTGGGCACCGTTTTCGTCGCGGTGGACGGTCCAGGGGGCAGGAAAACGGTCCGTCTGAGGTTGAAAGGCTCCCGCGCGGAAATTCGTAGGGAGAGTGCACGCACAGTGCTCAGGCTTCTCTCGGACCAACTCCGCGAGAATGCGCGGGGGCAGGATACGGAACAGAACGGGGGGATTTGATGTTTGCAGCCCTGAGTGAACACGACATCGCTCCCCGCACGGCCGCGGCGCGAGGCGGTACGGTGGGGCGTGAAGGATGCGGCTACACGGTCAGAGGAGGGAGCCACCGATGATTCTGCTCCGTCGCCTGCTGGGTGACGTGCTGCGTCGGCAGCGCCAGCGCCAGGGCCGTACTCTGCGCGAAGTCTCCTCGTCGGCCCGAGTTTCTCTCGGCTATCTTTCCGAGGTGGAGCGGGGGCAGAAGGAGGCATCCTCCGAGCTGCTCTCCGCGATCTGCGACGCGTTGGACGTACGGATGTCCGAGCTGATGCGCGAAGTCAGTGACGAACTGTCGCTGGCCGAGCTGGCACAGTCGGCCGCGGCAAGCGAACCGGTCAGCGTGCCGGTCCGCCCGATGCTCAATTCGGTCTCCATGGCTTCGGTCACGGGTGGACCGGAGCGGGTGACCATCAAGGCACCTGCGGAAGCGGTGAATGTCGTAGCCGCGTGAGCGAGCACGTGCGTGTTTGAGCGTGGCCGGAGCCCCGGCCGGTGCCTGGTGCACCGGCCGGGGCTCCCGGCCGTTCTGGGTGCGGGGGCGCGGGGGGTGCGGGAGGATGGGGCCGTCCGGGTTCCGGCCCCTGGGAGGCGTTCGTGCGGCGATTGCTGCGCACACCCGCGGTGTCGGTCCTCGCGCTGACGGCGGGGGCGCTGTGGTGGTGGGCCGTGCTGCGGCTGGTACTGGCACCCGCCGAGTCCGGGGCCGTGGAGGGTGCGGTGGCGGTGGGCGGGTGGGGGCTGGGCCTGCTGCCGGTGCACTGCGTGCCGGGCCCGGTGCGGAAGGCGCGGTGGACGGTGCGGCGGGCGGTCGATGGGGCTACCAGGGCATGGACACCCCACCGTTCGGGCGAAGGATCTGACCCGTCATGAAGGACGAGGCGTCCGAGGCCAGGTAGAGCACCGCACGGGCGATGTCCTCGGGCTCGCCGACCCGGCGCAGCGGGGACATCCGGACCATCGCCGCCTCGGTCTGCTCTTGGACCTCGGGGCTGTGGCGGCCGGTCATGGGGGTGCGGATCCAGCCCGGGGCGACGGCGTTGACCCGTATGCCGTGCGGGCCGGCCTCGGTGGCGAGTGTCTTGGTCAGCTGGACGACGGCGGCCTTGGCGGCGCTGTAGCAGAGCAGGCCGGGCTGGGCGGCGTCCACGGCCCCGGAGGCCATGGTGACGAGGGAGCCGGGGCGGCCCGCCGCGATCATGGAACGGGCGGCTTCCTGGCAGGTGAGCAGGACCCCCTTGAAATTGATGTCCAGGATCCGGTCGAGGTCCTCGTCGGTGGTCTCCAGGACACTGCTCGTGTGCATGACCCCGGCGATGGCGGCCGTGATGTCGAGCGGGCCCGCCGCAGTGACGGCCGCCCGGAGCGCGGCCCGGTCGGTGACGTCGAGCGGGTGGACGGTGGCGGTGCCGCCGGCCTTGGCGACGAGTGCGGCCGTCTCGGCGAGGCCCTGCTCGTCGCGGTCCGCGCAGTGCACGTGCGCCCCCGCCTCGGCGAGCAGGACGGCGGTGGCGCGGCCGATGCCGCTGGCGGCGCCGGTGATCAGGGCGGTGCGGCCGGTGAGGCCGTACGGGGCTGTGGGTGTGGGCATGCCGGGACCGTACGACCGAATCTGACAGACCGTCAATCTGTGTGCCCGGTCGGGTCCGGGAGTGCGGGGGCATCCCTCAGGGTGTCGGGCCCTGCTGGCAGCGGGGGCACCAGTAGGTGGGGCGGCCGTCCTGGGGGGCCTCGCGGACGGGGGTGCCGCAGCGCAGGCAGGGACGGTGCGCGCGGCCGTAGACGAAGAGGTCCTGGCCGGGGCGGCGGCTGCCGGTCGTGTTGCGCGGGCCCGGCCGCTCGCCGGTGTTCGCGGACAGCAGCCGGTGGGCGGCGGCGGCCAGCCGGGGCAGAGCCGATTCGGGGAGCGCGCCGACCGGGGTCCAAGGGGTGACCTGGGCCAGGAAGCAGAGTTCGGCCTTGTAGATGTTGCCGATGCCGGCGAGGTTGCGCTGGTCGAGCAGGGCCTCGCCGAGGGGGCGCTCGGGGACGGCGAGGAGGTGGGCGGCGGCGAGGGCCGGATCCCAGTCCGGGCCGAGCAGGTCGGGGCCGAGGTGGCCCACGGCGCGGTCCTCCTCGGCGGTGCGGATCAGCTCCAGGACGGGGAGGCGGTAACCGACGGCGATGTGGTCGACCGTGCCGAGGACGGCTCGGATCTCGTGCGCGGGGCCGCCGCGCCACTTCTCGCCGGGGGCGAAGACGCGCCAGGCGCCGTCCATCCGGAGGTGGCTGTGCAGGGTGAGGCCGCCCTCGAAGCGGGTGAGGAGGTGTTTGCCGCGGGGGGTGACGTCGAGGGTGACGCGACCGGTGAGGTCGGCGGTGGCGAAGCGGGGGACGCGCAGGTCGCTGCGGGTGAGTGCGCGGCCTGCGAGGGCGGTGTGGAGCCGGGTCGCCACGCGCCGGACGCTGTCACCTTCGGGCATGGCTTCATTGTGCGCTCCCGGCCCGTGCCGCCGGCTCGCGCGGGCCGCCGGGTGGCCCCGACGGGGGACCAGGCGCCTTGCAGGCCGGCTTCCGGCCGGCGCGGCGCCCTGCGGGGCCCGTGCGGGTCCGACTGCGACCCGGCCGTGCGGTTCGCGGGCGTGCTCCCTGCGGTGCGGTCCCGATGTGAGCCGGGTGCCGCGGCCACCTGCGGCGGGGGTGGTGCCCTGCGGGTGGCTTCCGGGGCGCCTTGTGGGTCCGGCCCTGCCGTGCGGCTCCACGCCCGCCCTTGCGGTCCGGGGGCGTGCTCCCCGCGGTGCGGAGGTGTGGTCCCGATTCGGCGCAGCCGGCTCGCGGGCCCACCTACCCCCGGTCAGGGACCGGGCCGTGGCGGTGGGGCTACTTCCAGGCGATGGCCTCGCCCTTGCTCATCGCGTTGTACGGGTTGCCCGAGTACTCGGCGCCGGCGACCTTCACCTGGGCCGACGGGGCCAGGGCTATCGCACAACTCGTCTGGGTCTGGCCGTTGGTGAAGCCCTTCGGCATGGACTCGGTCTTGCACTTGTCGAACGTGCCGATGACCGCCAGGCTCTGGGCCCCGGTGCCGTCCCCGAGCAGGCCCTTCACGTGGCCGACCGAGGCGTACGACATGTCCGTGGTGCCGATGTTCTTGACCGTGTAGCGGACGTAGTACGGGACCTTGCCGTTCGCCTTGTCGCCGAGGTCCATTCCCTCCAGGTCGGCGGGCGTGCCCTGCTCGATCGCCGTGACGGTGAGGGCGAGCCGGCTGCCCTTGAAGTCCCCGTAGTCGTACGGGACCTCCGCGGCCTCGCCGATCTTGAAGACCTGGCCGGACTTCGCGGTGCCCGGGGCCCCGGCGGGGGCCGCGCTGCTCCCGCTCGACGGGCTGGCCGAAGCGCCGGGGGCGGGTGATGTGCCGCCCGGGTGGGAGGCGGCCGGCTGCGCCGGGCGCTCTCCGTCGCCGTTATTGCAGCCGGTCAGGACCAGACTGCCGACGACTGCCAGACCGACCGCGCCCAGGGTGGTGTTGCGCATGCTGATGGTGCTCACTCTTCTCGTCCCCCATGACTGTGCATTGCCAGCGCAATGCCTGTGATCACCTTGATAAAGGATCAATAAGCGGATCGGCCGGCCGAGGGACGCCCGGCGACGGGTTTGTGACACGTTCAGGACGTGAGTGACAGGGTCGGGACCGTGTGCGCCGTCAGGAGCGCAGGCGCAACCCCCTCGGAGTGGCGTGGAAGCCGGCCGCCTCCAGGGCCGGACCCAGGGGGGAGGTCAGGGCCGCCGCCGCGTTGATCCGTTCCACCGTGAGGGCCGGGAGCGTGCCCGCGCGGGAGGCGCCCGCCAGGGCGGTCGTGGCCGCCGTGAGCCGGGGGTCCTCCGGGGCGGGCCAGGCCAGCAGGGTCTTGCCGCCGCGCTCCAGGTACAGGACGAGCTCCCCGTCCACCAGCACCACCAGGGAGCCCGCCTTGCGGCCCGGCTTGTGGGTGGCCCCGGCCGGCGGCTCGGGCCAGGGCAGGGCCGCGCCGTAGGCGTTCGCCGGGTCGGCGGCCGCCAGCACCACCGCCGCCAGAGGGGGCGGGGTCCGCTCGGCGGCCCTGAGGCGGTCCACCGCCCCGTCCATCGCGAACTGGGCCGCGCCCAGCCCCTCCACTACGTAGCCCCGGCGCGCCTGGCCGCTGTCCTCGAAGGCCGACAGGACGCGGTAGACCGCGCTGAAGCCGCCTTCCACCCCTTCCGCGGCGACCGCCCCACGGGTCACCACCCCGTGCCGGTCCAACAGCGTGCGGGCCAGGGCGTGGGCCCGGTGCGTCGGGTCGGGGGCCGTATCCGGCAGCAGGGACCAGCGTCCGGAGACCGTGGGCGGTCCGCTACGGGACACGGTCGCGCTGAGCGTGCCGTACCGGCCGCGGGGGACGGTGCGCCGGGCCCGGTGCGCCGTCGAGCCGGCCGTGCGGCCCGAACCGAGCAGCGACCGCAAGGGGGCCAGCGTGTCGTTGGTGAGCCGGCCCGACCAGGCCAGATCCCATACGGCCTCGGAGAGGGCGACGTCGGACACCTCGGGGAACTCGCCGCGGATCGACTGCGCGATCTGCCGGAAGAACAGGCCGTACCCGCCCGCCAGCGATGCCAGGACCGCCTGGTGGAGGGGGCTCTGCTCCAGCGGGTGCGGCGGGGGCAGCAGCATCGGGGCCGCTTCCGCCAGGTACAGGGAGATCCAGCCGTCCTTGCCCGGGAGGGCGCCGGCGCCCGCCCAGACCACCTCGCCCGCGGTGGTGAGTTCGTCCAGCAGGCCCGGGGAGTACCCGCTCACCCGCGACGGGAGGATCAGGCGTTCCAGCGCGGAGGCCGGCACCGGGGCGCCCTGGAGCTGTTCCACCGCACGGGCCAGCCCGTCGAGGCCGCGCAGTGCTCCGCTCAGGTGCTGCCACTGGGGGAGGAAGGTGGCGAGTGAGGTCGGCGGTACTGGTTCCAGCTCCTGGCGGAGCGCGGCGAGGGAACGGCGGCGGAGCCGGCGCAGCACCGTCGCGTCGCACCACTCCTGGCCGATGCCCGCCGGATGGAACTCGCCCTGCACCACCCGGCCGGCCGCCGCCAGCCGGTGCAGGGCGCCTTCGGTCACTGCCGCGCCCAGGCCGAAGCGGGCGGCGACGGCGGCCGTGGTGAAGGGCCCGTGGGTGCGGGCGTACCGGGCCAGGAGGTCCCCGAGTGGGTCCTTGACCGGCTCGGTGAACGCCTCCGGAACCCCGACGGGCAGCGCCGTGCCCAGCGCGTCGCGCAGCCGGCCCGCGTCCTCGATCGCCGCCCAGTGGTCCGCGCCGCCGATCCTGACCGCGATGGCGCGACGGGCCGCGGCAAGCTCGCCGGCCCAGGCCGGATCCGCCCCGCGCTCGGTCAACTGGTCCTGCGTCAGTGGGCCCAGCAGGCGCAGCAGGTCGGCCACCGACTCGGGATCCTTGGCCCGCCGGTCCTCCGTGAGCCACTGGAGCTCCCGCTCCAACTCCTCCAGCACCTGCGCGTCGAGGAGTTCGCGCAACTCCGCCTGGCCGAGCAGCTCCGCCAGCAGCCGGGAGTCCAGCGACAGCGCGGCCGCCCGGCGCTCGGCCAGCGGCGAGTCCCCCTCGTAGAGGAACTGGGCCACGTACCCGAAGAGGAGGGAACGGGCGAAGGGGGAGGGCTCCGGGGTGGTCACCTCGACCAGCCGGACCCGGCGCGCCTCGATGTCCCCCATCAGCTCGGTCAGGCCGGGCACGTCGAAGACGTCCTGGAGGCACTCCCGTACGGCTTCCAGCACGATCGGGAAGGAGCCGAACTCCGAGGCCACCTGGAGCAGCTGGGAGGCGCGCTGGCGCTGCTGCCACAACGGGGTGCGCCGGCCGGGGCTGCGGCGCGGCAGCAGCAGGGCGCGGGCCGCGCACTCGCGGAACCGTGAGGCGAACAGTGCGGAGCCGCCGACCTGGTCGGTGACGAGCTGGTTGATGTCACCGTGGTCGAAGGCGACATCGGCCGCGCCCAGCGGAGCCTTCTCGTCGTCGAACTCGAACCCGTGCACGGCCGCCGGATCGTGGTCCAGGAGGTCCATGGACAGCAGGTCCGCGTCGGGCAGACGGAGCACGATCCCGTCGTCGGCGTGCATCACCTGCGCGTCCATGCCGTACTTCTCGGCGAGGCGGGCGCCCAGTGCCAGCGCCCAGGGGGCGTGCACCTGCGCGCCGAAAGGGGAGTGGACCACGACCCGCCAGTCCCCGAGCTCGTCGCGGAACCGCTCGACCACGATGGTCCGGTCGTCGGGGACGTGACCGCAGGCCTCGCGCTGTTCGGCGAGGTACGCCAACACGTTCTCGGCGGCCCAGGCGTCCAGGCCGGCCGCCAGCAGGCGTAGGCGGGCGTCCTCCTCGCCCAGGCCGCCGAGCTCGCGGAGGAACGCGCCGACCGCACGGCCCAGTTCGAGCGGCCGCCCGAGCTGGTCGCCCTTCCAGAACGGCAGCCGGCCCGGCACCCCGGGTGCGGGGGTGACCAGGACCCGGTCCCGCGTGATGTCCTCGATCCGCCACGAGGTGGTGCCCAGGGTGAAGACGTCCCCGACCCGGGACTCGTAGACCATCTCCTCGTCGAGCTCCCCGACCCGGCCGCCGCCCTTCTTGGGGTCGGAGCCCGCGAGGAAGACACCGAAGAGACCCCGGTCGGGGATCGTGCCGCCCGAGGTGACCGCGAGGCGCTGGGCACCCGGCCGGCCCGTGACTGTCCCCGCCACCCGGTCCCAGACCACGCGCGGCCGGAGCTCGGCGAACGCGTCCGACGGATAGCGCCCGGCCAGCATGTCCAGCACCGCCGTGAACGCCGACTCCGGCAGCGCCGCGAAGGGCGCCGCCCGCCGCACCAGGGCGAGCAGGTCGTCCAGCTGCCACGTGTCCATCGCGACCATCGCGACCAGCTGCTGCGCCAGTACGTCGAGGGGGTTGGAGGGCACCCGCAGGGACTCGATCGCCCCCGTGCGCATCCGCTCGGTGACCACCGCCGCCTGCACCAGGTCTCCCCGGTACTTGGGGAAGACCACCCCGGTGGAGACCGCGCCCACCTGGTGCCCGGCCCGGCCCACCCGTTGCAACCCGGAGGCCACCGAGGGCGGCGACTCCACCTGCACCACCAGGTCCACCGCGCCCATGTCGATGCCCAGCTCCAGGCTGGAGGTGGCGACCACGGCCGGCAGCCGGCCCGCCTTCAGGTCCTCCTCCACCAGCGCCCGCTGCTCCTTGGACACCGAGCCGTGGTGCGCGCGGGCCAGCAGCGGAGGGGCGCCCAGCGCGGCGCCCGACTGGGCCATGACCTCGGCCGGCGAGGAGTGCTCGGGCAACTTCTCGCCGACGGCGCGCTCGTACGCGATCTCGTTGAGCCGGTTGCACAACCGCTCGGCGAGCCGGCGGGAGTTGGCGAACACGATCGTCGAGCGGTGCGCCTGCACCAGGTCGGCGATCCGCTCCTCCACATGCGGCCAGATCGACGGCTTGTCCCCGCCCTCCTTGCCCTCGGTCGCCGGGGAGCCGCCCAACTCGCCCATGTCCTGCACCGGGACGACCACCGACAGGTCGAACTCCTTGGCCGACGGCGGCTGGACGATCTCCACCTTGCCGCGCGGCGCCAGGTACCGGGCCACCTCGTCCACCGGCCGCACCGTCGCCGACAACCCGATCCGGCGCGCCGGGCGGGGCAGCAGCTCGTCCAGCCGCTCCAGGGAGAGGGCGAGATGGGCGCCGCGCTTGGTCCCCGCCACCGCGTGCACCTCGTCCAGGATCACCGTCTCGATCCCGGCCAGGGCCTCCCGGGTCGCCGAGGTCAGCATCAGGAACAGCGATTCGGGCGTGGTGATGAGGATGTCCGGCGGGCGGGTGGCCAGCGCCCGCCGTTCGGCGGGCGGGGTGTCGCCGGAGCGGATCCCGACCCGGATGTCCGGCTCGGGCAGGCCCAGGCGGACCGACTCCTGGCGGATCCCGGTCAGCGGGCTGCGCAGATTGCGCTCCACGTCGACGGCCAGGGCCTTCAGGGGCGAGACGTACAGCACGCGGCAGCGCTTCTTCGCATCCGCGGGCGGCGGGGTCGACGCGAGCCGGTCGAGGGCGGCGAGGAACGCCGCCAGGGTCTTGCCGGAGCCGGTGGGGGCCACCACCAGCACGTCCGAGCCCTCCCCGATCGCCCGCCAGGCGCCCTCCTGCGCGTCGGTGGGCGTGACGAAGGCCCCCGTGAACCACGAGCGGGTCGCGGGGGAGAACGAGTCGAGCGCAGCGCCTGCCATGCTCCCATCGTGCACCCGGCCACTGACAACGGGCCGGACCTGGGCAAACGCGCGACGCGGGCCGGGCGCAGAATGGGGGGATGGGGACGGACGAGGACGAGGGCGCCGGGGGGCGCCGGGAGTGGGCACGGCACTGGCAGTACGCGGAACTGCCGGGCCTCGACCTGCTGCGCGCCCACTACGTGCGCCACACCTTCCCGCGCCACGCGCACGACGGGTACGTCATCGCGGCCGTCACCGGAGGCGTCGAGGAGATCGGGCTCCCCGGCCACGTGGTGCGCGCCGGACCGGGCAGCGTGGTCCTGATCAACCCCGAGGTACCGCACACCGCGCGCGCCGGCGTGCCCGAGGGCTGGGCGTACGCCACCCTCTACCCCTCCAGCGAGCTGCTCGCCGAGGTCGCCGACGACCTCGGCACCCTGCGCGGCACCCCCGGCTTCACCACCGACATGGTCGCCGACCCCCAGGGCGCGCAGGCCATCACCGAGATCCACCGGGCCGCCGAGGCGGGGAACGCACTGGCCGCCGACACACTGCTGCGCAGCGTGGTGGCGCGGATGCTGACCCGGCACGCCGGACCGCTGCCCGCCCGTACCGTCCGCGGTGCGGGCGGCGCCGACGCCGCGGCGGCCCGGGCCGTACTGCAGGAGCGGATGGCCGACCCGCCGTCGTTGGAGCAGCTCGCCGCGGAGCTGGGCACGAGCCCCTTCGCGCTGCTGCGGGCCTTCCGCGAGCGGTACGGGATGCCGCCGCACACCTGGCTGACCGACGCCCGCGTCCGGCAGGCGCGCCGGCTCCTCGACGCGGGCACGGCGCCCGCGGAGGCGGCCGTCGCCGTGGGCTTCACCGACCAGCCGCACCTGAACCGGCACTTCACCCGGATCGTGGGGGTGCCGCCCGGCGCGTACCGGCGGGAGCGCACGCTCTAGGCTGCCGATCATGGACATCGGGGGGTGCGGGCACGTTACGAGGCGCACGTGCGGGGACGGCTTCCCGAGCGGCCGGGTTCGGTCCATCCGGACGGCGACCACCACCGCCACCTCGACCCCGAGCCGCGCTTCGGGACGCTCGGGCCCCCCAGGGAGCCCACCCCGTGCGCGTTCGGGGCGCCGCTGACCGCCGGGGCCGAGGCCGAGCTCACCGCGCTGCTCGGGGAACCGGTGCGCCGGCGGGACTCACTCCGGGCGCGCGCAAGAACGTACAAGACCCGTCAGGCGGGCCCCGCGTAGTTTCGGGGCGTGGGAGAGAACCAGCTGGTCACAGAGCCAGAGATACGAGAGACACAGGCGCCCGACGAGCGGCCGCGCGCCGCCGTGGTGCGGGACGCGCTCGGGGTCGGGGTGGCCGTCGGACTGTCCGGGTTCGCCTTCGGGGTGACCGCCGCCGGGGCCGGCATCAGCACCCTCCAGGCCTGTGTGCTCAGCCTCCTCGTCTTCACCGGTGCTTCGCAGTTCGCCCTGGTCGGGGCGCTCGCGGCGGGCGGGAACCCGTTCACCGCCGCCGCCGGGGCCTTCTTCCTCGGGACCCGGAACGCCTTCTACGGGCTGCGGCTGTCGCAGCTGCTCAGGCTGCCCCGCGCCGTGCGGCCCCTCGCTGCGCACTGGGTGATCGACGAGACCACTGCCGTCGCGCTGGCCCAGCCCGACCGGAAGTCGGCCCGGCTCGGCTTCACCGTCACCGGACTCACCCTCTACGTGCTGTGGAACCTCACCACCCTGCTCGGTGCGCTCGGGGCCGAGGCCATCGGGGACACCAGGGCGTGGGGCCTGGACGCCGCCGGCCCCGCCGTGTTCCTGGCGCTGCTGGCCCCGATGCTGAAGACCTCCACTGAGCGGGCCGTCGCCGCCCTCGCGCTCGTCCTCGGCCTCGGCTTCCTGCCCGTACTGCCCGCCGGGGTGCCCGTGCTGATCGCGGCCCTGGCCGCCCCCGTCGTGCTGTGGATGAAGGGACGCCGTCCGTGAACGTCTGGATCGCCATCGGCCTCACGGTCGTCGGCTGCTACGCCGTCAAGCTCGCCGGGCTGCTCGTCCCCGCCGGGGCCCTGGAACGGCCGCTCGTGCGCCGCCTGGCCGCACTGTTGCCGGTCGCCCTGCTCGCCGCCCTCACCGCCCAACAGACCTTCAGCACCGGGTCCGCCCTCGTCGTCGACGCCCGCGCCGCCGGACTCGCGGCCGCCGGGCTGGCGCTGCTGCTGCGGGCCCCGTTCCTGGTCGTGGTCGCGGCCGCCGTCGTCGTCACCGCGGGGGTACGGGCCCTGGGGGGCTGACCTTGGCGGGCAGGCGCCCGTACGCACGCAGGGTGAGCAGGGCCTCCAGGGTGGCGATCGGCCGCCGCTCCAGCGAACTCCCGGGCGCCCACGCCCGCCGGCGCACCGGCCAGCCGCCGTCCGGCTGCTGCTCGGAGGCCAGGAAGTCCAGTGAGCGGCGCAGCTCCGCATCGGTGAACCAGCCGCGGGCCAGCGACTCCGGCCGCCG
Source organism: Streptomyces sp. NBC_01439 (assembly GCF_036227605.1). Lineage (GTDB taxonomy): Bacteria > Actinomycetota > Actinomycetes > Streptomycetales > Streptomycetaceae > Streptomyces. The sequence continues at coordinate 3,015,419 of NZ_CP109487.1, read as the reverse complement.
GGCGAAGTCGTGCGGGTACAGCCGCTCGCCCGGCGCGTAGCCGGGGGCTTCCGGGTACTCCGCCCGCCGCACCGGATCGAGCACCACGAGCCGCTGCTCGCGCACCAGCCGCCCCAGCCGGTCCGCGGCCGCCGCCGCGCGCGCCCGGTCGGGGATGCCGTCGAGGAAGGCCACCGCGCTCTGGATCTCGTACGGGTGCGAGTGGTGCAGGTTCTCGACCCGGTCCCAGCAGAAGTCCGTGGCCCGGAAGAGCCAGGCGTGCCAGACCCGGTTGCGGTGCAGTACGCCGACGACCGGGCCCGTGGTCAGCAGCTCGCCCGGCGGGTCGTCGTGCAGGGGGTGGTAGGGGGCCGCCGGATAGTCGCGGGGGGCCGGGAAGACCACCGGAAGCGCGCCGTCCGCGGTGGAGACCCCGGTCAGGTGGCGGCAGAGCCGCTCGACGCGCTGCCCGGCGCAGCGGCCCAGGCTGTCGAGCACGCGCAGCGCGTGCGCGGTGTGTAGGGGTTGGCTGAGCGGACCGCGAAGATCCGGATCGAGTGCGTGACCGTATCCTCCGTCCGCGTTGAGGTACGAACCGAGGGCCGTGTCCACCGGGTCGGCGTCCCCGCCGAGGAAGTGGAACGCGAACCGCCGCTGCTCCAGCACGCGGGCCGTGAGCCAGATGAACCCTTCGGCGCGGGCCAGCGGGGTCTGCGGGGGCTGAGAGGGCTGAGGGTTCTGGGGGGTCTGCGGGGAAGCTTCGTCTCCGGGCATGCGTGCAACGTAGGACGCAGCGGTGCGGCGGGGAGGGCCGAACGCGGGCGGTGCACTCTCCCGGGGCGGGATACTGGGGGCATGCGGTTGACGATTTTCTGGGAACGGATGGCGGAGCACTTCGGCGCGGGCTATGCGGACTCCTTCGCGCGGGACCACGTCATGACGGAGCTGGGCGGGCGCACCGTCCACCAGGCGCTGGATGCGGGCTGGGAGACCAAGGACGTGTGGCGCGCGGTGTGTTCGGCGATGGACGTACCGGCGTCGCTGCGCTGACCAGCGCGCTGTTTCGCGAGGGCGGGCGCGGGTGGGACAGACTTGGCGCCGTGGCAGCCAGCGAAGAAACGACCGATCAGTCCGCCGAGGCGCGGGGGGTGACACCGCCGGTGGAGGCGGAGGAGCCGAAAACGCCGGATCAGCCGGGTCGGCCGGGTCCGCCCGGGTCGCCCCCGTCCGGTGCGGCCCCCGCCGCGGACGATGCGCGCATGCCGCGCTGGCTGCCGCGCGCCGTGGTCCTCGTACTGGCCCTCGTGGCCTGTTTCCAGCTCGGTAGCTGGGCCTTCCACCAGCTGATAGGCCTCCTCGTCAACATCCTGATCGCGTTCTTCCTCGCGCTCGCGATCGAACCGGCGGTGGCCAGGATGGCGGCCGGCGGCATGCGCCGCGGGCTCGCCACCTTCGTGGTGTTCCTCGCGGTGCTCATCGTGACCGCGGGCTTCCTCGCCCTGCTCGGCTCGCTGCTCGCCGGGCAGATCGTCGCCATGGTCGAGGGCTTCCCGGGCTATCTCGACTCGGTGATCAAAGCGATCAACTCCACCTTCCACACCGAACTGTCCCGGCTGGAGATCCAGGAGAGCGTGCTGCGCTCCGACTGGCTGCGCAAGTACGTGCAGAACAGCGCGTCCGGAGTGCTCGACGTCTCCGCCACCGTGCTCGGCGGACTCTTCAAGCTGCTGACGATCGGACTGTTCTCCTTCTACTTCGCCGCCGACGGACCGCGGCTGCGGCGCGCGCTGTGCTCCGTACTGCCGCCCGCGAAGCAGGCCGAGGTGCTGCGCGCCTGGGAGATCGCCGTCGCCAAGACGGGCGGGTACCTCTACTCGCGCGGGCTGATGGCCCTGATCTCCGGTGTCGCGACCTACATCGTGCTGGCGGTCCTCGGGGTGCCGTACGCGCCCGCGCTCGCCGTGTGGGTGGGACTGGTCTCGCAGTTCGTCCCCACCATCGGCACCTATCTCGCGGGCGCGCTGCCGGTCCTGCTCGCCTTCACCGTGGACCCCTGGTACGCGCTGTACGTACTCGGCTTCGTGGTGATCTACCAGCAGTTCGAGAACTACGTCCTGCAGCCGAAGCTGACCTCGAAGACCGTGGACATCCATCCGGCGGTGGCCTTCGGATCGGTCATCGCGGGCACCGCCCTGCTGGGCGCGGTCGGGGCGCTCATCGCGATCCCGGCCGTCGCCACCCTGCAGTCCTTCCTCGGTGCGTACGTCAAGCGCTACGAACTGACGCGGGACGCGGAGTCCTCTACTGCCCGTCGGCGTCGACGCGTACGACTGCCAAGGCTTCGCTGACGGTCGTCTCGACGGCGGCCTTGTCGAGTCCGAGACCGCTCAGCGGGCCCTCGCCGTTCTCCAGCTCCAGGAGCGCGAGCAGGACGTGCTCCGTGCCGACGAAGTCGTGGCCCATGCGGAGGGCTTCGCGGAAGGTGAGTTCGAGGGCCTTCTTCGCGGACGCGTCGAAGGGGATCAGGTCGGGGACCTCCGGCTGGGCCGGGGGCAGCAGGGCGGTCACGGCGGCGCGCACCTCGTCCGCCGAGACCCCCTGGGCGCTCAGGGCGTACCCGGCGAGGCCCTCGAACTCGGCGAGGAGGCCCAGGACCAGGTGCTCGGTTCGGATCTCGGTGTTGCCGGCGGCGCGGGCCTCGTTCTGGGCGGTCATGACGACGTTGCGGGCGCGGGGGGTGAAGCGGCCGAAGCCGGCGCTCGGGTCCATGCCACCCGCGCCCTCCTTGTCCGCCTTGGGGACGAAGCGCTTCTGGGCCGCCTGGCGGGTGACGCCCATGCTGCGGCCGATGTCGGTCCAGGAGGCGCCGGAGCGGCGGGCCTGGTCGACGAAGTGGCCGATGAGGTGGTCCGCGACGTCCCCGAGGGCCTCTGCTGCGACGACGGCGTCGCTGAGCTGCTCCAGGGGGTCCGTGTGGACCTTGTTGATGGCCTCGATCAGGTCGTCGAGGCGTACCGGATTGGTCATGCGAACGGGTTCCACCGAAGGGTTCGTCATAGGTGCAACCCTAGGTTGACACCTCGATGAGTGTCAACCTCAGGTTGTCACCCGCGTGGGGTGTTCGTGGGCGCGGGGCCGCGGTGTCATCCTGAGGAGGAAGCGCGAGACGCGGAGGCCGCCATGGGGTTCTACGCAGAGCAGGCAGTGCCGCGGATCCTCAACGTCGCCTGCGGGGCCAAGATGGCCCGGCCGCTGCGACGCCGGGTCTGCGCGGGGCTGGCGGGCGAGGTCGTCGAGATCGGCTTCGGCGCGGGGCACAACGCCCCCTTCTACCCGCAGGGCGTCACGGGCGTGTCGGCGGTCGAGCCGTCCGACGTCGCGTGGCGGCTGGCCGCGGAGCGCGTGCGCGGCGCCCGCGTCCCGGTCCGGCGGGCCGGCCTGGACGGCCAGTCGCTGCCCTTCGAGGACGGTGGCTTCGACTCCGCGCTGTCCACCTGGACGCTGTGCACCATCCCGGACGCCGTGGCCGCCCTGCGCGAGCTGCGCCGCGTGCTCAAGCGGGGCGGAACCCTGCACTTCGTCGAACACGGGCTCGCCCCGGAAGGCGATTGGCGCGTGCGCCGCATGCAGCGACGGCTCGAACCGCTGAACATGCGGCTCCTGGGCGGCTGCCACCTCACCCGATCCGCCCCGGACCTGCTGGCGGCGGCCGGATTCACGGTCACGGCCCTCGACGTCTTCTACGAGGAGGGCGCGCCGAAGTTCCTGGCCGCCGAGTCCCTCGGGACGGCGATCTCCCTCTGACCGACGACCCGTCACGAAACCATCACGAGGGGCACGGGCCCCGAGCGCCCCTGGCAGCATCGGTCGGACCGATCCAGGGGGGGTTCCAGGTTCCATGAGATTCCGCGTGCGCGTCCCCGCAGCGACGACCCGTGCCACCGCCACCGCCACCGTCGCAGCGGTCGTGCTGTTGCTCGGAGGCTGTTCCCAGACCCCGGCCGAGCGGCTGGAGGAGTGGTACGGCTCGGGGGGCGAGGAGCAGATCAGGAAGCTGACCGAGGACGCCGGCCGGGTCAACGAGGTGAGCATGCGCACGATCGACGTCCAAGGACCCGCCTGCCAGGACCTGCTGGCCCAGACCGCCAAGGCCGAGAAGCTCGACCCGATCCCGGACGAAGCCGCCCAGCGGCACTGGAAGGAGGCCCTCGGCGGGTTCCGGCGGGGGGCGGCAGAATGCGCCGACGGGGCCGCGAAGAAGGACGGGAGCCAGGTCTCCCGGGGCATCAGGGCGGTCCAGACGGAAGGCCTCCCCAAACTGGTCAGCACCGTCTCGATGATCAAGGCGGTCCTGGCGGCCAAGTGACCTGACCGGGGCGGGTGTCGGTGGTGCTGCGTAGGGTGTGTGCAGGGCCGGCGGGGGTGGCGGACGACCGGCCGCCGCACTCGACCGGAGGCCGTTCTTGCCCGCGATGCACGACTTCGCGACCTGGGAGCCGCTGCTGCGGATCCTGCGCGCCGACGGTGTGCGGACACCTGCGGCCCCGGACGGCCACCTGGCGGGACGGATCGGCCGGCGCGGTTGGGTACGGGCCCCTCGACGTCCGCGGCGCGGACGGGCGAGCCGGGCCGAGCTCGACGCGGTGGAGCGGGTGCTGCGCGCGCTCGCGGACGCGGAAGCCCGCGACGTCTGCTTCAAGGCGGAGGTCTCGCCGACCGGGGCGACCGCGCTCCACCTGATCGATCCCGGACCCGCCGTGGAGCCCGGATTCGCCACCGTGCACCCGGGGGCGCTCCTCCTGGTCGAGGGGGCGCTCGCCGAACCCTGGCGCCGCCTCCCCGATCCGACCCCCGGGGCGGCACCGTCGCCGTCGGCGGATCCGGCCTTGCTGGAACGCACGCTCCGCGCGCAGGTGCCCGGCGCCCGGGGGGCTACGGAGGCGGAGATCGCCGCCGCGGAGGAACGACTGGGCGTCACGCTGCCCGACGAGCTCAAGGTGCTCCACCGGGTGACCGCGGCGGGGCGCAGGGGCCGCGGCGACGTCGACGGGGCCGCCGAACACCTCGATGGGGCGGTCGACTGCGAACTCCTCCCCTTGGAGCGCTTGTACGTCGCCCGCGCCCCCACCCGTCCGTGCGACTGGCGGTCCGCGGCGATGCAGGTCGTCGACACACCGCCCGGCGCCGCCGTACAGGGCCTGGTCGGTTCCCCGGGCTGGATCGTCTTCGCGGTCGGCGGCGGAGGCGACCCGATCGCGGTCGATCTGACGCCGGGCCCGCGGGGCGCCCTCGGACAGATCGTGCTGATCGACCACGAGCAGGTCATCGGCGGTGAACTGCTCGCCGACTCCCTCACCGACCTGGTGGTCAACGGACGCGGGGAAGGGCGCCGCGACCGCCCGGGGGACCGACCTCGGCCCGGCGCCCGGACCGACCTCGCGGGCCTGACGGACCCCCGTGCCGTCGTCGACCCGCGCCTGGAGGTGCTGTCCACCGGCGGATGGCAGGGCGCACCGCTGAGCCTCGTCCCCGTCATGGGACTGCCCCGGCTACGGACCCTCACCGCCTCCCCGGGCACGCTCGCCGACCCGCTGGAGATCGCCCGACTGACCGCACTGGAGTTCCTCGAACTGGGCCCGCAGGACTGGCGCGTCCTGCTCGATGCCGGAGCCGTACCGCGCAGCCTCGAGGCGGCCTCCATCGAGGTGCACCGCGACCAGGACCCGCTCCCCGTCGTGGACCTCGCCAACGAGATCCTCGCCCTCCGGGATCGGCCCCCGATCACCCGGACCGTCCTCCACGGTGACCTCGGTCCCCTCTAGTGCTGTGGCCGGAAAGGTTCACCGGCTCACGACGCCCGGTACGGCACCTCGCCGCGTTGTCGGACCGCGCAAGTACGTCCAGTACGAGCCGCGGCCTTCCGCCTTGCGATGTACCGCACCGAACGCCGCGAACCGGCAAACCTTTCCGGCCACAGCACTAGTAGGGCTTGGTCAGGTTGGGGTTGGTGTGGGTATGCCGCGGTGGCAGGTGGGGCATGCGCCGGTCCATGTCGCGAGGAGGGTTTGTAGCTCGCGGACGACTTGGTAGAGGCTCAGGCCGGCGCCATGTCTTTTGGGGCTCTGGCCAGTCGTTGCAGGGTGCAGAAGGCGTGGGCGACGGATACGAGGGTGACGTGGTGGTGCCATCCGTTCCAGGTGCGTCCCTCGAAGTGGGCAAGTCCCAGGGCCTGTTTCATCTCGCGGTAGTCGTGCTCGATGCGCCAGCGGAGCTTGGCCAGGCGGACCAGGGTGGTCAGCGGGGTGTCGGCGGGCAGGTCGGAGAGCCAGAACTGAACGGGTTCGCCCTGGTCGGCCGGCCACTCGGCCAGCAGCCAGCATGCGGGCAGTTCCGGGCCCTCGACCGTGTGGCGGACCTCGCGACCGGCAGGCCGGATCCGCAAGGCCACGAACCGCGAGTACATCCGCTTGAAGCCGCTGCGGCCGGTGCCGGGCCGGGAGCCCTCACGCCATTGCACTGGCTTCGCCGTCTTCCGGCCGGCCGCGATGACCAGCTGTTTCACCGACTGCGGCTTGTCCGGGTACTTCGCCACGGGTGGCCGTCCGTTCCCGGAGTAGGGCTCGGTCACCGGCACGGCTTCGCCGGGCTGGGCCGAGAGGGTGGTGGAGATCCCCACCATGTAGTTGAGGCCGCGGGCCTGCAGGCCGTGCCGGAATGCCGCCGCGTCTCCGTATCCGGCGTCCGCGACGGCCAGCGGCACCTCGATGCCCCACGAGCGGGTCTCATCCAGCATGTCCAGGGCCAGCTGCCATTTCTCCACATGCCCGGTGTCGTCGGGAATGCCGCAGGCGGTGCGGCGGGCGACCTTGGCCGGGTCCGCCTTCGGCGAGGCGGGGTCCCAGGCCTCGGGCTGGAACAGCCGCCAGTTGACCGCCACCGAGGCGTGGTCCGAGGCCAGGTGCAGGGAGACGCCCACCTGGCAGTTGGTGACCTTGCCCGCAGTGCCGGTGTACTGCCGCGAGACACACGCCGAGGCATTGCCGTCCTTGAGGAAGCCGGTGTCATCGAAGATCAGCACGGTGGGCCGGATCGCCTTCTCCATGCTCCAGGCCAGCCGGGCCCGCACATGCGCGGGGTCCCACGGGCTGGTGGTGATGAAGTGGGCCAGGGCCTGACGGTTCCCGTCCTCGCCCAGCCGGGCGGCCATCGGCTCGACCGACTTGCGCTGCCCGTCCGTGAGCAGGCCCCGCAGGTAAACCCGCCCCCACCGACGCTGATCCTTACGCGCGAACGGCTCGAAAACCTCCGCCGCGAAGTCCTCCAACTCGCCACGTACAGCTGCAATTTCCTCCGGCGTCACACGTCTTGAACGACTCACCGAGCCCTTAGGACACGCAACACCAGCCCCAACCTGACCAAGCCCTACTAGCGCTGTGACCGGACCCCCGCCCCCGCCGTTCCGGGCCCCGCAATCGCGGTGATCCCGGTGCGGGAACTGCCTACCCTGCTCCCATGGCTCATGCGAAGACCTCCTACGTCTGCCTGCCCTGCAGGGCCTCGTACAAGCAGCCCTACGACAGGGACCGGGAGCGGATCTGTCCGCGGTGTGCGGGAGCCCTGGTCCATGTGGGGTCGGCCTTCGCCGTGCCCCGTCGGCGGGACGCCGCGGCATGGCGGACGCTCGCCGTGCTGCTGAACGCGGGCGTGCGTTTCCACAAGAACTGCTGCTTCGGCGGACCGGGATACCGGCCGCGCACCCTGCGCGAGGTGCGCGAGCGGATGGCGTACGCGGAGCGGACCGGCAGGCCCTTCGCGGAGGTGCTCGTACTGCGCGACCCCGGATCCTGATGACGGGGCGCTCCTGCGTCCCGGTACCGCAGGGGCGTGACGGAGCGGCGTGGATCGCTCGGGATCAGGGGCGTCGTGCGAGGAAGACGAACTCGTCGCCCGGCCTGTCCGGCGCATCGCGCACGTCCTGCACCGAGTAGCCATGGGTGACCAGGTCCGTCTCGATCTCTTCGCGCCCGCGGAAGCGCAGCGTCGAATCCGAGGTCAGCACCCGCCCGTCCGCTGCGAAGACGTAGGTCCGGCGAAAGGTCACCAGGGGCCGGCTCACCTCGATCAGCCGGACCCAGCTCTCGACGGGGCCGACGCCCGGGATCTCGGTCACGCGGCGGGAGTTCTCGGGGGTCCACTCCTCCCAGGCGCGCCTCGCCGGGTCACGGGTCTCGAAGACCAGGTGCCCACCGGGCCGTAGTGCCTCATGGGCTCCCCGCAGGGTCTTCTGCCAGTTGCCCGGATCAACGATGGCCTGGGCCACGTTCGCCGTCATTGTTGCGAGGTCGACCTGCAGTGGCGGGAGGGTTGTCGCGTCACCGCAGATCCAGCGTACCCGCTCGCCACCCGGTTTGGCCCGGGCGACGTCGATGGACGCCCGGGCGGGGTCGATGCCGACGACGTCGATCCCGCGCTCGGCGAGGAGGAGCGCGAACACCCCCGTGCCGCAGCCGATGTCCAGGACCCGGTGCGCCTCGAACTCTTCCGCGATGCGGAGGTAGGCATCGAGATCGCTGCGGTCGGGGTCGAGCGGATCGTAGATCGCGGCCAGTTGCGGGTGCCCGAAGCAGTCGTCAGCCATGCGGCCGAACGTATGCAGGGCCGACCCCGAAGAGCCACAGGGTTTTGGCGGCCCCGCCCGGGCGGGGGCGTGGAGAGCGCACTCGGACCCGGCAGGTCGGGCTGGGCGACGCGCCGGGTCTTCGAGTGAACCCCGCGGGCGAGCGGTCGCTCCGTCAAGTGTCAGCCAGCGAGTGCGACTTCCCGCCCGGTGAGCTTCCCGTCGGGGGTGAGGGTGAAGGCAGTGGGGTACATGCCCGTGGTGCCGTGGGCGTCCTCGCCGTACGCCTTGAGCGTGATCCACTCGGCCTTGCCCATGCGGATCTCCGCCTCTGCGGCGTGTGCCCACCTGTTGACCCGGACGTGTGTCGACCAGTGCAGCACCTCTCGGGACCGCCAGCCGCCCCATGTCGCTTCGGGGAGAAGGCCCGCCGCCGGGCCCTGCCGGACGGCGAAGACGCCGCCGGCCAGCAGTGCGGTGGCCAGGACGAGGCAGATCGCCGTCACGCGGGACGGGCGGCGCAGCGCGGGCACGTGGGTCTCCTGTCGTTCGGTTGACGGCGGCCGGTTCTCCTCGCACCACCCGGGGGTGGAGACGGTCGTGAGCCGGCGCCCGTTCCCGAACGGCGGCGCGGCCTCGGTCGTGGGCCGGGGCGGGCGTGGTGCGCTTGACAGGGAAATCGAACATCCATTCTGATGGGTTATCCACAGCCGAAACGCTCGTGGAGGCGCATTGTCAGTGGCAGGCATTAGCGTCAGTGACGTGAAGCGATCGACTCAAGCAAACCGGGTGGAACCCATGGCAGGCACCGACCGCGAGAAGGCTCTCGACGCCGCTCTCGCACAGATTGAACGGCAATTCGGCAAGGGTGCGGTCATGCGCCTCGGCGACAAGCCGAACGACCCCATCGAGGTCATCCCCACCGGGTCGACCGCCCTGGACATCGCCCTCGGCGTCGGCGGGCTGCCCCGCGGCCGTGTGATCGAGGTGTACGGCCCGGAGTCCTCCGGTAAGACGACCCTGACCCTGCACGCCGTGGCCAACGCACAGAAGGCCGGCGGCACCGTCGCCTTCGTGGACGCCGAGCACGCGCTCGACCCCGAGTACGCGAAGGCCCTCGGCGTCGACACCGACAACCTCATCCTGTCGCAGCCGGACACCGGCGAGCAGGCGCTGGAGATCGTGGACATGCTGGTCCGCTCCGGTGCCCTCGACCTGATCGTCATCGACTCGGTGGCGGCCCTCGTGCCGCGCGCGGAGATCGAGGGCGAGATGGGCGACTCGCACGTCGGCCTCCAGGCCCGACTGATGAGCCAGGCACTCCGGAAGATCACCGGTGCGCTCAACCAGTCCAAGACCACCGCGATCTTCATCAACCAGCTCCGCGAGAAGATCGGTGTGATGTTCGGCTCGCCCGAGACCACCACCGGTGGTCGCGCGCTAAAGTTCTACGCCTCCGTGCGCCTCGACATCCGCCGCATCGAGACCCTCAAGGACGGCACGGACGCGGTCGGTAACCGCACCCGCGTCAAGGTCGTCAAGAACAAGGTCGCGCCCCCGTTCAAGCAGGCCGAGTTCGACATCCTCTACGGGCAGGGCATCAGCCGCGAGGGCGGTCTGATCGACATGGGCGTGGAGCACGGCTTCGTCCGCAAGGCCGGTGCCTGGTACACGTACGAGGGCGACCAGCTCGGCCAGGGCAAGGAGAACGCCCGTAACTTCCTGAAGGACAACCCCGACCTCGCCAACGAGATCGAGCGGAAGATCAAGGAGAAGCTGGGCGTGGGTGTCCGCAAGGACGCCGCCGAAGCCGGTACGGACGTGGCCGACGCCGCGGCCACCGCCGTGCCCGCCCCGGCATCGAAGGCCAAGACGACGGCCAAGGCCGCCGTGGCCAAGAGCTGACCCGTGCGGGAGCAGGAAGGGGGCGGCGAGCGCCGAGGCGGCCGTGAGGGCCGTTCGGAGCTGCCGCCCCAGAGCCCCGAGGAGCAGGCGCGGGCGATCTGTCTGCGCCTGCTCACCGGGAGCCCGCGTACCCGGCGCCAGCTCGCGGACGCCCTGCACAAGCGGGGCATCCCCGAGGAGGTGTCGCAACAGGTCCTCTCCCGCTACGAGGAGGTGGGCCTGATCGACGACGCGGCCTTCGCCGGAGCTTGGGTCGAATCCCGGCACCGCGGCCGGGGCCTGGCCCGTCGGGCGCTGGCCCAGGAGCTCCGGACCAAGGGGGTGCACGCCACCCTCGTGGAGGAGGCCCTGGAGCTGCTGGATTCCGATCAGGAAGAGCAGACCGCCCGGGAGCTCGTGGAGCGCAAGCTCCGTTCCACCCGGGGCCTGGAGCGGGACAAGCGGATCCGGCGCCTCGCCGGGATGCTCGCCCGCAAGGGATACCCGGAGGGCATGGCCCTGCGGGTGGTGCGCCGGGCGCTGGAGACGGAGGGCGACGACGCCGACGACCTGGGGTACCCGGGGGAGTGAGCCGGTGGGCCCGGGGTGGGGGTAGCCCCCGGGACCAGACGCCGGGGCACGCCAATGTCAGTCGCCCGGCGCGACGGCAAAGTTGGCCGCATGATGCTGCGTTACGCCCTCCAGACCGTCAGGGACCGCAAGGCGGGTTTCCTCGGCGCCTTCGTCGCACTGCTGTGCGCGGCCGCCCTCGTCACCGCCTGCGGGACACTCCTGGAAACGGGCCTCCGCGGAAAGATCGGCACCGAGCGCTACGCGGCCGCGCCGATCCTCGTCTCCGCCGACCAGAACGTCCACGAGACCACGGTCAAGGAGAAGAAGGGCGGACGGACCAAGACCAAGCACAAGGCCAAACCGGTCGCCGAGCGGGCCTGGCTCCCCGCCGCCACCGTGGACACGGTCCGTGCCGTACCCGGCGTCGAACGGGCCGTCCCCGAGCTCACCTTCCAGGCCGTCCCCCTGCTCGAGGGCCCCGGCGCGCCGGTGGTGCCCCCGTACGGGCACGCCTGGACCTCCGCCGCACTGACCCCCTTCACCCTCAGCGAGGGCCGCGCCCCGCAGAGCGGCGGCGAGGTCGTCGTCGACCGGGCGCTGGCCGCCCGCGCCGGGCTGGAGCCGGGCTCCGAGCTCGCCGTGCAGTCCACCGGCGAACCCAAGACGTACCGGGTCAGCGGGGTCGCGAAGACGGACCGGGGCGCCCGGGGCGACCTCGCGCAGCAGCACGCGCTCTTCTTCAGTGACGACGAGGCCCGGCGCCTCGCCGCCCGCGACGGTCAGGTCAGCGCCATCGGAGTGCTGCCCGCGCCGGGTGTCGGCGCCACCGAGCTCGCCGCCCGGGTCGAGCGGGCACTGCAAGGCACCACGGCGCAGGTCGCCACGGGTGACGGGCGCGGCCCCGTGGAATTCCTCGACGCCGCCGGCGCCCGCATCAAACTGGTCTCCATGGGCGGTGCGATGGGCGGCACCTCGCTGCTCGTCGCGATCCTCGTGGTTGTCGGGACCTTCGCGCTCTCCGTCCAGCAGCGCTACCGCGAACTCGCCCTACTGCGGGCCATCGCCGCCACCCCGGGGCAGCTGCGGCGCATGATCGGCCGGGAAGCACTGCTCGTCGGCCTGGCCGCCGGCGTCGCCGGAGCGCTCGCCGGGCTGCCGCTCGCCGCCTGGCTGCACGGCCGGTTCGTCGACGGCGGGGTCGTCCCCGCCACCTTGGAGCCCACCGCCGGCATCTTCCCGATGTTCGCGGCCGTCGCGGCCAGCCTGCTCGGAGCCTGGGCCGCCGCCCGGATCACCGGCCGCCGGATCGCCCGGATCCGCCCGGCCGAGGCGCTCGCCGAAGCCGCCGTCGAGCGGGGGCGGCCCGGTTGGATCCGCAGCGGACTCGGCGTGCTGCTGCTGGCGGGCGGGGCGGTGCTGGTCGTCGTACTCGGCTCGCTGCGCACCGAGCCGGCCTCCACCCCGGTCACCTTCCTCGCCGTGGTGGTACTGGCCGGGGCGGTTTCGCTGCTCGGCCCGCTGCTCGTACGGGCCGCCACCGCGCTGCTCGCCGGACCGCTGCGGCTGGCCGGCCCGGGCGGTCACCTGGCCACCGCCAACCTGCGCGGGAACGCCACGCGCATGGCCTCCGCCGTCACCCCGCTGGCGCTGCTGATTGGCATGACCTGCACCGTGCTCTTCATCACCCCGACGCTCGGGGACGCCGCCCGGGCCCAGGCCCGCGAGGGGATCCGGGCCCCGTGGGCACTGGCCGCGCAGGGGCCGGGAGTGACGAGGGAGGCCGTCGAGCGGGTCCGGCGCACCCCGGGGGTCACGGCGGCCACCGAGATCGTGCACACCTCGGTACGGGTGGGGCTCACGAAGTACGCCGCGCAGGGCGTGACCCCGGCCGGGCTGACCCGGACCTGGGACCCGGAGGTCACCGGCGGCAGCCTGGACGGCTTCGGCGAGGGGAGCGCGGCGGTGAGCGAACTCGCCGCCGACCAGCTGGGGCTGAAGCCCGGGAGCCCGCTGAAGCTGACGCTGGGGGACGGTACCCCGGTCACGCTGACGGTCTCGGCCGTGTACGCGCGGGGCCTCGGCTTCGGCGATCTGACGCTGCCGCACGGGCTGGTGGCCGCGCACGCGGACAATCCGCTGGCCGCCAGCGTGCTGGTGGCGGCGGAACCGGGTTCGGGGACCGGACGGGAGCAACTGGTCTCCGCGGTCCGGGAGTTCCCGGACGTACGGGTGCTGTCCGCGGTGGACGCCGACGCGGCACGGGCGGAGCGGCAGGACGCCGGGGCGGAGATCAACCTGCTGGCGATGGGACTGGTGCTGGCCTTCACCGCGATCGCGGTGGTGAACACGCTCGCGATGTCGACCGCCGAGCGGTTCCGGGAGTTCGCGATGCTGCGGCTGGCCGGGGCGAAGCGCCGGCAGGTGCTGCGGATGCTGCGGACGGAGGCACTGGCGGTGCTCCTGATCGGGACGGCGCTGGGATCTGGGATCGCGCTGGCCGTACTGACCGCGTTCAGCGTGGGCATGACGGGGGCGGCGGCGCCCGCGGTGCTGCCGGTGGCCTACGCGGCCGTGGTGGGGGTGGCCGGGATGCTGGCCCTGGCGGCCACCGCCCTCCCGGGCCGGGCGGCGTTGCGGGTACCTCCGGTGGAAGTGGCCACGGCCTAGGCGTGCGGCGCCGTTGCCGGGGGCGCTGCCCCCGGAAACGGCGCCGCGAAGGCCGGCGAGGCCGGACCTTCCAGCCCGTCCGGCGTTCGAGAACCGGGTCCGGCCGGAGCCCGGGGGCATCAGGCGGGTGCGACCGGGAGGCCGGCGGACTTCCAGGCCTGGAAGCCGCCGGTCAGGTCTGTCGCGCGGTGGATCCCCAGGGCGTGCAGCGAGGCCGCGGCGAGGCTGGACGCGTAGCCCTCGTTGCAGATCACCACCACCTGGAGGTCGTGGCCCGTGGCCTCGGGGAGGCGGTGGCTGCCCCGTGGGTCCAGGCGCCACTCCAGTTCGTTGCGCTCGACCACCAGCGCGCCCGGGACCAGCCCGTCCCGCTCGCGCAGGGCCTGGTAGCGGATGTCCACCAGGAGGGCCCCGGCGCGGGAGGCGGCGTACGCCTCCCGCGCATCCACGCGGGTGTAGCCCGCGCGGACCCGCTCCAGCAACTCGTCGATGCCGATCGGGGCGCTCACTGCCAGTCCGCCGGACGCTCGACGTGCTCCAGGCTGAGCACCGGGCCGCTGCGGCTGTAGCGGCGGATCAGCGGGAGCGGCGGGTAGTAGGCGTGCACGGAGACCGCGTGCTCGGCCTGCGACTCGTTGAGGACCTCGTGCACGTGGTGTTCCCGGAAGGCGCGCCCCGATCCCGCGGCCAGGGTGCGGCGGCGGTCGACGTCCGGGGCCAGTTCCAGGGACCTCCAGCCCTCCGCGGGCAGGCGCACGGTCAGCGAGTGCTCGGTGAGCCGGCCCCGGGCGGTGGCGAAGGCGCCCCGCGATTCGGCGTGGTCGTGCCAGCCGGTGCCGGTGCCCGGAGGCCAGCCGATCAGCCACGCCTCGCTGCCGCCCGGCCCGTCCAGCCGGATCCAGGTGCGGCCCTCGGGATCGAGTGGCAGCGAGGCCACGACCTCGGCGTCGGCCGCCGTGCGGAGGGCGAAATCGAGGAGCTCGGCGGCCGTGGGGCCGCCGGCCGCCGTCGAGGACTCCAGGGCGTACGGGGGTGCGGATGCGGGTGCAGACATGAAGGGGGACCGTTCCTGGGTTCGCGGAGGTGCGCGCAGGCCGGTGGACGGCACGGGGCGCGCGGAGGGAAGGGCGAATCAGCAGGAAGGGCGACACACGCAGCCCGCGTAGCGGAGCAGGTCCATATGGACCCTCCGCCACAGGCGTACGTCGTTGCCGGTCACTCCGCGAGTGAACCACGGAGTCCCGGAGACGGTCAATCGATCACCGCGGTCGGCGTCGTCGGCATCGGCACCGACGACGCCTGAGCGGGCGCCGGTACCCGGGACGCGGGCGCGCCCGCCCGTAGGGTGTCCGCCGCCTCGTACAGTTCCGCCGGGCGGACCCCCGCGAAGGTCGCCGCCAGGTGCCCGTCCGGCCGCACCAGCAGCACGGTGTGCGCCGGAGCCCCCGGATAGCCGTCCGCGACCAGCAGGTCGGTGCGGACCGGGAGGGCGCTCACCGCCGCGGCGAGTCGGGGCATCAGTCCGGCGCCGAGCCAGTGGCGGCGGTCCCAGACCCCGGTGCCGGGAGCCACCAGGACCACCAGGAACCGGCCCTGCCCGAGCAGGTCCCGCAGCGGCACGGTCGCCCCGTCGGGCGCGGTCACCGCAACGTTCGCCACCGGGCCGCCCGGCTCCGTGGCCGTCGGGACCTCGTGCACGGCGACCGGCGGGGCGTACGTGGGCTCCGAGCCCAGCGGTCCGCGCCCCAGGTGGCCGTCGGTGAGCAGGGATTCGGCGGAACGTGCGGCGCCGGGGAGGTAGGTGCGCAGGCCGCCCCCGGCGCGCAGCGACGGCATCGCCTGGTCGGCCGCGCGCAGGCGGGAGGCGACCGCGGTGCGCCGCTCGCCCTCGTAGCTGTCGAGCAGGGCCTCGGAAGCGCCCTGGTGCCAGGCCAGGGAGAGCTTCCACGCCAGGTTCTCGGCGTCCCGGAGTCCCTCCTCGACCCCTTGGGTGCCGAGCGCGCCCAGCAGGTGCGCGGCGTCTCCGGCGAGGAAGGCGCGGCCGTCGCGCCAGCGGCGGGCGAGGCGGTGGTGCAGGGTGTGGACCCCGGTGTCGATGAGGTCGTACGGGGGTGTCGTGCCGCCGCACCACACCGCGAGGGTGTCGCGGATCAGGGTCACCAGCACGTCGGGGGTCACGAGTTCCCCGCGGGGCGGGAGTAGCCAGTCCAACCGCCACACCCCGTCGCGCAGCGGCCGCGAGGTGACCTCCTGCGGCGGGCTGCGGTGCAGCAAGGCCTCGCCGGGCCAGGGCAGTTCGGTGCGCAGCGCGGCCACGGCGTGCCGCTCCACGGCGGTGCGGCCCGGAAAGCGGATGCCGAGCAGCTTGCGCACGGTGGAGCGGGCGCCGTCGCAGCCGACCAGGTAACTCCCGCGCCACCAGGTGGTTTCGGCGCCCCGGGTGTGCGCGGTGACGCCCCGGCCGTCCTGCTCCAGGGAATCCAGCTTGCTGTCGGTGACCAGCTGGACGAGCGGGTGGGACACGGCGGCGTCGCGCAGTCCGCGCGTCAGTGCGTGTTGCGGCACGTGCAGCGGGGCCTGGCGGTCCTCGAAGGTGATCCGCCGGTCGGTCTGGCGCCGGCGCATCGTGCGCCAGGCGGCGAAGTACGTCCCCTCGTCGCGCAGCGTCGTACAGCCCAGCCGGTGCGCCATGGCCGACGTTTCGGCGTGCAGGACGACGGTACGGGCCGGCCGGACCTCTTCCTTTCCGGGCCCCTCGTCGAGCACGACGGAGGGTACGCCCGCACCTGCCAGGGCGAGCGACAGGGACAGTCCGACGGGTCCCGCGCCGACGACGATCACCGGGTCCATGGCGCGGCTCCCGATGTCCGGTATGTGATCACAGAACGTATGCAACCCACTGTAGGTGCCCGCGTCAAGTGACCCTGGTCGGCGCAGCGGTAAATGGAATCGGAAATTCCGAAAAGGGCGTCAAGGATGGACACTGCAAGGCGGCGGTCATCTGCGTGCGTGAGGACGGCGGCGGCGACGTCAGTGTCCATTCGCTGGAATGGAAGGACGAGCGTGCCCCCTCCTTCATCGCCTGCCCGCCGTTCACCTCGGTAAAGAGCGGCGGCATCATCACGAGGTCCCACTGATGGACTGGATCGCTCGAGGCTCCTCCAGCACGGCCGACGTCGAAGCCGGAAGTCGCATCGATCGGTACAACGCAATGTGGTGCGGCGGATGAATTCCGCCGCACCACACAGACTGAGCAATATGAATGACGTGAGGTCAGAGCCCCAACGGCCCCTGGACCGGGAGGGCCGTCAGATCCCGCCCGAGTTCGCCCCGGTCGCCATGTCGTTCACATCGTTGACGCCGACCACCGCACCGGTGCTCTTCTTCGACTTCCGCAGTCGGCCCTCCAGCAAGGAGGCGAACGAGGTGAGGCCGAAGTTCACGACGATGTAGATCAGTGCGATCACGAAGAGCGTCGGGATGGTGTTGCTGTAGTTGGCCGAGATCTGCCGGTTCATGGAGAGCAGTTCCCCGAAGCCCAGCAGGGCGCCACCGATCGCGGTGTCCTTGAGGATCACCACGAGCTGGCTGACCAGGGCCGGCAGCATCGCCGTCACGGCCTGCGGGATCAGCACGTGGAACATCGTCTGGCCCTTGCGCATGCCGATCGCCTTGGCGGCGTCGCTCTGGCCGTGGGGCAGGGAGAGCACGCCCGCCCGGACGATCTCGGCGATGACGGCCGAGTTGTAGAGGACCAGGCCCGTGACCACGGCCCAGAAGGGCCGGGTGTCGGAGGGGACGTCCATGAGCCGCGGCGCCATCAGCGCGAAGCCGAACAGCATCAGCATCAGCACCGGGATGGCACGGAAGAACTCGACCCACGCGCCGACCGGACCCCGCACCCACGCGTGGTCCGACAGTCGACCGATGCCCAGCAGCGCGCCGAACGGGAGGGCGATCAGCATGGCGAGCGCGCCGGCCTTGAGGGTCTCCACCAGGCCCGGGAGCAGGTACGTGGTCCAGACCCGGCTGTCGGTGACGAAGGGGGACCACTTGTCGGCGTCGAGCTGGCCCTTCTCGCCCATGAGGGACAGCGCCCACCACAGGACGAGCCCGAACAGCACGACGAAGAGCCCGCTGTAGATCCAGTTGCGCGCCTTGGCCTTGGGGCCAGGGGTGTCGTACAGAACGGAACTCATCGCTTCACCGCCACTCGCTTGGCGACCCAGCCCAGCAGAAGGCCGGTGGGCAGGGTCAGCAGGACGAAACCGAGAGCGAAGACAGCGAAGACCGCGAAGAGCGCCTGCGGTTCGTTCTCGAGCATTTCCTTCATCAGCAGGGCCGCTTCGGCCACGCCGATGGTCGCCGCCACCGTGGTGTTCTTGGTGAGTGCGATCAGTACGTTGGCGAGCGGTGCGATGACCGCCCGGAAAGCCTGGGGGAGCACGATCAGGGTGAGCACCTGGAAGAAGCTCAGCCCCAGTGCGCGGGCCGCCTCGGCCTGACCCACGGGCACGGTGTTGATGCCGGAGCGCAGGGCCTCGCAGACGAAGGTGCCGGTGTAGGCGGTCAGTCCGAGGACCGCGAGCCGGAAGCCGATCTCCTTGAACGTGCTGCCGCCCAGGGCGATGCCGAGCGTCTGGTTGAGCCCCAGCGAGCAACCGATGATCAGCAAGGTCAGCGGGGTGTTGCGGACCAGGTTGACGTAGGCGGTGCCGAAGCCCCGCAGCAGCGGGACCGGGCTGACCCGCATCCCCGCCAGGACGGTCCCCCAGATCAGGGATCCGACCGCCGAGTAGAGGGTGAGCTGAACCGTCACCCAGAAGGCTCCGAGCACGTCGTACTGCCCGGAATCAAGAAAATCGAACACGATGCCCTGCGCTCTCCCCAGGATGGCCGGTGAGGTGCGCCGCCGCCCGCGGCAGGCGGGCGGCGACGCTCCTCACCGATGAATCAGCTGCCTTCGGTGATCTGCGGAGCAGGCTCGTTCTTGTAGTTGGCCGGGCCGAGGTTCTTGTCCACGGCCTTCTGCCAGCTGCCGTCCTCGACCATCTTCTTGAGCGCGGCGTTGATCTTGGTCTGGAGCTCCTTGTCGCCCTTCTTCAGACCGATGCCGTAGTTCTCGTTGCTCAGGCTCAGCCCGACCAGCTTGAACTTGCCCTTGTTCTTGTCCTGCGCCGCGTAGCCCGCCAGGATCGAGTTGTCCGTGGTCAGGGCGTCGACGGCCTTGTTCTCCAGGCCGGTGATGCACTCGGAGTAGCCGCCCTGCTCCAGCAGGTCGGCCTCGGGAGCCAGCTTGGTCTTGACGTTCTGCGCCGACGTGGAGCCGGTGACCGAGCAGAGCTTCTTCTTGTTCAGGTCCTCGGCCTTGGTGATGCCCGTTTCGTCGGCGCGGACCAGCAGGTCCTGGTGCGCGAGGAAGTACGGGCCGGCGAAGTCGACCTTCTCCTTGCGCTTGTCGTTGATCGAGTAGGTCGCGACGACGAACTTCACGTCACCGTTCGCGATCAGGTTCTCGCGCTCGGCGCTGACGGCCTGCTTGAACTCGATCTGGTTCGGCTCGTAGCCGAGCTCCTTGGCGACGTAGGTCGCCACGTCGACGTCGAAGCCCGTGTACTTGCCGTCCGGGGTCTTCAGGCCCAGACCGGGCTGGTCGTACTTGATGCCGACGACGATCTTGTCCTTGGCGCCACCGGACGCACCGCCGTCACTGGCGGCGTCCTGCTTGCTGCCGCCACACGCGGTCGCGGTCAGGGACAGGGCGACGGCGACGGCCGCGGCCGCAGCGGCCTTGGAGATCTTCATGGTGAACTTCCCTCGGATGAGACGTGGTTGAACGACGAGCGACGCTTGCGGCGCACGCACGGCAGACAGGAACGATCCGGCGACGATCCGCATACGGATGACTACCAGACGGAAATCTCAGTGGTGCAGGATCTTCGACAGGAAGTCCTTCGCCCGATCGCTGCGCGGGTTGCTGAAGAACTGCTCGGGAGTCGCCTCTTCGACGATCTTTCCGTCGGCCATGAAGACGACCCGGTTGGCGGCGGACCGCGCGAAGCCCATCTCGTGCGTGACGACCACCATCGTCATGCCCTCGCGGGCGAGCTGCTGCATGACCTCCAGCACCTCGTTGATCATTTCCGGGTCCAGGGCCGAGGTCGGCTCGTCGAAGAGCATCACCTTCGGCTCCATGGCGAGCGCCCGGGCGATCGCCACGCGCTGCTGCTGGCCACCGGAGAGCTGTGCCGGGTACTTGTCGGCCTGGGAGCCGACGCCCACCCGCTCCAGCAGGGACAGCGCCTTCGCGTGGGCCGTGGCCTTGTCGGTCTTGCGGACCTTCAGCTGGCCCAGCATGACGTTCTGCAGCACCGTCTTGTGCGCGAAGAGGTTGAACGACTGGAACACCATGCCGACGTCGGCGCGCAGCCGGGCCAGTTCCTTGCCCTCGGAGGGCAGGTCCTTCCCGTCGAGCGTGATGGTGCCCGAGTCGATGGTCTCCAGCCGGTTGATGGTCCGGCACAGCGTGGACTTGCCCGATCCCGAGGGACCGATCACCACGACTACCTCACCGCGGGCAATGCTCAGATCGATGTCCTGAAGCACGTGCAGCGCGCCGAAGTGCTTGTTGACGTTGCTCAGTACGACCAGGTCGTCTGCGGCACCGGCCGCGTCCTGCACGTCCTTGGTCACTGATACTCCGCTCATCGGCTTCTTGCTCCGTCCTCCTCGGTTGGCAGGACAGTAGTGACGTGACGCGCACAACGTCATCACATCTGAGGGAGAATTGAGGATAACGATCCGGCCTCTTCCCGATACGCTCCGTGCGCGACACCGGTGTGGTCGATCATGTCCGCGTACCGGGTGCATAACGGAAGGCGCGCCGGGGCGGGACCCTCTTGACGTGGGACTCCGTATCGGCGTGGATGCATGGTGGCCCTACGTGCGGCCCTGCGTGTGACCATGCGCAGTGAAGCCCGAGTGAGACAAGAGGAGAGGGGGACGACATGAGACTGCTGCTCGTCGAGGACGACGATCACGTCGCGGCAGCCCTGTCCGCGATCCTCGCCCGCCACGGCTTCCAGGTCACCCACGCCCGCAACGGCGAAGAGGCCCTCCAGGCGCTCCTGCCCGCCGGCGCGCCGACCTGCCCCCAGCCCTACGGCGTGATCCTGCTCGACCTCGGTCTGCCCGATCAGGACGGCTACGAGGTGTGCGGCAAGATCCGCAAGCGCACCGCCACCCCCGTGATCATGGTGACCGCGCGGGCCGACGTACGCTCCCGCATCCACGGCCTGAACATGGGCGCCGACGACTACGTGGTCAAGCCCTACGACACCGGCGAGCTCCTCGCCCGCATCCACGCCGTCGCCCGGCGCACCGGCGCCTCCGAAGAGGTCGCCGGCACCGGTACGGCCGCCACGGTCCGCCTCGGCCCCGTCAGCATCGAGCTGCCCAACCGCCGGGTGAGCGTGGACGGCGCCGACGTGCCCCTCACCCGCAAGGAGTTCGACCTGCTGGCCCTGCTCGCGCAGCGGCCCGGCGTCGTCTTCCGCCGCGAGCAGATCATCAGCGAGGTGTGGCGCACCAGCTGGGAGGGGACCGGGCGCACCCTGGAGGTGCACGTCGCCTCGCTCCGCTCCAAACTGCGCATGCCCGCCCTCATCGAGACCGTCCGAGGGGTGGGCTACCGGCTCGTCGCCCCGGCCGCTCCCTAGGAACCTTCTGTCGTGCGTGCCCGTCTGCTCCCGCTGCTCGTCATCCTGATGGCGGGCACGCTGCTCGCCCTCGGCTTCCCGCTCGCCGTGAGCCTGGCCGCCGGGCAGCAGCAGCGGGTGGTGGTCGACCGGATCGACGACAGCGCCCGCTTCGCCGCCCTCGCACAGTTCTTCATCGACGCCGAGGGTTCCGGATCCATGGGCGCCGCCGAGCGCCGCGAGACCCTCGGGCAGGAACTCGCCCGCTACCAAACGCTGTACGGGATCCGCGCCGGCATCTTCTACCGGGACGACAACGCCCTGGCTCGGTCCCCGGGCTGGTGGCAGCTCCCGGATTCCCGCGAGGGGCGCCGGGCCCTGGAGCAGGCGCTGGCCGGCCGGCGCAGCCACGATCCGCCGCAGGTGTGGCCCTGGCAGACCGACGGCAAACTGCTCGTCATCTCCCCGGTCGTCCTCGACGGGGACGTGGTCGCGGTCGTCGCCACCGAATCCCCGACCGACCAGATGCGCGCCCGGATCCTGAAGGGCTGGCTGCTGATCGTGGGCGGACTCGCCGCCGCCATGCTGGTCGCCTTCGGCGCCGCCCTCAAGCTCACCAGCTGGGTCCTCAAGCCCGTCCAGACCTTGGACGCGGCCGCCCACGGCATCGCCACCGGACGGATGAACTCGCGGGTCGCGGCCGCCGGCGGGCCCCCGGAACTCCAACGCCTGGCCCACTCGTTCAACGAGATGGCCGACAACGTCGAAGAGGTCCTGGAACAGCAGCGCGCGTTCGTCGCCGACGCCTCCCACCAGCTGCGCAATCCGCTCGCGGCGCTGCTCCTGCGGATCGAGCTGCTCGCCCTCGAACTGCCAGAGGGGAACGAGGAGATCGCCTCCGTGCGCACCGAGGGCAAGCGCCTGACCCAGGTCCTAGACGACCTGCTGGACCTGGCGCTGGCCGAGCACGCCTCCGCCGAGATCAGCCTCACCGACATCGGGGCCCTGACGGCCGAGCGGGTCGCCGCGTGGCGCCCCTACGCCGAGGAGAAGGGCGTACGGCTCACCGAGACGGGCCGCAGCGCCATCACCGGCTGGGCCGACCCCATCGCCCTGTCCAGTGCGCTCGACGCGGTCATCGACAACGCCCTCAAATTCACCCCCGCGGGCGAGGAGGTCGAGGTTTCGGTCTCCACCGAGGGGCGCACCGTCCGCGTGGCCGTCGCAGACCGCGGCCCCGGCCTCACCGAGGACGAGCTGCTCCGCGTCGGCGACCGGTTCTGGCGCAGCGGCCGCCACCAGAACGTCAAGGGTTCCGGGCTCGGCCTGTCGATCTCCCGTGCCCTGCTCGCCGCGGGCGGCGGGTCCCTCTCCTACGAGAAGAACCCGCCGCACGGGCTGCGGGTGACGGTGGCCGTCCCGCGCACCGACCCCCAGGGCGGCTGAGCCACAGACCCCCTGTCCGGCTACCAGACGAGGGCGGTGCGGGCCGCCTCCGACACCGCGTACAGCTCGTCGACGGCCCGGACCTCGAAGGCCGCCGCCCGTTCCCGTCCGGCGCGCGGGACGGCGGGCAGGTACAGGGCGGTGCCGCAGGTGCCCCCGAGGAAGCGCCGCGTGCCGTCGGGCAGGACCCGCCACACCTCGTAGTGGCGCGGCCGCCCGTCGGGGCCGGCCGCCGCCCGCCAGGACAGACGCACCCGGGCCCGGCCGTCCTGCCGGGACGAGGCGTCCACGACCAGTGCGGTGGGAGGCACCGGGCGCCGGGTGCGGGTCTCGTCGCGCACCGACACGGCGCCGATCCGCCACACCACCGGTCCCTTCCCGAGCGCGGTGATCCGTACCGCGAGGCCGTACGCGGTCCTGCCGGCCAGTGCCGTCAGAGCGGCCCGCGTCGTGCGCCAGCCCCGCCCACCGTCCCGGGTCGCGGCCGGCAGCCACGTGTACGGGACGGGCTCGCCGGGGCCGGACGGCTCGCGGACGGCCACGCCGACCTCCACCGCGATCCCCGCCGCGGCTTTCGCCGTGATCTCCGCGGCGACCGGCTCCGGTCCGGTGGCGTGCACCAGCTCCAGGACCGACCCGCGGGTCAGCGGCAGCCGTGTGGAGTGCAGCCCGATGGTCACCGGGGCGGTCAGCTCGCCCTCGACCAGCAGGCTGGAGCCGCCGCGCCAGGCGCTCGCGAAGTCCAGGGTGACCGAGGGGCGCGCCCCGGCGGTGTCGACCGCCCAGCGGCGGCCGGGGAGCCGGTCCTGGAGCCCGAGGTGGTTCCAGGGCGTGTCCGAAACGACCCTGCCGCTGTCGTACCAGCGCAGCCCGTGCCCGGTGTTGAAGGAGCAGGCGAAGGGGAGCCCGGTGACGGTGGACCGGTCGGCGACGGCCGTCGCCGGCGCCCGCCAGCGGGCCCCGGGCGCCGGCCGGGCCGGGTCCAGGGACTCGCCCGTCCAGAACCGGTCGTCGGCACGGTGGAAGGCGCCGGGGGAGCGGTCGGTGAGGTGGTTGCGGGTCCACTCGGGCCGGTAGAAGCCGTAGCTGACGACGTGGTCCCGCCCGCGCGGGACGATCGCGTCCCAGTCGACGACCGCGTCCCAGCCGCGGGATTCGGTGTCGACCGCGGCCCACAGGTCGTGGCGGGAGCGGCCGAGGCGGTCGGCGAGCGTGCCCGAGGCGGCCAGGGTGTCCGGGGTCCAACGGAAGTCCACGAACATCGTGTCCGAGACCGTCCCGGCCCGGTCCTCGAAGAACTCCTGGTTGAGCGCGTTGAGGGCGCCCTGCCAGCCCACCCGGCCGGTGTTGTTCATGGCGTCGTACCAGGTGGTGCGCAGTCCGTGCGGCTCGCCGGCCGCCCGCAGGGCGCGCAGGAACTCCCGCATCCGGGTGGCGAGCGCGCTGTCCCCGCCGTCGGTCTCGGCGTTCACGAACCAGCCGTCGAAGCCGTAGGTCCGCGCCACCTCGACCAGCTTGTCGGCGATCGGGAAGCGGCCCAGGGAGTCCCGCCGCACCAGGTCGCAGGTCCACCGCAGGTCGCCGCCGTAGGCGACGGGCGGCAGGAACACGTTGCCCAGCACCCGGACGCCGTTGCGGTGGGCGGCGTCGACCACCGGCGCGTTCGGCGCGAGCACGATGCCCTCGCCGGCCGAACCGCCCCAGAAGACCAGCTCGTCGATGTACGCCCAGTGCGTGAGCGCGTAGTGGTCGGCGGTCGGGGAGCCCTGGGACGGGTTCCCGGCCGTGGGCCCGAAGGAGACCAGGGAGGCGATGCGGGCCTGGCCGGCGCGGGCGTCCCGGTTCGCCGGGACCGGGGTGAACCGCTGCGCCAGTGGCACGGTCGAGGTGTTGTGGGCCAGATCGGGATCGCTCTCGGGGGTCCACCGGCTCAGCGAGCGCCACACGATCCCGGGACCGGGGGCCCCCGACGGGAGGGAGTCCGGGAACCAGTACGAGGCGTACGGGGCCAGGTCGACCGGTGCCGGTGCCGGTGCCGGTGCCGCGGCGGGCGCTCTCACCGGTAAGGGCGCGGGCGCGGCGGCGGCCCGGGCGCGGCCCGCCAGACCCAGCAGCACGGCGGCCCCGGCCCCGGTGACCAGCACCCTGCGCCGGGTCGGCCGTACCGAGGCGGGCGGCGTACGCGGATCGACGACGTCGTCGGTCTCGGGCATGCGGGGCTCCTCACGAAGGGATCGGGGGACCGGGAGATCGGCCGGTCAGGTCACGTCGTGCACGCGCAGCACCTCGGTGATGCCGCGCGCGGCCAGATGGGCGGGGTCCGCGGCACGCTCCGCGAGGACCACCGCGGGGCGCACCCCCTGGGCCGTCAGCGAGGCCCAGGCTTCGAAGAACGCGCCGCCCGGGGCGCACACCGAGCGCCCCGGAGCCTGCGCCCCCGCACCGACGTCCACGGCGAGCGCGGTGGACCGCGGCGCCGGGCGGTGCGCGCGGCCCCGCCACCGCGCGGCGATCCGGGAGACGGCGGCGCCGGCCGGCTTGGTCCGGCGGTCGTTGGTGAGCAGGCCGAGGCCGTACTCCAGCTCCGGGAAGTCCGCCAGCTCCCGGGACACGTCGTGCGAGCACCACCAGGTCACGCCCCACAGGTCCGGGCAGTCCAGGGCGTTGGCGACGGTGGCCTCGGTGAAGCGCGCCGCGTGCGCGGGCGGGATCAACGGCGCCGGGGCACCGACCTCTTGGAGCCACACCGGGCGGTGCGGGTCCAGGGCCCAGGCCTTGGAGAGCTCGATCAGGTACGCGGCATGGTGCTCCGTCGCCGTCCCGCTCCGGCCGTGGCGCTGCGCGGTGCCGTTGAACACCCAGGAGTGCACGGCGGTGACCCCGCCCAGCCGGGCCGCATGGGCCGCCGTGAACGGGTGTCCGTCCCGGTACCAGGCCGCGTCGTACTCGGCATGCAGGTGCAGCCGCCCTGGTGCGCCCTCCTCGCAGGCGGCGAGCATCCGCTCCAGCCAGCGGGCGGCCTGGTCCGGGGTGATCCGGTCGGGGTCGGGGTGCGGGGCGCCGGAGAACTGGTTGATCTCGTTGCCGACCGTCATGCCCAGGAAGTTCGGCCGGTCGGCGAGGGCCGCGGCCAGCGTGCGCAAGTACTCCTCCTGCCCGGCGACCACGTCCGGGTCGGTGAAGATGTTGCGCCGGTGCCAGGTCCGGGTCCAGGCGGGCAGGAAGTCGAAGCTCGACAAGTGCCCCTGCAGCCCGTCCACGTTGACGTCGAGCCCGCGTTCGGCGGCCGCGTCGGCGAGCGCGACGAGCTGCTCGACGGCGCGCGGCCGGATCAGCGTCCGGTTCGGCTGGAAGACCGGCCACAGCGGGAAGACGCGGACGTGGTCCAACCCGAGCGCGGCGATCGAATCGAGGTCGGCCCGCACCTCGTCGAGGTCGAAGTCCAGCCAGTGGTGGAACCAGCCGCGGGCCGGCGTGTAGTTGGCGCCGAAGCGGAGCACGTCATCGTGCACGGGGCGTCCTGGAGTTCTGGAGGACTTCATCGGATGCGCCACAACCTGCCGGTGCCGATCGGGAAAGTCAACAGGGCCCCTGACCATGCGCTTATGCGCTTCAGCCCAGTTGACACAAGGGTTCTAGGTGAAGATCCTGAGGAAACTAATGCGCTTTAGTTACGGCCGGCTGAAACGAAGTGCGTGGAAATGGACAGCGGTATTTCGGTCACGCGGTCGCCGCTTCGGGCCCGTTCTGCCTCGGGCCGTACGGGGGCGGCCGCACCGCCGACCGGAGCGCACCGGCCCGGGGGGTTCGAGGACGTGGGGATGGTGACCGGGCCCAACGGCCCCGCCCCGAAAGGGCCGTGGGTGGCGGCGCCCGATCCGGCCGCGGCCGTCGCCCCGGGCGCGCGGGGCCCCATACGGGCCTACGCCGGTTCGCCGTAGGGGACTTGGCCGGTCACCGTGCCGCGGCCCGACTCCCGCACGTTCCGGTGGACCGGGCGGCCGAGGTGGACTTCGAGCCACGGCCGCCGCTCGACGCACCCCCCGGAAGACCAATGGATCGTCATAAAAGCGGCCTGTCGGGGCAGGATCGCGTACGGTCCGGCCATTGCCGTCCGTATTCCGCCACGTGTGACGCACCCGAAGGACGAATGAGGCAGGCCATGGCCCGCAGACCCACGATCAAGGACATCGCCCGGCAGGCCGGCGTGTCGGAGAGCGCCGTCTCCTTCGCGCTCAACGGCCGGCCGGGCGTCTCGCAGGACACCCGGGCCCGGATCCGGCGCGTCGCCGAGGAACTCGGCTGGCAGCCCAACAGTGCGGCCCGGGCCCTGTCCGGCGAACGCTCCGGAGCCGTCGGCCTGGTCCTCGCCCGGCCCGCGCACACGCTCGGCGTCGAGTCGTTCTTCCTCCAGCTCGTCTCCGGCATCCAGGAGGTCCTCTCCGCGGCCCGCACCGCCCTGTTGTTCCAGGTCGTCGAGGACATCGACGCCGAATGCGCGGTCTACCGCCGCTGGTGGGCCGAGCGACGGGTCGACGGCGTGCTCGTCGTCGACCCGCGGACCAGCGACCCGAGACCGGCGCTCCTGGAGGGACTGGCCCTGCCCGCGGTCACCATCGGCGAGGCCCTCTTCCCGGACGGCGGCGCGGCCACCGGTCTCGAGGGCAGGACAGGGCCCTCCTCGGCTCCCGCCCAGGATCCGGCCCAGGATCCGGCCCAGGCTTCCACCCAGGCCCAGGCCCCGGCTCCCTCCGCGGCTCTGTCCGCGGCTCTGTCTTCCGTCCGGGCCGACGACGCCGGCGCCATGGCACAGGTCCTCGAGCACCTGTACGGGCTCGGCCACCGCAGGATCGTGCACGTCGCCGGGCTCCCCGGCCTCGCCCACACGGTCCGCCGGATGGAGTCCCTCCGGACCGAGGCCGCACGTCGCGGCCTGGGTCCGGACCAAGTGCGCTCGGTGGTCACCGACTACTCCGACGCCGAGGGCGCGGCGGCCACGCGACGGGTCCTGGCCGAGCCGGATCCACCCACGGCGCTCGTCTACGACAACGACGTGATGGCCGTGGCCGGGCGCGCGGTCGCCGCCGAGCTGAGCATCCCGGTTCCGGGCCGGCTCTCGATCGTGGCCTGGGACGATTCCGCCCTCTGCCGGGTCACCCATCCCCGGCTCACCGCTCTCGTACGGGACACCGCCGGCTTCGGTCGGCTGGCCGCCGAGGAACTCCTGGCCGTCCTCGCGGGCAGCCCGCCCGGGGTGCGGATCAGCGAGCGGCCGAGGCTGGAGCCTCGCGAGAGCACGGCGCCGCCCCCGGCGCATACTTAATCCTGAAAACCTTCCTGGAGCCGCCACCGTGATCATTCCCAGCGCCCCGTTCCCCGCACCACGGGCCGCCGCAGCGGCCGCCGGACCGACGGTCGCGATCGACGTCGGCGGTACGAAGATTGCCGGTGCGCTGGTGCAACCCGACGGCACGATGACGGCCACCACCCGCCGCCCGACCCCGCGCGGGGCGGACGCCGACGGGGTCATGGCGGCGGTCGCCGAGGTCGTCGCCGACCTCTCCGAGTCGCCGCTTTGGGCCTCGGCGGTCCGCTGCGGGATCGGCAGCGCCGGCCCGGTGGACACCTCCCGGGGCACGGTCAGCCCGGTCAACATCGGGGCCTGGCGGGAATTCCCGGTCCAAGAGCGGGTCGTGGCGGAGCTCGCGGCGCGCGGGGCCGACCTGCCGACCGTGCTGGCCGGTGACGGGGTGGCGATGACCGCTGCCGAGCACTGGCTGGGTGCGGCCCGGGGCCACGCGAACGCCCTGTGCATGGTGGTCTCCACGGGCGTGGGCGGTGGCCTGATCCTGAACAACCAGCTCCACCCCGGCCCCACGGGCAACGCGGGGCACATCGGCCACATGAGTGTGGCGTTCGACGGCGAGCCGTGCGTGTGCGGCGGCCATGGGTGCGTCGAGTCGATCGCCTCCGGTACGGCGATCGCCCGCTGGGCCCTGGACCAGGGCTGGACGCCGTCGGGCACGGCGGGGGCCGGCGCAGGTGTCGGCGTGACCGGTGCGAAGGGCGCGGCCGGCCGGCCTGACGCCACGGCAGCGGGAGTGGCAGCTGCCGCCGCCGAGGGCGACCCGGTCGCCCTGGCCGCCTTCGACCGGGCGGGCCGCGCCCTGGCCGCCGCCATCGCGGCCACCGCGACCCTCGTGGAGACGGACATCGCGGTCATCGGCGGTGGAGTGGCCGCGGCCGGCGACATCCTCTTCGCCCCGATCCGCAGCCACCTCGCGGCCTACGCCACGCTCTCGTTCGTCAAGGACATCCAGGTGGTGCCGGCGATGCTGGGCACCCATGCGGGGCTGATCGGCGCGGCCGCGGCAGCGACCATGCTGCTGCCTTCGCCACCGTCCCCTTCGTGAACCCCAGGACGCTCAGGGCTTGACGGACCGGTAGTACCGGCGTGCGCCTTCGTGCAGGTCCAGCGGGTCGGTGTAGATCGCCGTCCGCAGGTCCACGAGCTGCGCCGCGTGCACCTCGCGCCCGACGAGGTCGCGGCTGAGGATCACCGTCCGCGTCAGCTGCTCGGTGAGCTGCGGGTCGGTTCCCGCCGTGGTCACCAGCAGGTTCGGCACGGCCAGGGTCGATACCGAGCTGGTGTTGCGCGCCCGCGTGTAGACGTCCTGCGGCATCACGGCCGTCCGGTAGTAGCGTGCCGGGCTGCCGCTCTCCTGGAGCGGTTCCATCAGGTCACCGAGCGGTACGAGCCGGATGTCGAAGCGCTCCGACAGCTCCTTCACGGCGTTCGTCGGCAGGCCGCCGGACCAGAAGAACGCGTCGATCCGGCCGGCCTCCAGCTCACCCGGCATGGTGTCGATGCCGATCGACACCGGCGTGATGTCCAGAACCGGGTCGATCTTCGCCGCCTTCAACAGTCGCTCCGAGACCAGCCGCACGCCGGAGCCCGGCTGACCGATCGCGACCCGCTTGCCGCTCAGGTCCCGGGCCGACTGCACCGGGGAGCCGGCCGGAACCACCAGCTGCACGTAGTCGTCGTACAGCCGTGCGACCCCGCGCAGTCGGTCCGCGCCGGGCTTCTTGTCGAGCTGGTACTTGGCGACCGCGTCCGCCGTCGCCACCGTGAAGTCCGCCTCGCCGGTGGCCAGCCGCTTCAGGTTCTCCTGCGAGCCCTCGCTGGTCTGCAGGAGCACGTCCACTCCTGGCATGTCCCGGCCCAGCGCCTGCTCCAGCAGTTGCCCGTACCGGTGGTAGACCCCGGTTCGCGCGCCCGTGCTGAAGGTCAGCTCGCCTTCCAGTTCCGGCTGCCCGAAGGGCTTGAGCCACCACGTCAGGACCCCGAGCACGGCGAGTACCGCCACCAGGACCCGCAGGGCGTGGCGCCTGCTGATCCGGGGCGGTACGAGAGGCATGGCCGCGATCCTGCCACCCGTCCGCCGTCCTGTCACGGCGCGGGCCGTCCGGGGGCTCCCGAGCGGAGCCTTCCCAGCAGCTTGCGGGCGGCCGGCCCGGACGGTCCGTCCGTGCGCCAGGCCAGCGCGACCCTCCCGCTCAGTTCCGGCTCGGTGATCCGCAGCGCGCACAGTCCGTTGCCGTTGCCGTTGCCGTTGCCGTTGCCGACGCCGGCACGCTGGCCTGCTGCCGACTCCGCCCCGGACGGCACCACCGCCACCCCCAAGCCCCGCGCGGCCAGCCGGACCAGCACGGCGGGCGCCGCCGCCTCGAAGTCCACCCGCGGGGCGAAGCCCGCCTGCGCACAGGCCCGCTCCAGCACCCCGCGCAGCCCGGTCCCGCGCGGCAGACCGATCAAGGACCGCCCGCGCAGTGCGGCCAGCGGGATCCGGCCGTTCACGGCGGCCGCCACCAGCGGATCGTCCACCCGCACCGCCGCGACCAGGGGTTCGTCGAGGACCACCTGGCAGGAGACGTCCGGCGGCGGTTCCCCCGAGAGGCCGACCACCGCCAGGTCCAGCTCCCCGCGCAGCAGGGCGGCCAGCATCCGCTCAGAGGTGTCCTCGGAGAGCGAGATCTCCACCCCGGGGTGCTCGTCGTGGAAGGCCCCGAGCACCTCCACCACGTCGAACCCGCCCACCACGGCCCCGGCCGCCCCCGGTACCAGCCCGAGTGCCACCCGCCCGCGCAGCAGGCCGGAGAACTCCTCGGCCGTCCGCCGCACGCCCTCCACCGCCGCGAGCACGGCCCGCGCGTACGTGAGCACCGCCCGGCCCGCCTCCGTCGGGGTCACCCGCCGCCCGGACCGGTCCAGCAGCCGCTGCCCGAGCTCGCGTTCCAGTTGTGCGACCTGTGCGCTCACCCCGGGCTGCGACACGTGCAGCCGCGCCCCGGCCCGCGTGAAGCCGCCCTCCTCCACCACGGCCACGAAATAGCGCAGCTGAGCCAGTTCCATAAGCCTGGATTCTAGATTGCAGAAGGACCCGCTCTTGGACTTATGCCCAATGCCGCCCCGACCCTGAAGCCATGAGCCGACCCACCGACCGACCCAACGATCGACCGACCTCCCGACCGACCTCCCGATCCACCTCGCCCACCTCCGTGCACCGCCGTGGGATCGCCGCGGCCGTCGCCGCCGAACGCCGCGAGCTGGCCGACGTACTGGACGCCCTGACCCCGGACCAGTGGGACGCCCCCTCCCTCTGCGCCGGCTGGCGCGTCCGCGAGGTCGCCGCCCACCTGTCCCTCGGCTTCCGCACCACCCTCCCCGGCTTCGCCGCCGAACTGCTGCGCGCCCGCGGCAACCTGCACCGGATGACCGACCGCACGGCCCGCCGCGACGCCGCCGCCTTCACCGCGCGCGAGCTCGCCGCGCTGCTCCGCGAGAACGCCGACCACCCCTGGAAACCGCCCGCCGCCGGCCCCACCGGAGCCCTCGCCCACGACGTGGTCCACGGCCTCGACATCACCGTCGCCCTCGGCCACCCGCGCCGCGTCCCCGCAGACCGGCTGCGGCTCCTCCTCGACGCGGTCACCCCCCGGTCCCTGCGCTTCTTCGGCGCGGACCTGACCGGCGTCCAGCTGTGCGCGCAGGACCTGGACTGGTCCCACGGCGAGGGAACTCCCGTGCACGGGGAAGCCCAGGACCTGCTGCTCGTCCTCTTCGGCCGCCGCCTTCCCCCGGGTCGGCTGAACGGGGGACCGGAGGGCCACCGGGTACCGCCTACCCTTGTTGCATGACCAGCAGCGACCGGAGCCAGGCAGTGGACGTGAAGCGAAGCTACGAGGTGCGCACCTACGGGTGCCAGATGAACGTGCACGACTCGGAGCGGCTCTCCGGTCTGCTGGAGGACGCCGGTTACGTCCGGGCGCCCGAAGGCGCCGACGGCGACGCCGACGTCGTGGTCTTCAACACCTGCGCGGTCCGCGAGAACGCCGACAACAAGCTGTACGGCAACCTCGGCCGACTGGCCCCGATGAAGACGAAGCGCCCCGGCATGCAGATCGCCGTCGGCGGCTGCCTCGCCCAGAAGGACCGCGACACGATCGTCAAGCGGGCCCCCT
Organism: Streptomyces sp. NBC_01439; assembly: GCF_036227605.1. GTDB lineage: Bacteria > Actinomycetota > Actinomycetes > Streptomycetales > Streptomycetaceae > Streptomyces. The sequence continues at coordinate 2,983,031 of NZ_CP109487.1, read as the reverse complement.
GGGTCGACGTCGTCTTCGGTACGCACAACATCGGCAAGCTGCCCGTACTGCTGGAGCGCGCCCGCATCCAGGAGGAGGCGCAGGTCGAGATCGCCGAGTCGCTGGAGGCCTTCCCCTCCACGCTCCCGACCCGCCGCGAGTCCGCCTACGCCGCCTGGGTCTCGATCTCCGTCGGCTGCAACAACACCTGCACCTTCTGCATCGTCCCGGCCCTGCGCGGCAAGGAAGAGGACCGCCGGCCCGGCGACATCCTCGCCGAGGTGGAGGCCCTGGTCGCCGAGGGCGTCTCGGAGATCACCCTGCTCGGCCAGAACGTGAACGCGTACGGCTCGGACCTCGGCGACCGGGAGGCCTTCAGCAAGCTGCTGCGCGCCTGCGGCCAGATCGAGGGCCTGGAGCGGGTCCGCTTCACCTCCCCGCACCCGCGCGACTTCACGGACGACGTGATCGCGGCGATGGCCGAGACCCCGAACGTGATGCCGCAGCTGCACATGCCGATGCAGTCCGGTTCGGACCCGATCCTGAAGGCGATGCGCCGCTCGTACCGGCAGGAGCGGTTCCTCGGCATCATCGAGAAGGTCCGCGCCGCGATCCCGCACGCCGCGATCTCCACCGACATCATCGTGGGCTTCCCCGGCGAGACGGAGGAGGACTTCCAGCAGACGATGCACGCCGTGCGCGAGGCCCGCTTCGCGAACGCCTTCACCTTCCAGTACTCCAAGCGGCCCGGCACCCCCGCCGCCGACATGGACGGGCAGATCCCCAAGGAGGTCGTGCAGGACCGCTACATGCGCCTGGTCGCCCTCCAGGAGGAGATCTCCTGGGAGGAGAACAAGAAGCAGGTCGGCCGCACCCTGGAGGTCATGGTCGCGGAGGGCGAGGGCCGCAAGGACGGCGCCACGCACCGCCTGTCCGGCCGCGCCCCCGACAACCGCCTGGTCCACTTCACCAAGCCGGAGCAGGAGGTCCGCCCCGGCGACGTGGTCACCGTGGACATCACCTACGCCGCGCCGCACCACCTGCTGGCCGAGGGCCCGACGCTGATCGTGCGCCGCACCCGCGCCGGCGACGCCTGGGAGAAGCGCAACGCCGCCCCCGCCCAGCCGGCGGGCGTCATGCTCGGGATCCCGAAGCTGGGCGTCCCGGCGCCCCTGCCGGTCGTCACCTCCGGCTGCTCGGTGCCCACCTCCTCCTGAGGGGCACGGGCCCCGCGCCTGCGGCTAGGCTGCGGATCATGCTCGTAGCCGCCGCCGTTTGTCCTGCCCCGCCGCTGCTCGTGCCCGAGGTGGCCGCGGGGGCCGCCGCCGAACTCGGCGACGCCCGCACCGCCTGCTCCGACGCGCTGGCGGTGCTCGCCGCGTCCCGGCCCGACCTGCTGGTCGTGGTCGGGGCCGCCGCCGAGGGCGGCGCGTACGACCAGGGCACCCCCGGCGGCTTCGCCGGGTTCGGCGTGGACCTGACCGTCACCCTGGGCCCCGACCTGGGCGAACCGCCGAGCGGCCATGCCACCGGGTCCACCCTCCCGGCTTCCCTCGCGGTGGCCGGCTGGCTCCTCGGCCAGGCCCGCTGGGCGGCAGCCCCGGTCGCCGGGGTGGCCGTCGCCGCGGACCTCGCCCCGAGCGGCTGCGGCCTCCTCGGCGCGGACCTGGGCGGTTCCGCCGAACGCGTGGCCATGCTGGTCCTCGGGGACGGCAGTGCGTGCCGCACCCTCAAGGCCCCCGGATACCTCGACGAGCGCGCCGCGGCCTTCGACGCGGAGGCCGCCCGTGCGCTGGGCGCCGCCGACGTCGCCGCGTTGGCCGGGATCGATGCCGCTCTCGCGGCCGAGCTCCAGGCCGCCGGACGGGCCCCCTGGCAGGTGCTGGCCGGCGCCGCCGGGGGCGCGGAGCTGGCGGGACGGCTGCTGTACGAGGACGCGCCGTACGGCGTGGGGTACTTCGTCGCCGCCTGGTCTTAGCCGGTCGTAGCCGTTCCTGATCGTTCCCGGCCGGTCGTGGCCGCGCGGCGGCCGCGCAGCCGACGGGGCGCGACAGGGCTACCAGGAGGGGCCGTGGGGCTCTCGGAACGGCGAAGGGGCGCGGGACCCGGCCGTGCCGGTCCCGCGCCCCTTTCCCGGACCGCGTCAGGAGGCGGCCGGCGGCGTCGGCCCGCCGGGAGCGTCCTTGTGCGCGATCTTCCCCAGGGCGTCCTTCGCCTTGCCCGTTCCGCTCGTGATCTGGCCGCTGTACTTGCCCTTGGTCTTGGAGTCCATGGCCCTGGCCACCTTGTCCAGACTCTCGCCGATCTTGCCCTCGTGCTGCAGCGCGAGATCGCCGACCTTGTCCTTCGCCGGAGCGAGCTTGGCCTTTAGATTGTCCAGCAGGCCCATGGGTCACCTTCCGTTGGCGGTCGCTACGTACGGGCGCCCTCGCCGGTCTCGCTGTCCGCAGCCACCGGGGCCGCCTGCTGCTTCGGGATCTCCACGACTCCCGCCTCCGGAGACTTCTCGGCAACAGGCTCGGCCTCCTCGGCCGTGCCGGACTCCGCCGTCAGGTCCTCCGTCGCGACCTCTTCGGTCACAATCTCGTCCTTACGGCGAAAAAACCGATCAAAAATGCCCATGTCTACTCCCGTAACGTTACTCGTGTGAGTGAAGTTCCGCGTCGACCGGACCGGCCTGCGCCGGGCGTACGCAGGGCGCATGTCCGGCCGGAACCTCGCCAGGGCAACGACCCCGACCCCACCCCGTCACGTCACTCGATCGGGTACATGGCTGTGTCTTGACCAGGGGCTGCGAAACTGGGGCGGTGAGGAATGCAGCCCCCGCCCCGCGGGTCATCGCCGTCGTAGGTCCCACCGCGGCAGGAAAGTCCGACCTGGGCGTCGCCCTGGCCCGCCGCTTCGACGGCGAAGTCGTCAACGCCGACTCCATGCAGCTGTACCGGGGGATGGACATCGGTACCGCCAAGCTGACGACCGAGGAGCGCGGCGGCGTGCCGCACCACCTCCTCGACATCTGGGACGTCACCGACACCGCCAACGTCGCCGACTACCAGCGGCTGGCTCGCCTGGAGATCGACAAACTGCTCGCCGAGGGGCGTACCCCCGTCCTCGTCGGCGGATCCGGCCTGTACGTCCGTGGCGCCCTGGACGTCATGGAGTTCCCCGGCACCGACCCCGAGGTGCGGGCCCGACTGGAGGAAGAGCTCGCGCTCCGCGGCTCCGGCGTCCTGCACGCCCGGCTCGCCGCCGCCGACCCGGCCGCCGCGCAGGCCATCCTGCCCAGCAACGGCCGCCGCATCGTCCGCGCGCTCGAAGTGATCGAGATCACCGGCCGCCCCTTCACGGCCAACCTGCCCAGCCACGATTCCGTTTACGACACCGTGCAGATCGGCGTCGACGTGGCCCGCCCGGAGCTCGACGAGCGGATCGCGCTGCGGGTCGACCGGATGTGGGAGGCCGGACTGGTGGACGAGGTCCGCGCACTGGAGGCCCGCGGGCTGCGCGACGGAATCACGGCCTCCAGGGCGCTCGGCTACCAGCAGGTCCTTGCCGCGCTCGCCGGTGAGTGCACCGAGGACGAGGCCCGGGCCGAGACCGTCCGGGCGACCAAGCGGTTCGCCCGCCGCCAGGACTCCTGGTTCCGCCGCGACCCGCGCGTCCACTGGCTCAGCGGGGCCGTCGCCGACCGGGGGGAACTCCTCGGACTCGCGCAGTCGTTGGTCGAACGAGCGGTCACAGCCTGATCACGTGATGGCATCGGGACGCCTCACGCGCCAGTAGCGGGGCCGGGGGCGTGCCATCATCAAACTCCAGCAGGTGCGATCACCTGCGATGAACGGCGGCGTACTGAGTCCGAGTGGGGAGGGCGCGTGGCGATGGAGGCCGGCCCTCGCGACACCGGGCGGGACGATACCCGGAGGGAAGCGGACCCGATGCTTCTGGACGGGACCGACGAGACGGACGGGCCCGCGGGCCTCGGGCTGCCCGCCGATCCGGCGCGACTGACCCCGGACGGCCCGGACACCCCGGACTCCGCCGAGGCGGAAGCCGCCGCCGGACCCGAGTTCGAGGTCGAACTGCGCCCGCAGCGCCGCCTGCGCCTGTGGCAGATCGCCCCCATTGCGATGCTCGCCGCCACCGGTTCGCTGATGTTCGCCTTCCCGCTCGCCTTCGAGTTCGGCGACGGCGGTGCCGTGGTCGCCATGCTCGGCTTCCTGATCAGCTGCTGCGCCGGAGGCTGGGGAATGATGGCCGCCCGACGGGTCGGCTACACGTGGCCCGGCCTCCCGGTTCGGGGGAGCGGCCGCCGCCCGGACTGGCGCATGGCCGCGCTCTACGCCGTCGTCGCACTGGCCGTCGTAGGTCTCGCCGTGTACCGGGTCGCCCGGCTCCGCTGACCGCCCCTCGGACGGTTCCGCCCTTCGGACGGTCCGGCGGCCCTGAGCTGGTGCTCGGTACCATGGGCCGGTGACGCAGACCACCCTCTCCTTCCTCAAGGGCCACGGCACCGAGAACGACTTCGTGATCGTCCCGGACCCGGACAACGCCATCGAGCTGCCCGCGTCCGCCGTCGCGAAGCTGTGCGACCGGCGCGCCGGAATCGGTGCTGACGGCGTCCTTCACGTCGTCCGGTCCGCCGCGCACCCCGAGGCCGCGCACCTGGCCGACGAAGCCGAGTGGTTCATGGACTACCGCAACAGCGACGGCTCCATCGCCGAGATGTGCGGCAATGGCGTGCGCGTCTTCGCCCGCTACCTCCAGCACGCCGGACACGTCGAACCGGGCGACCTCGCCGTCGCCACCCGCGGGGGCGTCAAGCGGGTGCACCTCGACAAGAAGGGCGACGTCACCGTCTCCATGGGCCGCGCCGAGCTGCCCGCCGGCGAGGTCACGGTCAGCGTCGACGCCCGGAGCTGGACCGCGCGGAACGTGAACATGGGCAACCCGCACGCGGTGGCCTTCGTCGAGAGCCTCGACCACGCGGGGAACCTGTTCGCCGCCCCCGCGTTCAGCCCGGAGTCCGCCTACCCGGCCGGGGTCAACGTCGAGTTCGTCGTCGACCGGGGCCCCCGACACGTCGCCATGCGCGTCCACGAGCGCGGCTCCGGCGAGACCCGCTCCTGCGGCACCGGCGCCTGCGCCGTCGCCGTGGCCGCCATCCGCCGCGACGGCGTCGACCCGGCCGCCACCGGCGAACCGGTCGCGTACACCGTCGACCTCCCCGGCGGAACCCTGATCATCACCGAACACCCCGACGGGCAGATCGACATGACCGGACCAGCCGTGATCGTGGCTGCGGGGGAGTTCGAGGGGTCCTGGCTCACCGAAACGGCTTTCGGCTAGAGCTTCCCTCTAACGGGTGATCCGTTTCACGCTGAGCGAGAGGTGGACTGCGCCACGTGGTGGGGTCGGTAACATCAGGCACCGGCCCTGAGGGCTCACCCCATGCCCACCACCGCCGGTCGAAGCCGCCGGAGGTGCCCATGAGTGCAGAGGCCACGAACCCCGAAGCACACCCCGAAGCGCGCCCTGAGCTCCGCAGACGCGGTCGGACCAGGCTCGATCTGCGCCGGCTCGGGCGCGCGGCCCTGCTCGGGCCGACGTCACGAGACCGGCTTCCGGACGCGATCGGCCACGTTGCCGAGGCGCACCGCGCCCACCACCCGGACGCCGATTTGTCCATTCTGCGCCGCGCGTATCTCCTCGCGGAGACCTCGCACCGCGGCCAGATGCGAAAAAGTGGTGAGCCGTACATCACACATCCACTCGCCGTCACCCTGATCCTCGCCGAACTCGGCGCCGAAACCACCACCTTGACGGCCTCTCTGCTCCACGACACCGTCGAAGACACCGACGTGACCCTCGACCAGGTCCGGGCGGAGTTCGGTGACGAGGTGTGCTTCATCGTCGACGGCGTCACCAAGGTGGAGAAGATCGACTACGGCGCCGCCGCCGAACCCGAGACCTTCCGCAAGATGCTCGTCGCCACCGGCAACGACGTCCGCGTCATGTCCATCAAACTCGCCGACCGGCTGCACAACATGCGCACCCTGGGCGTGATGCGCCCCGAGAAGCAGGCCCGCATCGCCAAGGTCACCCGCGACGTGCTCATCCCGCTGGCCGAACGGCTCGGCGTGCAGGCCCTCAAGACCGAGTTGGAAGACCTCGTCTTCGCGATCCTGCACCCCGAGGAGTACGAGAGCACCCGCGCGCTCCTCGCCGCCCATGCCGGAGAACGCGACCCGCTGCCCGCCATCGCCGACTCCGTACGGGGTGTCCTGCGCGAGGCCGGCATCGCCGCCGAAGTACAGGTCCGGCCACGGCACTTCGTCTCCGTGCACCGCATTTCCCGCACCCGCGGCGAACTGCGCGGCTCCGACTTCGGCCGCATCCTCGTCCTCGTCGGCGAGAACGCCGACTGCTACGCCGTGCTCGGCGAGCTGCACACCTGCTTCACCCCGGTCGTCTCAGAGTTCAAGGACTTCATCGCCACCCCGAAGTTCAACCTCTACCAGTCGCTGCACACCGCCTTCGCCACCCCCGAGGGCTACGTGGCCGAGGTCATCGTGCGGACCCGGCAGATGCACCGCGTCGCCGAGGCCGGCGTGGTCGCCCTCGGCAATCCGTACGCCACCGCGACGGCCGATGCCGCCGCCGACCCGGACGAGGAGCGCGTGGACCCCACGCGCCCCGGCTGGCTGTCCCGACTCCTCGACTGGCAACAGTCCGCGCCCGACCCCGACACCTTCTGGACCGTGCTCCGGGCGGAGCTGGCCCAGGACCGGGAGATCACCGTGTTCCGGGACGATGGCAGCGCCACCGGCACGATCAGTCTGCCGGCCGGAGCCAGCTGTATCGACGCCGCCTACGCGCAGCACGGCGAGGCGGCCCACGGCTGTATCGGCGCCCGCGTCAACGGGCGCCTCACCTCCCTGTCCTCCGCCCTGTCCGACGGGGACACCGTCCAGCTGCTGCTCGCGCAGGACGCCACCTCCGGCCCCGCCGCCGAGTGGCTGGACCACGCACGGACCCCCGCCGCCCGGATCGCCATCAGCAGCTGGCTCGAATCCCATCCCGACCGCGCCATGGCCACCACCTCGGCCGCCCGGGCACCGCTCTCGGTGGTCGGGGCCCGCGGTGGCGGGGCCAACGCGGTCGCCGACCTGCCGGACGCCACCGTGCGGCTGGCCGGGTGCTGCACCCCGGTGCCACCGGACGCCGTCGCCGGGTTCCTGGTCCGCGGCGGGGCCGTCACCGTGCACCGCATCCACTGCGCGGCGGTGGCGCAGATGCGCGCCGTGGGGCGCACCTCCGTCGCCGTGCACTGGCGGGCGACGGCGGACTGCCGGGTCACCCTGCGCGCTGAATCGTTCGGCCGCCCGCACCTGCTGGCCGACCTGACCGAGGCCATCGCCCGCGAGGGGGTCGAGGTGGTCTCCGCGACCGTGGAGCCGCCGGTCGAACAGCGGGTCCGGCACAGCTACACCCTCCAGCTGCCCGACGCGGCCGGGCTGCCCGCGCTGATGCGGGCGATGCGGGACGTGCCGGGCGTGTACGACGTGAGCCGGGTGTAGGCGCGGTCCAGGTCTACGGGTCTACGGGTCTACAGGGCTCCGGGTCTACGGGTCTACAGGGCTCCGGGTCTCCGGGGCTCCGGGGCTACGGGCGCGCCCAGACGCGGGCCGCGCGGAGACGTGGCCCGGTGGGGACGCGGGCCGGGAGCGGACGTAGGCCGGAACGCCTCCGGAAGGCCCCGTTCGGGTGGACCCGTCGCGCGCCGTACGCGGCCGTGTGGCGGGCGCTGGTAAGCGGTGGTGGATGCAGCTCTCCTCCCCGCGCCTGCGCGCCACCCTGCTCGCCGCGGCCTCCCTCACCCTCGTCGCCGCCGTCCTGCCCCCACCGAAGCCGCTGGGCATCGGCGACCGGCTCTTTCCGGAGCTAGGGAACCCGGGGTACGACGTGCTCTCGTACGACCTGTCCTTCGACTACAAGGACAATCTGAACCCGCTCGACGCGGTCACCGTCATCGACGCCCGCGCCCTGGAGCGGCTGGAGCGCATCAATCTGGACTTCACCCACGGCAAGGTGGCGTCCGCGGAGGTCAACGGGGAGCCGGCGCGGTTCGAGAGCGTGGCCGAGGACCTGGTCCTGACGCCCGCGCGCCCGGTGGCGGACAACATGCCGCTGCACATCACCATCCGGCACACCAGCGATCCGCGCGGCCGCGGCGACGGCGGCTGGGTGCCCACGGAGGACGGCTTGGCCATGGCCAACCAGGCCGACGCCGCGCACCGCGTCTTCCCCTGCAACGACCACCCCGCCGACAAGGCGCTCTTCACCTTCCGGATCACCGCCCCGGCCGGCCTCACGGCCGTCGCCAACGGGGAGTCGGTGGCCCCCGCCGTGCGGCTCGGCCCCACGACGACCTGGACGTACCGCACCCGGCACCCGATGGCCACCGAGCTGGCCCAGGTCTCCGTGGGCCGCTCCGAGGTCGTGCACGGCACCGGACCGCACGGGCTGCCGCTGCGCGACGTGGTGCCCGCGGCCGACCGGCAGCGGCTCGATCCCTGGCTCAAGAAGACCGCGGGCCACATCGAGTGGATGGAGGAGCGCGTCGGCCGCTACCCCTTCGAGAACTACGGTGTGCTGATCGCGCGGGCCACGACCGGCTTCGAGCTGGAGACGCAGACCCTCTCGCTCTTCGAGAGCAACCTGTTCGCGCGCGACGGCTACCCCGACTGGTACGTCGAGTCCGTGATGGTCCACGAGCTCGCCCACCAGTGGTTCGGCGACAGCGTCACCCCGCGGACCTGGTCCGACCTGTGGCTCAACGAGGGACACGCCACCTGGTACGAGGCCCTGTACGCGGACGGGCTCGGCAAGTACTCCCTGGAGCGGCGCATGCGCGAGGCGTACCAGCGTTCCGACCAGTGGCGGGCGGCGGGCGGCCCGCCGGCCGCCCCGAAGGCAGCCGCACCCGGCCAGAAGATCGGGCTGTTCCGGCCGGTGGTCTACGACGGGTCCGCGCTGATCCTCTACGCCCTGCGGCAGGAGATCGGCACGGAGGCCTTCGAGAAGATCGAGCGGCGCTGGGTCGCGGAGAACCGGGACGGGATCGCGGGGACGGCCGACTTCGTACGCCTGGCATCGCAGGAGGCGGGCCGCGACCTCGCGGCCTTCCTGGAGCCCTGGCTGTACGGGGCCACGACCCCGCCGATGCCGGGGCACCCGGAGTGGAGCGGCACGGCGGCCTCTGGCAAGCCTGCCTCTGGCAAGCCGGCCTCCGGCAAGGCGACCCCCGGCACGGCGGCGGACGTGAGCACCCGATAAAAGGGTGTGACCGGCGAGGAACGGGCATGTCACCATCGACGGGGCCGTGCGGGGAATCCCCCGGCGGTGTGACACGTTGGACGTGACAGCTAACGTGGCACTGCTATTCGAATCGACGTAAGGATCCAATGACCTCCTCTTCTTCCCCTTCCCAGGACGCGCGGGACGCCCAGGACGTGCGGGACTCGCAGAGCTTCACCGAGAGCCTTCGGGCCGATGCCCTGATGGAAGAGGACGTCGCCTGGAGCCACGAGATCGACGGAGACCGGGACGGCGAGCAGTTCGAACGCTCGGAGCGCGCGGCCCTGCGCCGCGTGGTCGGCCTCTCCACCGAGCTCGAAGACGTCACCGAGGTCGAGTACCGGCAGCTGCGCCTGGAGCGCGTCGTCCTGGTCGGCGTCTGGACCTCCGGCACGGTGAACGACGCGGAGAACTCCCTCGCGGAGCTCGCCGCCCTCGCCGAGACGGCGGGTGCTCTCGTACTCGACGGTGTGATCCAGCGCCGTGACAAGCCGGACCCGGCCACCTTCATCGGCTCGGGCAAGGCGCGCGAGCTGCGTGACATCGTCATGGAGAGCGGCGCGGACACCGTCGTGTGCGACGGTGAGCTCAGCCCCGGCCAGCTCATCGCCCTTGAGGACGTCGTCAAGGTGAAGGTGGTCGACCGGACCGCGCTGATCCTCGACATCTTCGCCCAGCACGCCAAGTCCCGAGAGGGCAAGGCGCAGGTCGCCCTCGCGCAGATGCAGTACATGCTGCCGCGACTGCGCGGCTGGGGTGCCTCGCTGTCCCGGCAGATGGGTGGCGGCGGCGGTGGCGGCATGGCCACGCGCGGCCCCGGTGAGACCAAGATCGAGACCGACCGACGTCGGATCCGCGAGAAGATGGCGAAGATGCGCCGGGAGATCGCGGAGATGAAGACCGGCCGTGACATCAAGCGGCAGGAACGGCGCCGCAACAAGGTGCCCTCGGTCGCCATCGCCGGTTACACCAACGCGGGCAAGTCCTCGCTGCTCAACCGCCTCACGGGCGCGGGCGTGCTGGTGGAGAACGCACTGTTCGCCACCCTCGACCCGACCGTGCGCCGGGCCGAGACGCCGAGCGGCCGGGTCTACACCCTGGCCGACACCGTCGGCTTCGTCCGGCACCTGCCCCACCACCTCGTCGAGGCCTTCCGCTCCACGATGGAGGAGGTCGGCGACTCCGACCTCATCCTGCACATCGTGGACGGCTCGCACCCGGCGCCGGAGGAACAGCTGGCGGCGGTGCGCGAGGTGATCCGTGAGGTCGGCGCGGTGAACGTGCCCGAGATCGTCGTGATCAACAAGGCGGACGCCGCGGACCCGCTGGTCCTGCAGCGGCTGCTGCGGATCGAACGGCACTCCATCGCCGTCTCGGCGCGCACGGGCATGGGCATCGAGGAACTCCTCGCGCTCATCGACTCCGAGCTGCCGCGGCCCGAGGTCGAGGTGGAGGCCCTGGTGCCGTACACGCGCGGCTCGCTGGTCGCCAAGGCGCACGCCGAGGGCGAGGTGATCTCCGAGGAGCACACCCCGGACGGCACCCTGCTCAAGGCGCGGGTCCACCAGGAACTGGCGGCGGACCTGGCGCCGTACGCGCTCGCGAAGCGCTGAGCGGGCTTGACGGCTTGACGGCTGAGGCCCCCCTGCACCGCAGGGGGGCCTCAGCCGTTCGGTCACGCTCGGGGTTCGGGGCTACTTGAACTTGGCGCTGACGGCGTCGAAAATGCCCTTCGCCTCCGGCCCCAGCCGGGGCCCGGCCAGCCAGCCCGCCTTGGCCGGGCCTATCGAGGTGTTCGACACCAGCGCCGGCTTGCCGTCGGCGCCCGCCGTGACCCAGCCGCCACCGGAGGAACCGCCGGTCATGGTGCAGCCGATGCGGTACATCACCGGGTCGTTCGCGTTCAGGGACAGCCGGCCCGGCCGGTCCGTGCACTGGAAGGCGCGCTGGCCGTCGAACGGAGCCGCCGCCGGGTAGCCCGTCGCCGTGATGCTCGCGACCTTCGGCACGGCCTGCGCGTTGAAGTCCACCGGGAGCGCCGAACCGACGGTCTCTTCCAGGGACTTGGTCTTGCCCTTCTCGGGCGCCACGTGGAGCACCGCGAAGTCGTAGGGGGCACCCGCGCCGCCGGTCGGACCGCCGCTCGCGATCCACTGGTCGGAGGTCTGCGCCCAGTCGCTCCACCACACGCCGAACGGGGCCACCGTCTCGCGGGGCGCGCCCTTGAGCTGTGCCGACGGCTTGCCCGTGTTGTTGTAGGACGGGACGAAGGCGATGTTGCGGTACCAGCCGCCGGCCTTGCCCGCGTGGACGCAGTGGCCCGCGGTCCAGACCATGTTCGACTTGCCGGGGTGGGCCGGGTCCTTGATCACGGTCGCCGAGCAGACCATCGAGCCCTCGGGGCCGTCGAAGAACACCTTGCCGGACGACGGAACGCTCGTGTGGTAGGGCGGGTTGGCCTGCTTGGCCGCCACCGGTGCCGGGGTCGGGTCGGTGACGCCCTGGTCCTTGCCCGCGTCGGGGTCGACGGACGGACGCTGCGGCTGCTCGGCGTCACGCATGCGGTCCGGGTCCCACAGGCCCTCGATGACCGGGTTGATGTAGTCGCCCGCCTCGCGGAGCCAGTCCTCCTTCTTCCAGTTCTTCCACTCACCCCCCTTCCACTTCTCCAGGTCTATACCGTGTTCCTTGAGCTTGTCCTTGAGCTGGTCCGGGATCTTGATCCCGTCCTGGCCCGGCAGGCTCGCCGCCACGGTCGGCTTGGCGTCGCCGCCGGCCTCCTCGTCGCCGGGGCCGCAGGCAGCCGCGGTCAGCGCGAGCGTGGCCGCGCACAGAATCGCGGTGACCGGTCGGTTCGATCGCATGTCGTTCGTCCCCCTGGGAGTTCGAGGAGTGGAGTGCAGCCCCCCACTATGCCGCTGTCGCCCAGGACGACACAGGCCGGGGCCGTGGTTCCTGGCGCTCTCCCCTTGCAGAACAAGGATCTTGAGTCAACCCGTGATCCCTCGCCGTCACCGTCGTTGGTACGTACGGGGGATGGGGGAGCAGCGTTCATGTTCGAGACGCAATCCGGAAGAGCAATCAGTGCGGGAGGACCGACACTCGTGGCTGCCACCGAGCCGGCCGCGGCGGCGGCCGCGACAGAGATCCCACCTCAAGTGCCGCCGCAGGGAAGCCGGGGACCGGTTCCGGACGGAGCCGGCAGCCCGGGCGGTTCGGGTCGCTCGGGCCGCTCGGGCGTGAGCGAGGGGCCGGGGGGTTCCGTCGCTCCTGAGAACATCCTGCGCAGACAGGCACAGCGGGAGTCCGCCGCCCGGACGTACGCGCGCTCGCTGCCCATCGTCCCCGTGCGGGCCCGCGGGCTCACCATCGAGGGCGCCGACGGGCGGCGCTACCTCGACTGCCTCTCCGGCGCCGGCACGCTCGCCCTCGGGCACAACCATCCGGTGGTGCTCGAAGCCATCCGGGGCGTCCTCGACTCGGGGGCCCCGCTGCACGTGCTGGACCTCGCGACCCCGGTCAAGGACGCCTTCACCACCGAGCTGTTCGCCAACCTGCCGCCCGCGCTCGCAGCCGACGCGCGCATCCAGTTCTGCGGTCCGGCCGGAACGGACGCCGTGGAGGCCGCACTCACACTGGTGCGCACCGCGACCGGACGCCCCGGGCTGCTCGCCTTCACCGGGGCCTACCACGGCATGACCGCCGGGGCCCTGGACGCTTCGGGCGGCGCCCCCGGCGTGCGGGTGACCCGGCTGCCGTACCCGCAGGACCTGCGCTGCCCGTTCGGAGTCGGTGGCCCAGAAGGCGCCGAACTCTCCGCGCGCTGGACGGAGAACCTGCTGGACGACCCGAAGGGCGGAGTGTCCGCCCCCGCAGGCATGATCGTCGAGCCCGTGCAGGGCGAGGGCGGGGTGATCCCCGCCCCGGACGGTTGGCTGCGCCGGATGCGCGAGATCACCGCGGCGCGGGGGATCCCGCTGATCGCCGACGAGGTGCAGACGGGCGTCGGCCGGACCGGTGCCTTCTGGGGAGTCGACCACGCCGGGGTGGTGCCCGACGTCATGGTCCTCTCCAAGGCGATCGGTGGCAGCCTGCCGCTCGCGGTGATCGTGTATCGGGCCGCCCTGGACGTCTGGGCCCCCGGCGCGCACGCGGGCACCTTCCGCGGCAACCAGCTCGCCATGGCCGCCGGTACCGCCACGCTCACCTTCGTCCGCGAGAACCGGCTCGCCGAGCGCGCCGCCGCCCTGGGGGAACGGATGCTGGCCGCCCTGCACGGCCTGGCCTGCGGCCATCCGTGCATCGGAGAGGTACGGGGCCGGGGCCTGATGATCGGCATCGAACTCGTCGACCCCGACACCGGGGCCGCCGCGCCGTCCCTCGCCGCTGCCGTCCGCCAGGAGTGCCTGGACCGCGGCCTGATCGTCGAACTCGGCGGCCGCCACGGCGCCGTGGTGCGCCTCCTTCCCCCGCTGACCCTGACCGACGAGCAGGCCGCGGCGGTCCTCGACCGTCTGGCCGACGCCATCCCGGCCGCCGCCCGTCGGACCCACTGACCCGCACCCCGAGGACCCGCGATGCCCGATCCGCACCATTCCACCCCCATCACGGAGAACCAGCCACTGTCTCCCGACCGGCCCGCCCCGCTGCCGCCGGGGCCGGCCCCGGCGCTGCCGAATCCGCTCCCGGACCACGAGGAGGCCGTCGCCCCGGGACAGACGTCAGCGTCGCCCGGCACCTCTGCGCCGCTGAGGGAGGTCGCGGAGCCGCCGTCCCCGACGCCGCCGCGGCCCGACGTCCACGAGGTACAGGGCTCGGGGTCCGCTGTCACCCCGCCGGCCCGGCCCGTGCCCGCCGAGGACGCACCGACCCCGCCCCCGGCCGGCACGCCTTCCCACGCCGACGGAGCCACGGCCGAGCACCCGAAGCCACGCCCGACGGGCGCACCCGGAACCCCCGGAGCCGGAGCCCCCGGAGCACCGGCCGAGCAGCTTCCCCCGGTGGCGGCCGCCAGCGGGACCGACGCCGGGGCAACGGCCACGGTGCCGCGGCAGAAGGACGGCACACCCCGGCCCCGTTCCGGATGGACGAGCCCCCTACGGCTGGAGCCGACCACACTGCCCGACCTGCTCAACCACCCCGACCCGGCCGTCGCCGCCGAGGCCGCGGCGGTGGAGAACCTGCTCCGCTGCTGGGTCCGCGAATCCGGTCTCGGCCGCCCCGACGGCCCCGCCGGAACCCCCCTGCGCATCCCCCTTCCCGCTTCCGGTACCGCCCTGCTCGTTCCCGTCCGCCACTGGTCCCACGCCGGCTGGCACCGGTTCGGTGCGGTCCGACTCGAAGGCACGACCGCCGCCGCACCCTCCCTCGACGCCGTCACCATCGCCGCGCTCATCGCCCGAGAAGGCACGAGCGGTGGCCGAGGCGCCGCCGACCTCGTCGGCCGGGTCGCCGACTCCGTGCGCCGCACCGCCGAATTCATCGCCGACCGGCGGGAACGCCCCACCGCCCCGGCCCCCCTGGGCGGGGACCGTTTCCTCACCGCCGAGCAGGCGCTCCTCCTCGGTCACCCCCTCCAGCCGGACCCGAAGAGCCGTGAAGGGCTTTCCGAGGCCGAGGTACGCCGCTACTCACCCGAACTCCACGGCTCCTTCCCCCTGCACTGGTTCGCGATCGACCCCGCGGCCCTCGCGAGCGAATCGGCCTGGACCGAGAGCGGCCGCCCCGTCTCCGCGCCACAGCTCCTCGGCCGACTCGCCCCCGGTCTCCCGCTGCCGGGCGGCACCACCCCCCTTCCCCTACACCCCTGGCAGGCCCGTGACCTGCTCGAGCGCCCCGCCGTCTCCGCCCTCCGTGACGCGGGACTTCTGTACGACCTCGGCCCACACGGCGAGCCCTGGTACCCCACATCCTCCGTGCGCACCGTCCACCGACCGGGCGCCCCCGCGATGCTCAAGCTCTCCCTGGGCCTGCGCATCACCAACTCCCGCCGCGAGAACCTCCGCAAGGAACTCCACCGCGGTGTCGAGGTACACCGGCTGCTCCGCACCGGCCTCGCCGAGCAGTGGCAGGCGTCCCACCCCGCCTTCGACATCGTCCGCGACCCCGCCTGGGTCGCCGTGGACGCGCCGGACGGAACCCCCGTGCCCGGACTTGACGCCCTGCTGCGCCACAACCCCTTCCGTTCGGGCGACGACCCGGTCTGCATCGCCGCACTCACCGCCCCCCGCCCGTGGCCCGGCCGGACCACCATGAGCTCCCGCCTCGCCGAACTCATCACCGGACTCGCCATCGCCACCGGCCACACCACGTCCGCCGTCGCCGCCGAGTGGTTCCTGCGCTACCTCGACCACGTGGTGCTGCCGGTCCTCGCCTTCGATGCGCTCGCCGGTATCGCCCTCGAAGCGCACCAACAGAACACCCTGGTGCTCCTCGACCCAGCCGGCTGGCCGATCGGCGGCCGCTACCGCGACAACCAGGGCTACTACTTCCGCGAATCCCGCCGCGCGGAACTGGAGCACCGGCTCCCCGGCATCGGCAGCGCCAGTGACACCTTCGTCTCCGACGCCGTCGCCGACGAACGCTTCGCCTACTACCTCGGCATCAACAACGTGCTGGGCCTCATCGGCGCCTTCGGATCCCAGCGGCTCGCAGACGAACGGGTCCTCCTCGCCGCCTTCCGCCGCTTCCTCGCCAAGGCCGCCGGCCTCGGCCCGCTCCCGGCACGGCTGCTCGACTCGCCCACCCTGCGCTGCAAGGCCAATCTGCTCACCCGCCTGGGCGGCCTCGACGAGCTGGTCGGCCCCGTCGACACGCAGTCCGTCTACGTCACCATCACCAACCCCCTTCACGATTGACGCGTCGGCGCCGACGCGGAGAAGAGCCCCCGATGCCCTCCACCGACACTTCAGCCCAAGCTCCAGCCGCGCGACCCGGCCACGACACACGCACCACCACCGGCGTCGTCGAAGTCGCCCGCGGAAGGCGCGCACAACGCCTCAATGCGGAGCTGTTGCCCCTGCTCGCCGAGGCCGACCTGCTCGATTCCCCCGCCATCTGGGGCAGCGTCACCACACCGGCCGGAGCCTTCCGCCTCGAACCCGTGCGGCCCGGCCGTGACCTGGAGCTACTCACCGGCTGGATGAACGATCCCGAAGTGTCCGCCTACTGGGAGCTCGCGGGCCCCGCCGCGGTCACTGATGCCCACCTGCGGGCCCAGCTCGACGGGGACGGCGGCAGCATCCCCTGCCTCGGACTCCTCGACGGCACGCCGATGAGCTACTGGGAGATCTACCGAGCCGACCTTGACCCGCTCTCCGGGCACTACCCGGCGCGCCCCCACGACACGGGTATCCACCTGCTCATCGGAGACGGCACGAACCGCGGCCGCGGACTGGGAACGGCTCTGCTGCGTGCCGTCGCCGACCTGGTCCTCGGCAACCGCCCCCGCTGCACACGCGTCGTCGCGGAACCGGACATCCGCAACACCCCCTCCGTATCAGCCTTCCTGAACTCCGGTTTCCGCTGCTCCGCGGAAATCGACCTTCCCGAGAAGCGGGCCGCCCTGATGATCCGGGAGCGGGTGCTGCGCAATCTCCTCTGAGTGCCGCCCCGCAAACCCCGACCGTCGTCGGCAGCTTCGCACCTCTCCCCTCGATAACTCTGCGTAACGAAGCAAAGTTCCCGACCTCCGAGGAGTCACGTGCCGAACTTCCCCGCAGCCCCCCACGCTGCCGACCCCGCCGGGCCGCCGTTGCCCCGGGACCTCTGCACGCCGCCCGAACTCAACCGCGGGACCTGGGGCCTCGCCGCCCGCCGGCTGCTTGCCAAGATGCTCGGCGAGTTCGCCTACGAGGAGATCATCCGCCCCGTCCCCGCACCGGCCACCGCAGGGGACGCCTGGACCCTGACCCTCGACGACGGCAGCAGCCTCGGCTTCCGCGCCCGGCGCCGCTCGTACGGCAGTTGGCACGTCACCCCGGACACGATCATCCTGACCCCACCGCCACCCTCGCCGACCGCACCGACAGCACCGATCGTGCCGGGCGCCCTCGGGAGCCCGACCGCACTCGAGGATCCGTACGCCTTCCTCATCCGGGCCCGGAACCTCCTGGGGCTCGACGGACCCACCCTCGGTCACCTCGTCCGCGAGCTCAGCGCCACCCTCACCGCCGACGCCCGACTCGACCACACCGCACTCACCGCCGACGTCCTCGCCGACCTCGACTACGCCGCCCTCGAAGGCCACCAGACCGGCCACCCCTGGCTCGTCCCCAACAAGGGCCGGATCGGACTCTCCGCCTCCGACACCGCCGCATGGGCCCCCGAGGCGCGCACCCGCCAGCGGTTGCCCTGGCTCGCCGCCCACACCTCGCTCGCCGCCTACCGCGGGACCGCCGGCCTGGAGGACCCCGCCCACCTCTACTCCGCCGAGCTCGACCCCGTCACCCGGGCCGCCTTCGACCAGTCCCTGCGCGACCGCGGCCTCGACCCGCTCCACTACCTCTACCTCCCGATCCACCCCTGGCAGTGGGACGAGGTCGTGCTCCCCCTCTTCGCCCCGGCGCTCGCCTCCGGCGCCCTGGTCCCGCTCCCCGCCGATCCCGACGTGCGTCTCCCGCAGCAGTCCGTCCGTACGTTCCTCAACCTCAGTAGGCCCGACCGGCACAGCGTCAAACTCCCGCTCTCCGTCTTCAACACCATGGTCTGGCGCGGACTGCCCAACGACCTCGCGCTCGCAGCCCCGGCCGTCACCGCCTGGATCCACTCCCTCCGCGACGGCGACCCCTTCCTCCGCGACGAGTGCCGGGTCGTCCTGCTCGGCGAGGTCGCCTCCGTCACCGTCCGCCACCCGGTCTACGACGCGCTCCCCGAGGTCCCGTACCAGTACAAGGAGCTCCTCGGCGCGATCTGGCGCGAGCCCCTTACCGGCCTGCTGGCACCCGGCGAGCGCGCCCGTACGCTCGCCTCCCTCCTCCACACCGACCCGCGCGGCCGGTCCTTCACCACCGAACTCGTGGCCCGGTCCGGACTGACCCCCACCGTCTGGCTCCAGCGCCTCTTCGCCGCCCTCCTGCCCCCACTGCTCCACTTCCTCTACCGCTACGGCACCGTTTTCTCCCCGCACGGCGAGAACGCCATCGTGATCTTCGACGAGTGCGACGTCCCGGTCCGGCTCGCGGTCAAGGACTTCGTGGACGACGTCAACATCACCGACGAACCGCTGCCCGAGCTCGAGTCCCTGCCCGACGAGGTCCGAGCGGTCCTGCTCACCGAGCCCGCCGACTTCCTGCCCCAGTTCATCCACTCCGGTCTGTTCGTCGGCGTCTTCCGCTACCTCTCGGCCCTGTGCGAGGACGGCCTGGGCGTCCCGGAGCGCGCGTTCTGGTCCCTCGTACGGGCGGAGATCCTCCGCCACCAGGCCCGCTTCCCGGAGCTCAAAGACCGCTACGAGCTCTTCGACCTGCTGGGCGAACGCATCGGACGGCTCTGCCTGAACCGGAACCGGCTCTACGAGGACGGCTACCGCGACCGGCCCGACCGTCCGCACGCCGTGCAGCACGGCACCGTGCCCAACCCCTTGTACCGGCCATGATTGCTCGCCGGTGCGCTCGCTGTCAGTGCGGCCCCGTAGGGTTGGGAGTGCTATGACGAAGCCCTCCCTCCCCGACCTGCTGCACGCCGCCGTCTCCGCCGTCGGCGGCACGGAGCGCCCCGGCCAGGTGGCCATGGCCGAAGCCGTCGCCGAAGCGATCGACGACAACTCCCACCGGCTGATCCAGGCCGGTACCGGCACCGGAAAGTCGCTCGGCTATCTGGTGCCGGCCCTCGCGCACGGCGAGCGCGTGGTGGTCGCCACGGCAACCCTCGCCCTCCAGCGGCAGCTCGTCGAGCGCGATCTGCCCCGGACCGTGGAGGCACTGCATCCGCAGCTGCGCCGCCGCCCTCAGTTCGCCATGCTCAAGGGCCGGTCCAACTACCTGTGCCTGCACCGCCTGCACGAGGGCGCTCCGCAGGACGAAGAGGACGGACTCTTCGACCAGTTCGAGGCGGCCGCGCCCACCAGCAAGCTCGGCCAGGACCTGCTGCGCATGCGCGACTGGGCGGACGAGACCGAGACCGGCGACCGCGACGACCTGACCCCTGGTGTTTCGGACAAGGCCTGGTCTCAGATCTCCGTCTCCTCCCGCGAGTGCCTGGGCGCCACGAAGTGCGCGTACGGCGCCGAGTGCTTCGCGGAGGCTGCCCGTGAGCGGGCCAAGCTCGCGGACGTGGTCGTCACCAACCACGCCCTCCTCGCCATCGACGCCATCGAAGGCGCTCCCGTGCTGCCGCAGCACGAGGTGCTGATCGTGGACGAGGCCCACGAGCTGGTCTCCCGGGTGACCGGGGTCGCCACCGGCGAACTCACCCCGGGCCAGGTCAACCGGGCCGTGAAGCGTGCCGCCAAGCTGGTCGACGAGAAGACCGCGGACTCCCTGCAGACCGCCTCCGAGACCTTCGAGCGGGTCATGGAGCTGGCGCTCCCGGGTCGGCTGGAGCAGATCCCGGAGGACCTCGGCTACGCGCTGATGTCCCTGCGGGACGCCTCGCGCAACGTGATCTCGGCGATCGGCGCGACCCGGGACAAGTCCGTCCACGACGAGGACGCGGTGCGCAAGCAGGCGCTGGCCGCGGTGGAGAGCATCCACGGCGTGGCGGAGCGGATCACCAACGGCTCCGAGTACGACGTGGTCTGGTACGAGCGCCACGACCGCTTCGGCGCCACCCTCCGCGTCGCCCCCCTGTCGGTGTCCGGCCTGCTGCGCGAGAAGCTGTTCGAGGACCGCTCCGTGGTCCTGACCTCCGCCACCCTCAAGCTGGGCGGCGACTTCAACGGGGTTGCGGCCTCGCTGGGCCTGTCCCCCGAGGGGGTCGAGGGCGACGACGTACCCGTGTGGCGCGGCCTCGACGTCGGCTCGCCCTTCGACTACCCGAAGCAGGGGATCCTCTACGTCGCCAAGCACCTGGCCACGCCGGGCCGCGAGGGGACCCGCGGCGACATGATGGACGAGCTCGCCGAGCTGATCGAAGCGGCCGGTGGACGCACCCTCGGTCTCTTCTCCTCCATGCGCGGCGCCAAGGCGGCCGCCGAAGAGCTGCGCGGCCGGCTCGACCATCCGATCCTGCTCCAGGGCGAGGAGACCCTCGGCGAGCTGATCAAGTCCTTCGCCGCCGATCCGAAGACCTGCCTGTTCGGGACGCTCTCGCTCTGGCAGGGCGTGGACGTGCCCGGGCCCAGCTGTCAGCTCGTGGTCATGGACCGGATCCCCTTCCCGCGCCCCGACGACCCGCTGATGAGCGCCCGGCAGAAGTCGGTCGAGGAGCACGGTGGCAACGGTTTCATGGCCGTTGCGGCCACGCACGCCGCGCTGCTGATGGCGCAGGGTGCCGGCCGCCTCGTACGGGCTTCGGGTGACCGGGGCGTCGTCGCGGTCCTCGACCCCCGGCTGGCGACGGCCCGGTACGGGAGCTTCCTGCGGGCCACGCTGCCGGACTTCTGGTACACCACGGACCGCAACCAGGTCCGCCGCTCGCTCGCTGCGATCGACGCCGCCGCTCAGACTGACGGCAAGTAGCGGGCGACCACATCTTCGCGAGCGGTGGTGGTTTGGCCGCAGAGAACAGGGCAACCCCCGGAACCGGCGCAGTGGGTTCCGGGGGCTGAATGGGGGCGGCGGGGTCAGACCCGACGCAGTACCGCGACGACCTTGCCAAGGATCGTCGCTTCGTCGCCGGGAATCGGCTGGTAGGCGGCGTTGTGCGGGAGGAGCCAGACGTGGCCGTCTTCGCGCTTGAAGCGCTTGACCGTGGCCTCGCCGTCGAGCATCGCGGCGACGATGTCGCCGTTCTCCGCGACCGGCTGGCGACGGACCGTGACCCAGTCGCCGTCACAGATGGCGGCCTCGATCATCGAGTCGCCGACGACCTTGAGGACGAAGAGCTCGCCGTCGCCGACCAGCTGGCGGGGGAGCGGGAAGACGTCCTCGACCGACTCCTCGGCGAGGATCGGGCCGCCGGCCGCGATCCGGCCGACCAGGGGAACGTACGACGCGGCGGGCTTGCCTGTGGTGTCCGTGGGCTGCGAGCTCGGCTGGTCGGAGCCTCGCACCTCGTAGGCCCGGGGGCGGTGCGGGTCACGGCGCAGGAAGCCCTTGCGCTCCAGGGCCATCAGCTGGTGTGCGACCGACGAGGTGCTGGACAGGCCGACCGCCTGGCCGATCTCCCGCATCGACGGCGGGTAACCCCGACGCTGCACGGAGTCGCGAATGACCTCGATGACCCTCCGCTGCCGGTCCGTGAGCCCGGAGCTGTCGGCGCGAATGCCTGGAGGTCGACCTGGCAGCGAGCGTGCGGGGCGTACTGCGGGCTCCGCATCCGGGTTCAGGTTTGCGTCGTTCATGGCATGCACCGGCTCGAGTCGGCTCTGGGAGCGGTTCTGGGCGGTAATGGCGGCACTGTCTGCGGTGGTGGTCACGTCGGCCCCTCTCGAAATGTTCTCCCTAGCTGGACAACGGTAGTAGCTTTCGAAAGGTTGCGCCAAACACACGTTCGAGTGAAAAATCGCAGATCGTCCTGCGTGGGCATATCAAGGGGTGTATGGACGATCGGTTCGTCGAACGTGGGTTCGGCCCGGCATTCGCCGCCTACGGTACCGTTCCCGGTCGGATCGCCGCTTTTGGGCCTGTGCCCAGTGTGGCACCAGGAGGCCGTGCGTCCGCCCATCGGACGCCGCGACACGCGAAGCCATGTAAATCCGCCACAACCCAAGATCTAGTGGTTGGATGAGCGCTGCCACCCAGAGGTTGTGGTCCTCGGGTCTTCCGGGGGCCTCGGCATCGCATATGCTTGTGGCTGCTTCACGAGCCCCCGACGGAGTCAGTCTCCGTCGTTCAGGGGCTCCGTGGGGTGATTCGATCGTGCCAAAAGGGAGGGTGAGGGAACCATGCACTGCCCCTTCTGCAGGCACCCCGACAGCCGTGTCGTCGACAGCCGCACCACGGACGACGGTACGTCGATCCGCAGGCGCCGTCAGTGCCCCGACTGCTCCCGTCGATTCACGACGGTGGAGACGGCCTCGCTGATGGTGATCAAGCGCAGCGGGGTGACCGAACCCTTCAGTCGCACCAAGGTCATCTCCGGCGTGCGCAAGGCGTGCCAGGGGCGGCCGGTCACCGAGGACGCCCTCGCCAAGCTCGGCCAGCGGGTCGAGGAGGCGCTGCGCGCCACCGGGAGTGCCGAGCTGACCACCCACGATGTGGGTCTGGCCATACTCGGCCCGTTGCAGGAGCTCGACCTGGTCGCGTACCTGCGCTTCGCTTCCGTTTACAAAGCTTTCGACACCCTTGAAGACTTCGAGACCGCCATCGCGGAACTCCGCGTATCGCGGTCTCATACCGAAGAGTGCGAGCTCGGTGGGACCGCCCAGGTCCCCGTGCCCGCCTCCGCCGCCGACTGATCGGACCATCCGTGCCGCGGCGCTCACGCGTCGTGATGCGGCCGGTCGGCCAGGCGAAGAGACGTAGACACAAGACACAGCACTGTGCCGCGGAATATCGATGGCACTTTAGGGCGTTTTTGCCCGCATATGGGAGGAAGCGGCATGACAGAGACGGCGAGCGGCTCGGCACGTGGTTCCCGCGCCAAGGGGACCAAGGCTGCCAAGGGCGGCCTGCGTATCGAGCGCATCCACACCACCCCGGGCGTGCACCCTTACGACGAGGTGAGCTGGGAGCGCCGTGACGTCGTCATGACCAACTGGCGCGACGGCTCGGTCAACTTCGAGCAGCGCGGTGTCGAGTTCCCCGACTTCTGGTCGGTGAACGCGGTCAACATCGTCACCAGCAAGTACTTCCGCGGCGCGGTCGGCACCCCGCAGCGAGAGACCGGTCTGAAGCAGCTGATCGACCGGATCGTGAAGACGTACACGAAGGCCGGCGAGGACTTCGACTACTTCTCGTCGCCCGCTGACGCGGAGATCTTCGAGCACGAGCTGACCTACGCCCTCCTGCACCAGATCTTCAGCTTCAACTCCCCGGTGTGGTTCAACGTCGGCACGCCCCAGCCGCAGCAGGTCTCCGCCTGCTTCATCCTGGCCGTCGACGACTCCATGGAGTCGATCCTCGACTGGTACAAGGAAGAGGGCATGATCTTCAAGGGCGGCTCCGGCGCCGGCCTGAACCTCTCCCGCATCCGCTCCTCCAAGGAGCTCCTCTCCTCCGGCGGCAACGCCTCCGGCCCGGTCTCCTTCATGCGCGGCGCCGACGCGTCCGCCGGAACGATCAAGTCGGGCGGCGCCACCCGCCGCGCGGCCAAGATGGTCGTCCTGGACGTGGACCACCCGGACGTCGAGGCCTTCATCGAGACCAAGGTGAAGGAGGAGGAGAAGATCCGCGCCCTGCGCGACGCGGGCTTCGACATGGACCTGGGCGGCGACGACATCACGTCCGTCCAGTACCAGAACGCCAACAACTCCGTCCGCGTGAACGACGAGTTCATGACGGCCGTCGAGAACGGCACCGAGTTCGGCCTGCGTGCCCGCATGACCGGTGAGGTCATCGAGAAGGTCGACGCCAAGGCGCTCTTCCGCAAGCTCGCCGAGGCCGCGTGGGCCTGTGCCGACCCGGGCATCCAGTACGACGGTGTGATCAACAACTGGCACACCTGCCCCGAGTCCGGCCGCATCACCGCGTCCAACCCGTGCAGCGAGTACATGCACCTGGACAACACGTCCTGCAACCTCGCCTCGCTCAACCTGATGAAGTTCCTGAACGACGACGGCAAGGGCAACCAGTCCTTCGACGCCGAGCGCTTCGCCAAGGTCGTCGAGCTCGTCATCACCGCGATGGACATCTCCATCTGCTTCGCGGACTTCCCGACGCAGAAGATCGGCGAGAACACCCGCGCCTTCCGTCAGCTGGGCATCGGCTACGCCAACCTCGGCGCCCTGCTGATGGCCACCGGCCACGCGTACGACTCCGACGGCGGCCGCACCCTCGCCGCGTCGATCACCTCGCTCATGACCGGTACCGCGTACAAGCGCTCCGCCGAACTGGCCGCCATCGTCGGCCCCTACGACGGCTACGCCCGCAACGCCGAGTCCCACAAGCGCGTCATGAAGCAGCACGCCGACGCCAACGCCCTCGCGCCGCGCACCGAGGACCTGGACAACAGCATTTGGGCCGCGGCCACCGAGGCCTGGCAGGACGTCCTGCGCCTCGGCGAGAAGAACGGCTTCCGCAACTCCCAGGCCTCCGTCCTCGCGCCGACCGGCACCATCGGTCTCGCGATGTCCTGCGACACCACCGGTGTCGAGCCGGACCTGGCCCTGGTCAAGTTCAAGAAGCTCGTCGGCGGCGGCTCGATGCAGATCGTCAACGGCACCGTCCCGCAGGCCCTGCGCCGCCTGGGTTACCAGGAGGAGCAGGTCGAGGCGATCGTCTCCCACATCGCCGAGCACGGCGTGGTCGTCGACGCCCCGGGCCTGAAGACCGAGCACTACGAGGTCTTCGACTGCGCCATGGGCGAGCGCTCCATCTCCGCGATGGGTCACGTCCGTATGATGGCCGCGATCCAGCCCTGGATCTCCGGCGCGATCTCGAAGACGGTCAACATGCCGGAGACGGCGACCGTCGAGGAGATCGAGGAGATCTACTTCGAGGCGTGGAAGATGGGCGTCAAGGCGCTCGCGATCTACCGCGACAACTGCAAGGTCGGCCAGCCCCTCTCCGCCAAGAAGAAGGAGGTGGAGAAGGAGGAGGTCACCGCCAAGGCGGAGGAGACCATCCGCGCCACGGTCGAGAAGGTCATCGAGTACCGCCCCGTCCGCAAGCGCCTCCCCAAGGGCCGCCCGGGCATCACCACCTCCTTCACGGTCGGTGGCGCCGAGGGCTACATGACGGCGAACTCCTACCCGGACGACGGTCTGGGCGAGGTCTTCCTGAAGATGTCCAAGCAGGGCTCGACCCTCGCGGGCATGATGGACGCCTTCTCGATCGCCGTCTCGGTCGGTCTGCAGTACGGCGTTCCGCTGGAGACCTACGTCTCGAAGTTCACGAACATGCGTTTCGAGCCGGCCGGCATGACGGACGACCCGGACGTGCGGATGGCGCAGTCGATCGTCGACTACATCTTCCGTCGTCTGGCGCTGGACTTCCTGCCCTTCGAGACCCGCTCCGCCCTCGGCATCCACACCGCCGACGAGCGCCAGCGCCACCTGGACACCGGCTCCTACGAGCCGCTCGAAGACGAGTTGGACACCGAGGCCCTGATGCAGGCGGCCCCGCTGGCCGCGGTCCCGTCGGTCCCGAAGCCGGTCGTGGCGGCCTCCGTCCCGGCCCCGAAGACGGCGCACAGCAACGCCGAACTGGTCGAGATGCAGCTCGGCGTCTCCGCCG
The DNA here is from genome assembly GCF_036227605.1 of Streptomyces sp. NBC_01439. Lineage (GTDB taxonomy): Bacteria > Actinomycetota > Actinomycetes > Streptomycetales > Streptomycetaceae > Streptomyces. The sequence continues at coordinate 2,957,259 of NZ_CP109487.1, read as the reverse complement.
ACGCCCCGCTCTGCTTCTCCTGCGGTACGAAGATGCAGCGCGCCGGCTCCTGCTACATCTGCGAGGGCTGCGGCTCGACGAGCGGTTGCAGCTGAAACCAGGCGGAACCGCGCCCGATGCATCCTTGAGGATGTGCGGCTCAGGGCGCTGACCTGCACGTGAGAGAGGGTGCCGACCAATGGTCGGCACCCTCTCGGCGTTGTGGATCTACTGCTTGATGCACCTGCTCAAAGGACCTTCCCGGCCTCCGCCGCGGCCCGGGCCCGCTCGATCTCGTTGATGTGGGTCTCCGTCCACTGGCGGAGCGCAGTGATCGGCCCCGCGAGGCTCCGGCCGAGCTCCGTCAGTTCGTATTCGACCCGGGGCGGGATGGTGGGAAACACGGTGCGGGTGACGAACCCGTCGGCTTCGAGGCCGCGCAGGGTCTGGGTGAGCATCTTCTGTGACACGCCCTCGATGCGCCGACTCAATTCGGTGTACCTCAGGATGCCTTCGAGGAGGGCGTCCACGACCAGGATGGTCCACTTGCCGGAGATGTGATCGAGGACCTGGCGGGTAGGGCACTTCGCGGAGTAGACGTCGGCCGGCAGCCCGGACGATTCCACAGTGGTCTTCATGCGGGGAGAGTAACGCACTAATTAGTGCCCTCTTCCCGATGGAGAGTGACTCTCCAATAGTGAGTGACATGACGAGTCCAACGATGTCCGTCGCAGAAGCGATCCGTACCCGCCGCACCGTCCGCCACTACCTGCCAGCCCCGATCCCCGAGGCCACGCTTGACGCGCTTCTCGATCTCGCCGTCGAGGCCCCCACCAGCTGGAACCTGCAGGACCGGTCCATCGTCGTGGTATCCGGAGACGAGGGCCGTGCGGGACTGGCGTGGGCCACGGGGGGCCAGCCCCAGCCGCAAGAGGCCCCGGTCGTACTGGTCTTCGTCGCCGAGCCCCAGTCCTGGCGGGATGACCACAGCGACGTCTACGAGCAGGCCCGGCGCAGCGGAGCGTGGAACAACGAGTTCGTCGCGATGTTCTCCGCTGCGTCACGGGTGTTCCAGGAGGATCTCGACCAGCGGGGTTTGCTGCGGGAGTACGCGGTCAAGGACGCCATGATCGCGGCATCCTTCGTGATGCTCGCCGCGACGGAGATGGGCCTGGCGACTTCGCCCATGAACGGCTGGGACGAGGCGAAGGTGAAGAAGGTGATCGGGATCGACGGCCGTGACGACCTGGCCATCGCCCTGTTGGTGTCGGTCGGCCATCCGGCGCAGGACCAGCGCCATCCGGGTCGGCGTGCCCGGGAGCGCACCGTCTTCCGCGAATCGTACGGTGCCGGCGGAGCGGGGAACGCCGCACGCCAGGAGTAGGTGCACCACACCCATGTCATGACGCCACTGTTGTGCGTGTGTGAGCCGTTCAGGCGGGGTGTTCACGGTGACGCGGACACCCCACCACGCATGTCGCCGGCCCGCATTTCACCACCGCGGCTTCTCCGCCGCCGCGCGGGCCACCGTCGAGCACGTCACCGGGTCAGTGGGGGATGCGGCGGGACGGACGGGTGACCAGGTCCTCGCGGAACTCGGCGATCCGGGAATGGACCTGGCGCATCAGGTGGGTGTCCTCAATGCGATCCAGGTAGAGGCAGCGCGCGGCGAGCCCCGGCAGGTCGAAGGCGAAGTACAGGGACATCAGAGGGTTCACGAAGAGCTCGCTTCCCCGCGTGCGGCTGGTGAACTGCACGTCGCCGAAGGAACCCCGGACGGCCGCGGCGATCGAGCCGTTCACGATGCTGGGCCGGTCCGGGGTCTGCTCCTGGGCATGGGCCACCGCGTCCAGGAAGAGGGCGCCCTCCCTGGTGGCGCGCGGTATGGAAAACGCGCCGAGGTAGGCGCCCGCGCGCTCCAGCGCCGCGATATTCTCCAGCACCAAGCCGTGACTGACCCCGTGGTACGCGTCCACGCCGAAGCCCACCGATACGACGAGGCGCTGGGGCACGTCGTCCAGCGCGGCCAGTGCCGCGACGCTGGTGAGGTCCTCCTCGGGCGTGCCGAGGCCCGCTTCGTCGCCCCGCATCAGGATGTCCGTGCCGCCGTCGACCAGGACGATCGCATCGATGTGGTGGAGGTCGATCAGTTCGCGGTAGGCGGCGCGCAGCGGCTGGACCCCGGTCTGGGGGAAGGCGTACACGAGGGCCGGGTAGTCGTGCGCCTCCAGCCACTGGGCCAGCGTCCGCTCGGGGAAGTAGGACAGGTGGGGCGCGGAGTCGGGGGTGACGGTGGCCAGGTCGGGGGCCTGCCACGCCTCGGAGGGCAGTCCGGCGAGCGTGCTGAAGGAGAGGTTCGCGAGGTGGACCCGCTTGCCCTGGTGCATGAGGGACAGGGCCACGGGGAGGCCGGCGTAGATGTCGAAGCCGCCGCCCGCACCGGCGACCAGGATGTTTTCGGCGTCGGCGAGGCGGTCGAAAAGCGGGTTGGAGTGCAAGGCCGTCATGGTGATCATTGTGCGGGGCGCGCACGACGACGCGCCTGCGGATTTCACGGTAGTGCGATGGCCGGCGAGGCGGGGGAACGGGGAGATGGTCAGTCATGTGGAGCGGTGACGAGCTGGACCTGGACGCGTATCTGGACCGGATCGGACATCAGGGGGACCGGGAGGCGTCCGGGGAACTCCGTCCGGACCTCCGCACGTTGTACGCAGTGCACCGCGCCCACACCGCCGCCATCACCTTCGAGAGCCTGGACGTCCTGCTCGGCCGCCCCGTCGCGCTGGACCTCAAGTCGATCGAGGGCAAGCTCGTGCACGGTCGTCGCGGCGGCTACTGCTACGAGCAGAACTCGCTGCTGGCCGCCGCCCTGGAGCGGATCGGCTTCGAGGTCTCCGGGCGCGGTGCCCGCACCCGCACCCGCGGGGACTCCGTCCTCGCGGTGACACACGCCGTCCTCGTCGTCACCGTCGAGGGTGAACGGTGGCTGTGTGACGTCGGGTTCGGGTTCCAAGGGCCTCGGGAGCCGGTGCCGCTGGGACGACCGGGTGCCGATGTGCAGCAGGGGGAGTGGACGTACCGCGTCCGTGAGGAGGAGGACGGCGTTCTGGTGCTGTGCCTGCTGCGCGGAGACACCTGGCGAGACCTGTACGCCTTCTCCCCGCAGCACTACCGCCCCGTCGACTACGTCGTACTCAACCACTACAGCTCCAGCCACCCTTCCTCTTCCTTTGCCGGGCGGCTGATCGTCCAGCGCCCGGGAGACGGCGTCCGCCAGGCGCTCGTCGGGCGGGAACTCACCCGGCTGTACCCCGACGGCCGCGCCGAGCAGGAGATCGTCGGCCCGGACGACCTGCTCGCCGTGCTCGACCAGGAGTTCGGGCTTCGGTTGTCCGATCGGGACGCGGCAGAACTGGTGCGGATCCACCGCGCTGAGGACTGACCGGGGCCGCGCTTGGCCCGTACGATGGCGCAGTGCTGGTCAAGTGGATTCGCTGCACGGTGACGGACCGACGCGGGTTCGAGCGCGGGCAGCGAAAATGGGCGGGGCTGCCGGGCGAGCCGGGATTCCGGGGGCAGGGCGGCGGCTGGAGCCGGGGCCGGCAGGGGGTCGCGCATGTCTTCGCGTTCTGGGAGAGCCGTTCCTTCTACGACTCCTTCATGGCCCGCTCCCACGATCGGCTGGCCGCCTCCCAGAACGGCACCTACACCGATCTGCGGGTCACCCTCTTCGACCACCGCTTCGACGTGAAGACCGGCTTCGAGCCGCGCTTCACCGATGCCGACGTCGTACGGGTCGCGCACACGCGGGTCCGGGAGGGCCGGGTCGACCACTTCGCCCTCATGCAGGAGAAGGTGTGGAATCCGGCGATGGCGGGATCGCCCGGCATGGTCCGGGGCCTCTTCGGGGAGGCTCCGGGTCGGGAGTTCCTGGTCCTCTCCATGTGGCACGCCGCCGCCGAGCACGGCAAGTACCGGCAGGAGCGGGTCGAGCGGCTCTCCCTCCGTGCCCAGATCCAGGCCGATGTCGAGGCCCTCACCGGCGATGTCGTCGACCTCGAACCCTCCTGGACGGTATGACCGTACGACGACCGGCGGGGGGCGATCGGCGTGCCCGGTCGGCGGGCTGCCCGGCTGCCGAATAGGGTCGTGGGATGGTTCGACCACGGCGCATCGTCCTTGTCCGACACGGGGAATCGGAGGGGAACGCCGACGACTCGGTGTACGAGAGGGAACCCGACCACGCCCTGCGGCTGACCCCCACCGGGCGGGAGCAGGCGGCGGCGGCGGGCGTCCGACTGCGCGAGCTCTTCGGCACCGGGACGATCAGCGCGTACGTCTCCCCGTACCGCCGCACGCTGCAGACCTTCCGGGAGCTCCGGTTGGACCCGACGCGGGTGCGGATGCGCGAGGAGCCGCGCCTGCGCGAGCAGGACTGGGGGAACTGGCAGGACCAGAACGACGTACGACTGCAGAAGGCGTACCGCGACGCGTACGGACACTTCTTCTACCGTTTCGCGCAGGGCGAGTCGGGGGCCGATGTGTACGACAGGGTCGGGTCCTTCCTGGAAAGCCTCTACCGCAGCTTCGAGGCCCCCGACCATCCCGAGAACGTGCTGTTGGTGACGCACGGGCTGACGATGAGGCTGTTCTGCATGCGCTGGTTCCACTGGTCCGTGGCCGAATTCGAGGCCCTGTCCAATCCGGGCAACGGCGAATTCCGGGTGCTCCTGCTCGGCCCGGACGGCCGGTACCGGTTGGACCGCCCGTTTGAGCGGTGGACCACACCCGAGCCCTATGACCTGGACGGCTAGAGTGGCCCGCAATGACGCCTGATTCCACTCCCGAACGGCGCTACGCGCGCGCCATGGCCAGCCTCCGAGGGCTGGCGCTGGGTGACGCCCTCGGCTCCCAGTACTTCGTCCCCGTGAACTACCCGCTGCTCAAGCGGCGCGAGCTGCCCACCGGCGCCGAGGCGTGGCAGTGGACCGACGACACCGAAATGGCCTGCTCGGTGGTGGCCGTGCTGGCCGAGCACGGGCGCATCGACCAAGACGCGCTCGCGAGTTCCTTCGCCCACCACCACGATTTCGACCGTGGCTACGGGCCCGCGGTCAACCGGATGCTGCGTCTGGTGCGCGAGGGGCAGGACTGGCGCACGCTGGCCGCCGAACTGTTCAACGGGCAGGGCTCGTGGGGCAACGGCGCCGCGATGCGCATCGCGCCGCTCGGCGCCTGGTACGCCGACGACCCGGAGCAGGCCACCCACCAGGCGGAGATCTCCGCCTACACCACCCACCAGCACCGCGAGGCCGTGTGCGGGGCGATGGCCGTCGCAGCGGCAGCGGCCCTGGCCGCGAGCGCCGACGGTCCGCCGAAAGCCTCCGACCTGCTGGACGGGGTGATCGCACTCGTGCCGCGCAGCGCGGTGGGCGCGGGGCTGCGGCGCGCGCGGGACATGCTTGACTACGGCGACGCCACCACGGTCGCGGCGGTCCTGGGCTGCGGGCGGCGCACGAGCGCGCACGACACCGTGCCGTTCGCCCTGTGGTCGGCGGCGCGGGCGCTGGACGACTACGAGCGGGCGTTCTGGACCACCGCGCAGGTGGGCGGGGACGTCGACACGACCTGCGCGATCGTCGGCGGGGTGCTGGGCGCGCGCGGTGACGCCGTGCTGCCGGCCGCGTGGCTGGCGCGTACCGAGGCGCTGCCGGCCTGGCTGCCGGAGGTCGCTGCGGGCTGATGCCCGTGGGAGGGATCCGACGGCGGCACCGGGGAGTTCGCACGGTGTGGCACCTCGGGTGCGTTCGGAGCGTTCGATCAGTCCAGTGCCTTGGCCGCGTCCCGCGCCGCCGGTTCGTCCGACGTGCGGTGAACATCCCCCTCCGATTGTCACGGTCCTGCCACAGCACTCTTTTGATCCTGTTCAAAACTGCATCGTGCCGGCCTACTCTGTCCGCAGCGCCGCCCCAATGTGAACTCCGGGGCGGCCGATAGGGGAGGGAACCCGATGTCAGAGAACACCGGCGGGGCGAACGAAGCCCGGACCGACGACGCGGTCAACGCAGAAGCCACGGACGGGGATTCGCCCGCCAAGCCCCATCCGGCCGGTGGTAGACACACCGGCGTGGCCGGCCCACCGTCGGGGGCGCAGGCCGGCGCACCGCCGTGGGCGCAGGCCGGCGCAGTGCCCGGGAACCCCTGGCAGGTGCAGCAACGCTCGGCCAAGCCCTCTTGGGCCACTCTGGTGCGCCCCGCCGAGGCCGCCCCCATCCGGACCGCTACCCTCGTCGCCGTCCTCGCCTCCGGTCTCGCCACCGCGCTGCTGCTCGGCGACGGCATGGGCCCCGGCCTGCTGCTCGCGGTGGTGCCCGCCGTCGTCGCGGCATACGTCGCCGCCCGCGCGGCCCGCCGCAGCGCCCGTCCCTGGACCGTCGCCTGGGTGATCGGCTGCCTCGCCCTGCTCGCCGTACCGGCCCTGCGCGACTCCGCCTGGCCGGCCACGCTGGCGATCCTGTCCGCGGTCCTGCTGGGCGCGCTCGCCCTCCACGGCAGCCGCACCTGGCCGGGCGTCCTGCTCAGCCCGCTCGGGTTCCTTGACGCCGCCGTGTCCGGGATCGGCTGGCTGCTGACCGGGCTGCGCTCGCGTGGCGGGGTCAGCAAGGACCGCTGGCTGCCCGTGGCCAAGGCGACCGTTGTGGCCGGCGTCCTCCTGCTGCTCTTCGGCGCGCTGTTCGCCTCCGCGGACGCGGCCTTCGCCGATCTGCTGGGCGACTTGCTGCCCGACGTGTCGGTCGAGGACGGGCCGGTCCGGTTCGTGCTCTTCCTCCTCGGCGCCGTCCTCGCGCTCGCCGCGGCCCGCACTGCCGCGGCCCCGCTGCGCTGGGACCGGATCAAGGTGGCCCCGGGCAAGCCGCGCTCCCGCGTCGAATGGGCCCTTCCGCTCATCGTGCTCAACCTGCTCTTCGCCGGCTTCAACGCCGTCCAGTTGGCGGTCCTGTTCGGCGGCTACGACAAGGTCCTGCGGAGCACCGGGCTCACCTACGCCGAGTACGCCCGCCAGGGCTTCTGGCAGCTGCTCTGGGCCACCCTGCTCACCCTCGCCGTGATCGCGCTCGCCCTGCGCTGGGCCCCGCGTTCCGGAGCGGGCGACCGTCGCTTCGTCCGTGCCGTCCTCGGGGCGCTGTGCGCGCTGACGCTAGTCGTCGTCGCAGCCGCGCTGCGCCGGATGGACCTGTACGTGGAGGCGTACGGGCTGACCCGGCTGCGTGTTTCGGTGGCCGCGATGGAGCTGTGGCTCGGGCTCGTCATCGTACTGATCATGGCGGCCGGGCTGTTCGGTGGGCGCTGGCTGGCGCGCGCGTTCGCGGGCAGTGTGGCCGCGGCCGTCCTGGCCTTCGGCCTGCTCTCCCCGGACGGGATGGTCGCCGAGCGGAACGTGGCACGCTTCGAGGCGGACGCGAAGATCGACCTCTCCTACTTCCAGTCCCTGTCGGCGGACGCCGTCCCCGCCCTGGACCGGCTGCCCGAGCCGCAGCGGTCCTGCGCCCTGCGCGGGATCAACGACGAGATGGCCAAAGCCGGGGACGTCCCCTGGTACGCGATGAGCCTGGGCGAGTACCAGGCCCGGCAGATCCTGCGCGAGCGTCCCGTGACCGCCTCGTACGAGGTCTGCTCGCGCCTGGGTTCGTTCGGTAGCCGCGTCGAGTACTAGTCGACCCCACGGGGGTTCCGGGGGACGCGTACGGGGCCGGCTGCGGGGATCGTTCCCCGCACCCGCACCCGCACCCGGCCCCGACACCGTGCGGAAGGCCTCGTTCAGGCGGCCGGGCCGGCCTTCGCGGCGGCGCCGGCCAGGGCCTCCAGGTCGCTCTTGCGCACCCGGATCACCAGCAGGGCGGTGGCCAGGGCGAGGCCCGCCATGGCGACGGCGGCGTAGAAGGCGGTGGAGATGCCGTGGGCCAGGACCAGGTCGCCCCAGGGGTCGGGCAGGAAGCCGGTCTCCTTGAAGGCGGCGATCTGTTCGGGATCCGCCTGCGCCATGAAGGAGGGGACCTGCTGCGTGGCCTCGTCACGACTGGCCGTGCCGAAGACGGTGACCTGGATGGACAGGCCGAGCGAGCCGCCGACCTGCTGGCTGGCGTTGAGCAGCCCCGAGGCCGCACCCGCCTCCTTCGGCGCCACGCCGGAGACGGCGGTGAGGGTGAGGGTCACGAAGTTGAGGCCCATGCCGAAGCCGAACAGCAGCATCGGCCCGAGCACTCCGGAGACGTAGGAGCTGTCGGTCCGGATGAAGGTCAGCCAGGCCAGCCCGGTCCCGGTGAGCGCGGACCCGATGACCATGAAGGGCTTGGGGCCGAAACGCGGCAGGAAGCGCTGCGAGAGGCCGGCGGCGGTGATGATGGCGACCGTCACGGGCAGGAAGCCGAGCCCGGACTGGATCGGGGAGAACCCCAGCACGTTCTGCACGAACTGGACGATGAAGAAGAACATGCCGAACATCGCAGCGGCGAGACCGAGCATGATCACGTAGGTGCCCGTGCGGTTGCGGTCGGCGAACATGCGCAGCGGGATGATCGGCTCGCGGGCCCGCGACTCGATGACGACGAAGAGCGCGAGCAGGACGAGGGCCGCGGCGAACGAGCCGAGGGTGATCGCGTCGCGCCAACCCTTCTCCGCGGCGCTGATGAACCCGTACACGAGGGAGGCCATGCCGCCGGTGGAGGTGAGGGCTCCGGCGATGTCGAAGCGGCCGGGGTGACGCTCGGACTCGGTGATGTAGAGCGGGGTGAGGACCGCGATCAGCACGCCGATCGGCACGTTGACGAAGAGGACCCAGCGCCAGTCGAGCCACTCGGTCAGCATGCCGCCGGCCAGCAGGCCGATCGCGCCGCCTCCCGCGGAGACGGCGGCGAACACCCCGAACGCCCGGTTCCGCTCGGGGCCTTCGGCGAAGGTCGTGGTGATCAGGGCGAGCGAGGTCGGCGAGGCGATCGCGCCGCCCACCCCCTGCAGGGCGCGGGCCGCGAGCAGCTGCCAGGGCTCCTGGGCGAAGCCGCCGAGGAGGGAGGCCAGGGTGAAGATCAGGATTCCGGCCAGGAACACGCGGCGCCGGCCCAGGATGTCGCCCGCCCGGCCACCGAGCAGCAGTAGGCCGCCGAAGGTGAGGGTGTAGGCGCTGAGCACCCACGAGAGGTCGGTGGTGGTGAAGTCGAGGGCGCTCTGGATGTGCGGGAGCGCGATGTTCACGATCGTAGCGTCGAGGACGACCATGAGCTGGCACGCGGCGATGACGGCGAGCGCCACTCCGGGGCGCCCCGCCCGGCGCGCCGCGCCCGGTATCCGGGGTGTGGCGAGTTGAGAGCTTGTCACTGAGGATCCCCCCAAAGTGAAATAGTGAACGCATTCGTTCACTGCGGGACCACGGTAGGAGCCGCGCCTTAGTGAACGCAAGCGTTCACTAAGGCTGAAAATGCGTGCGTCGAACGCGCAAGCCGGTCGGAGGTGGGGAAGATGGTGGGTTCGCGCTGGTCAGCGGCGTCGCCTGGGCGCAGGCGGGGGCCGGAGCTCGAACGGGCGATTCTCGACGCCGCGTTGGAGCAGCTGAGCACGGTCGGCTGGAACGCGCTCACCATGGAAGGTGTCGCGTCCGGCGCGCACACCGGCAAGGCCGCGCTCTACCGTCGCTGGCCGTCGAAGGTGGACCTGGTGGCTGATGCGCTGCGGAGCGGTCTGCCGCGTATCGGTGACATTCCCGACTCTGGTTCGATCCGCGAGGACCTCTATCTGCTGTGTGTGAGCGCGCGGGACGTCATGCACTCGCGCGCCGGGCAGGCCCTGAGGTCGGTGCTTCACGAATGCGATCACATGCATGTCGATCGGTTTCGCGGAGTCATCTGGTCCGGTCTGCACGAGCCGGCCCAGCGTCTGATCAGGGAGCTTGTGGAGCGTGGAATCGCGCGGGGTGACGTACGGCCGGACGCTACTGGTCCGTTTGTCGTGGATGTCATTCCGGCCATGCTGATGTATCGCGCCAAGGTGTGCGGAAGCGAATGGGGAGATGCGGACATCGCTGCGCTGATCGACGAGGTCATGGTGCCGCTGCTCAGGGTGTGAGACGTGGCGGGGGCGGTCCGGGGCGCGCGGAGCGGGGTTCGCGTCCGATCTCGGGCGGGTCGGACCGGGGCGGGGGTGTGCAGTGGGCCCGGGGCGGCGTAACCTTGCTGGCGCCATGCCGTACGAAGCACCCACCCACACCGTCGAACGCTCCCTCCGTGCAACCACCGGCGCCAAGGTCATCGCCGGGGTCGACGAAGTCGGACGAGGGGCCTGGGCCGGACCCGTCACCGTGTGTGCGGCGATCACCGGCCTGCGCCGGCCGCCCGCCGGGCTCACCGACTCCAAATTGCTCACCCCCAAGCGGCGCGACGCCCTGCTCGATGTCCTGGAGGACTGGGTCACCGCGTACGCACTCGGGCACTCCTCGCCCGAGGAGATCGATGAACTGGGGATGACGGCCGCCCTCCGACTGGCGGCGGAGCGCGCGTTGGAGGCGCTGCCGGTGCGGCCCGACGCGGTGATACTCGACGGCAAGCACGACTATCTCGGCCCGCCCTGGCGGGTCCGTACGGTGATCAAGGGCGACCAGTCCTGCATCGCCGTCGCCGCGGCCTCGGTCATCGCCAAGGTCCGCCGCGACCGCATGATGGCCGAGCTCGGGGAACGGGGCGGTGGGATCGAGGACTTCGCCTTCGCCGCCAACGCCGGGTACCCCTCGCCCGTGCACCGGGCGGCGCTGGAAGAGCTGGGACCCACCCCCTACCACCGGCTCTCGTGGTCGTACCTCGACGCGCTGCCGCGGTGGCGCCATCTCAAGAAGGTGCGCCGGAGCGAGGAGTCGATGGAGCTGGAAAACGGAGGCCAACTCGGCTTCGATTTCTGATCGCACGCGTGTGCCACCAACCGGTACGTTTCGTACCGGTGTTTGATAGATGTCAACTCATGCCTCTCACCCCCGCCATCGAGGAGCCTCAGATTCACGAGAGTGCCCAGGGTCCCCGCGTCACGCCGGCCGCGAGCCGCACCGCGCAGACCCCCCGCCCTGTACCTGGTCCGCGTCCCGCCGCCGTACCGCGGCCCGGTCGCCCCGGTCCCGCCCGGCCCGCACCGCCCGCACAGCGTGCGCCGCAGGCCACCCCCGGACCCGTTCCCGCGGCTCCTGCCGCTGCCCCCACCGCACCGTCCGTCTCCGCGGCGGTGCCGCAGATCCAGCTGATCCCGGCCTCCGCCGAGGGCGCGCTGGACGCGGCCGAAGAGGCCGTCGACCTGCTGCTCGACACCGGGCGCGCGCCCGGTGACATCCTGGTGCTCACCAGTGGCGACCCGCACCCGTGGGCCGCGCACGAGCTGTCCTTCGGCGAGGCCGCGTACTGGGCCCTGCACGACGCCGGGGACGACGTCTTCTATGCGGACGCGGCGCAGGCCCAGCGTGCCGCCGGCCGTCCCGTCGTGGTCTTCGCGGCCAATGGCGGAGCGGTCGACACCGTCGCGGCCGCCCTGCCGGTCGCGCTCACCCGGGCGGGTGCGCTGCTGATCGTGTGCGGTGACCCGCAGCAGATCAACTCCGTTCTGGGTGCGGGCGTCTGACGCCCTGCACCCAGCACGGGCGAGGGGCGGGGCGGGCCACGGGCCGGCCCCGCTGAAGCCCGCGCCGGGGTCCGAGTCGGAGCCCGAGGCCTGATCCGCCGTACGCCCGTTCCTGGGTGTACGGCCGTGAGGCATGCCCGCATGCAAGGCGGCGACCGTGCGGTGGTACGCGGGTGGCAGCCGCCCGGGCGCGGCCGGACACACGGGCGCGTGCCTTGGCCGTGGGGGTCCTCCGGGGTCAGCGCGCGGCGGTCCGCCGCAGGGCTTCGACCGCGCCGCCCCCGGTGTGCATGGCCAGCGGAGAGAATTCGGCCACGGTGTCGCCCAGGCGCTGCGGCCGCGAGTCGGAGCTCGGGCGCCGCCCGCCACGGCCCTCGCCCACCACCTGCCAGCCCCCGCGGGTCAGCGTGATGTACGCGCCGCAGCGCAGGCCGTGCAGGGTGCAGGCGTCCCGCAGCCCCCACATCCACGCCCCGTCCTCCTCGGTCCACTGCTCATCGCCCTCGCGGCAGTAGAGCAGCACCGCCGTCCGCACCGGGGTCCGTCTGCGCAGGTCGTGCGGCAGGACCCGGCGCAGCCGGGACAGCAGGGCGTTGCGGTACTCCCAGCCGTCGGCCGAGGTCGACCTCTGCACGAAGGAGGCGCTCGCCACGAGCTGCTCCTCCGGGCCGAGGACGGCGATGACCGCAGTCGAGGGCACGGGGCTGTGCCGGGAGTGCAGCCCGCTCACGATCTCGCGCGGATTGCTGAGCAGCGGAATGCCCGCCGCTGTCCATTCCGCGGGTTCCAGCAGTCTGCCGTGCCGGCTTGTGCCACCGGTGGCTGTTGCCAGGGACGTGGTCGGGGGCGGCGCGAATCCGAAGGTCACGGTCCTCCCTTCGGGTACACGCCCGCGAACGGGCACGGTGGAGTCAGGGCGCGCCGCAGCGCGGCCCAGGAGGGTGCCGAGGAGCCGAGCGGGAGCACCCCAATTCTCGCGTGGCTTCTGAGCATGCGGCAACGAGCAATTGACGCCGCCGACCGGAATTCGCCGGTATGCCGTTCATATCCTTGCCCCGCCACGCCGAAGATGACGCATTCGACTAGCCCTGAAGCGCCAGCACCAGCGGGAACACCTCCTTCGCGCCTGCCCGCCGCAACAGCCGGGCAGCCACCGCGATGGTCCACCCGCTCTCCGTGCGGTCGTCGACGAGCAGCACCGGGCCCGCGGACTGCGCCAGCGCATCGGCCAGCGCCGGAGGCACGGTGAGGGCTTGGTGGAGCCCCCGCACCCGCTGCGCGCTGTTCGAGGACACCGACCCGAACTCCGGAGCCTGTTCCGTGTGGGCGAGCGCGCCGAGCAGCGGCATCCGCCCGATCTCCGCGATCCGCGCGGCCAGCGAACCGATCAGCTGGGGGTGGCTGCGCGAAGGCAGCGCGACCACGCCCACCGGCCGGGCCGGTGCGTCCGGCGCTCCCGAGGCCCAGCCGCCGGGGCCCCGGGCCCAGTCGGCGAGCACTGCGACCACGGCCTGCGCCACATCGTCCGGAACCGGCTGGTCGGGAGCCTGCGGGGCCAGCATCGGGCGCAGGCGGTTGCCCCATCCGATGTCGGACAGCCGGCCCAGCGCCCGGCCCGTCGAGGCCTGCTCCCCGACGGGGATGCGCCCCTTGAGGTCGACGCCGACCGCCGCGAGCCCGGTCGGCCACATCTTGCGCGGCTCCAGTTCCACGCCCGGGCGGCCGAGTTCACCGCGCGCGGTGTCCAGCGCGGTGGTGGACACCTCCGCGGTGAACCGGGCTCCGGCGCAGTTGTCACAGCGGCCGCAGGGCGCTGCCTCCTCGTCGTCGAGCTGGCGGCGCAGGAACTCCATCCGACATTCGGTGGCCGCGGCGTAGTCGCGCATGGCCTGCTGTTCCGTGGCTCGCTGGCGGGCGACCCACGCGTAGCGCTCGGCGTCGTAGGCCCAGGGCTCGCCCGTCGAGGTCCAGCCGCCCTTGACGCGGTGCACGGCGCCGTCGACGTCGAGCACCTTGAGCATGGTCTCCAGCCGGGTGCGGCGCAGATCGACCAGCGGCTCCATGGCGGGCAGCGACAGCGGCCGGCCGGCCTGGGCCAGGACGTCGAGCGTGCGGCGCACCTGCTCCTCGGGCGGGAAGGCCACCGAGGCGAAGTACTGCCAGATCGCCTCGTCCTCCCGGCCGGGGAGCAGCAGGACCTCCGCGTGCTCCACGCCACGGCCCGCGCGGCCCACCTGCTGGTAGTAGGCGATGGGGGAGGAGGGCGAGCCGAGGTGCACCACGAAGCCCAGGTCGGGCTTGTCGAAGCCCATCCCGAGGGCGGAGGTGGCCACGAGTGCCTTGACCCGGTTCGTCTGGAGGTCGTCCTCGGCCTGCTGACGATCGGCGTTCTCCGTTTTGCCGGTGTACGAGGCCACGGTGTGCCCCCGGTGGCGCAGGTAGGCGGTGACCTCCTCGGCGGCCGCCACGGTCAGCGTGTAGATGATCCCGGAGCCGGGCAGGTCCCCGAGGTGGTCGGCGAGCCAGGCCAGCCGGTGTGCCGCGTCGGGCAGGGTCAGTACGGCCAGGCTCAGGCTCTCGCGGTCCAGAGGGCCGCGCAGCACCAGAGCGTCCGTACCGGCCCCGGTGCCGAGCTGTTCTGCGACGTCGGCGGTCACGCGGGCATTGGCCGTGGCGGTCGTGGCGAGCACCGGGACACCCGGCGGCAGGTCGGCCAGCATGGTGCGCAGCCGGCGGTAATCGGGGCGGAAGTCGTGGCCCCAGTCGGAGATGCAGTGCGCCTCGTCGACCACGAGCAGCCCGGTGGCGGCGGAGAGCTTGGGGAGGACCTGGTCGCGGAAATCGGGGTTGTTGAGCCGCTCGGGACTCACCAGCAGGACGTCGACCTCACCCGCCGCCACTTCGGCTTGGATGCCCTCCCACTCCTCGGGGTTGGCGGAGTTGATGGTGCGGGCGCGGATCCCGGCCCGGGCCGCGGCCTCGACCTGATTGCGCATCAACGCGAGGAGCGGGGAGACGATCACGGTGGGGCCGGCGCCGTTCGCCCGCAGCAGTGAGGTGGCGACGAAGTAGACCGCGGACTTCCCCCAGCCGGTGCGCTGTACCACCAGCGCCCGCCGCTTGTGCGCGACGAGGGCCTCGATCGCCCGCCACTGGTCCTCGCGCAGCCTGGCGGCGCCCGTGGGGTCGCCCACGAGACGGGCTAGTACGGAGTCGGCCGAGGACCTCAGGTCTGCGTTCATACCCCCCATGCAACCCGATGCCTCCGACATCGCGCCAATGCTGCTCCGGGCCTGTGGACGGCGGCGGTGGGAGTTATCCACAGGGCTTTCGGGATCGGATCGGGCGCGGGACCTTCGTGGCATGACGAACAACCACGAATCGCGCACCCCGTCCGACCGGCCCTCCACCAGCCCGGCCGGAGCCACCACCGGACCCCAGATCACCCTGCGCGGCCCGGCCGAACTGGCCGACGCGCTGCCCTACATGCTCGGCTTCCACCCGACCGACTCCCTCGTCATGGTCGCCGTGCACGGCGAGGGCGGGCGCTTCGGCGGCCGGCTCCGCGTCGGTATCCCCAGCTCGTCCGCAGAATGGGAGGACACCGCCCGGCAGGTCGCCGAATGCCTCATCACGGGAAGCGAACGGCGCGGCGGCAAGCCCGACGGCATCGTCGTGTACCTGTGCCAGGAGCCGGGCGAGGAGGAAGACGGTCGGCGGGTGATGACCAGGCTGCGGCCGCTCGCCCAGCGGATCCGGTTGGCCTGCGGCGCACTGGACGTGCCCGTGCTGGAGGCCCTGTGCCTGTCCGCAGGACGGTTCTGGTCCTACGTATGCCCCGACGAGCGGTGCTGTCCGGCCGGGGGCAGCCGGCTGGCCGCGGTCGGTACCTCGGTGCTGGCGGCGACGGCCACCTTCGCCGGACTCCAGGTCCGGGGCTCCCTCAAGGAGATCGAGGGCAGGATGGCACCGCTGCGCGGGGCCGTGGCCGAGGAGGCGGAACGGGCCCTCGACCGGGCCGCGGCGGCCCTGATGCCCAGGATCCTCGACGGGGCCACCCGCGAGGAGGTCGGCGCCGAGACCATCGCCCTGGCACGGACCCTGATGCGGCGCCTGACGCTGGCACCGCCCGTAGAGGGCGGGGCCCATGCGGACGACTGGGACGATGCGCTGCTCGGCCACGACGAGGCCGCCTCACTGATCCTCGGCCTCCAGGACCGCGAGATCCGGGACATCGCGGCCGAATGGATGGAGGACGAGGACGCGGCCCCGGCCCTGCGGCTGTGGCGGGCCCTGGCCCGGCGCTGCATCGGGGCCTACGGGGAGCACGCCGCGGCCCCGCTCACCCTCGCCGGCTGGGTCTCGTGGTCGACGGGGGACGAGCCGACCGCCCGGATCGCCTTCGGCCTGGCCCTGCGGGCGGATGCGGAGTACCGCTTCGCCCAGCTGCTCCACCATGCGTGCAACGAAGGGATCGACCCCGAGGGGCTGCGGCAGTGCCTGCGGGAGGAGCGGCGCCGCCGGGAGCCTCGGCGGCGCTCCTCGGCCGGTACCCGTCCTCCCGGCCGACGGGGCCGCACGACCCCCCGCCGGGGGTCCCGCCGCACCGCGGGGAGCGGACAGTGAGCGCGCACCGGTTCACGTCGTCCGGCGGTCCGGTGCAATCGCTTCGGTACGCGCTGGGCCCGCCCCGGCGGCGGGGGCTTCGCTTCGGGTACGCCCGGACGGGGCCCGGGCCCGTGACCCGGGCGGGGGTGGGGGCGTTCAGTTGGGGGGTGGTGCGGCCCCGGCCGCGCCGCCGCCCAGCTGAACCGACCGGAGCGCAGACAAGGCGACACATGTCCCTCCCCGCACCTCCCCGTCCACCCGGCGCGCCCGCCGCCCGTAGGTCCGAACTGCCGCCCGTGCACGGCGCCGTCATCTGCGTTGCCGCGCCCTGTCTGGTCATCTCTCCGGAGCACGGACAGCTGACCGGGCACGGGATCGACGGGATCTACCGGTCCGGGCGCCGCCTGCTCTCCCGCTGCGTACTGCGTCTCGGCGGCCGGGATCCGGTCGCCGTGCAGGGGCGAAGCCTCGCCGCCGACCGGGCCGTCTTCACCGCTACCGTGCGCACCGGCGCAGAGCCCGGCCCCGACCCCGACATCGGTGTCGAAAGGGTCCGGCACGCGGACGGCACCGAGCGGATCACCCTGCGCAGCTTCGCGGCCAGGCCGGTACGCCTGCCCGTGGAGGTGCTGCTCGGCACCGACCTCGCCGAGCTGGCCGCCGTGGCCGCCGGGCGGGCCGGGCCCGAGCTGCCCGCCGGGGTGCACGCCGCCGGGCTGCGCTGGAGCACCGGCGAGGCGCAGGCCGTGACCGCAGCCGACCCGCCGCCGGACGATGCGCTGGCTTCGGCGGGGCTGTTGCGCTGGCAGCTCGAACTGGCTCCCGGCGAATCCCGCACCATCGAACTGCGGACCACCCCGCACCGGGTGGGGCGGGCCCCCGCCGGGCAGGTGGCCAACCCGCTGGCTGCCGCCCGGGCCGAAGGGGACGATCCGAGGGCCGAGGCATGGTTTCGGACCAGCGTCCAGGACCTGGGCGCGCTGCTCCTGCGCGACTCAGAGGAGCCGGGCGACGCCTTCGCCGCGGCGGGAGCGCCCTGGCGGCTGGGTCTGGCCCCGGCGGAATCGCTCTGGGCCGCCCGGATGGCGCTGCCGCTCGGAACCGGTCTCGCCGCGGCCACCCTGCGCATTCTTGCCCGGACCCAGACCGAAGGGGGCGGACCCGACCTCGGGAAGATCCCGGGCCCGCTACGCGGAGCGGGAGCGCAGCTTCCACCGGGGTGCACCGGCACCGAGGCGACCCTGGCCTTCCCCGCGGTGCTGGCCGAGGCCCGGCTGTGGGGCATGCCCGAAGAGGAAGTGGCCCGGCTGCTTCCGGCCGCCGAGCGGTGCCTGCACTGGCTGCGCAGCGCGCTGGGGGAGGACGGTTTCCTGGCCGATCCCGACCCGGGTCCGCGTCGCTGCGAGACCCAGGCCCACGCCCATCGGGCCGCCGTGCTCGGCGCCGATCTGCTCGCCGCCTATGGACGGCCCGGAGCCGAGGAGTGGCAGGAGCGGGCGGTCGCGCTGCAGGAGCGGTTCCGGGCCGGGTTCTGGATCGACGGTCCGGACGGCGGCCGGCCCGCTTCGGCCCTCCACCCCGACGGGAGGCCGCTCCCACGGCTGACGGGAGCCGCCGCCCACCTGCTCGACACCGGACTGCTCAGCGGCGGCCGGCTTGCCCCGGGACTCCTGGACCGCACCCGCGCCGAGCAGCTGGCCCGGCTACTCGGAGCCCCCGCCATGGATTCCGGATGGGGGCTGCGGAGCATGGCCGTCAAGGAGCCGGGACACAACCCGTTCGGCCACCGCTCGGGCGCCGTGCGGGCGTACGAGAGCGCGGTGGCCGTGGCGGGCCTGGCCCAGGCCGGCTTCGAGAAGGAGGCCACCGGCCTGCTCGGCGGCCTGCTGGACGCGGCCGAGGCCTTCGGGTACCGGCTGCCGGAGATGTTCGCGGCCGAGCAGCGGACCGCGGGCAGCGCCCCGGTGCCGCACCCGGCGGCCTGCCGCCCAGCCGCAGTGGCCGCGGCGGCCGGGATCCACGCGCTGACCGCCCTCGCCGGGATCCGCCCCGACGCCCCCGCCGGCACGGTCGCCCTCGCGCCGCTCCCCGGAGCCCCCCTGGGCGGGCTCAGACTCTCGGGCCTACGGGTGGCGGGGGAGCCCTTCGCCGTCCGGATCAGCCGGCTCGGCCTCGGCATGGTGGAGGAGGCGGCCGATGTGCTCCAGTTGGGCGGTTGAGCACGCTCACCCCGTTCAGGCCGGATCCTCCGATCGATCGGAAGCCCCCCGCCGTCGGGGTACTGCCTTCAAGGTCACCAAAGCGCTGTTTATCGTCAGGCAGACGACTATGATCGCGGCATGTCGCCCTACGACCCGTCGGCCTATCCGCCCTTCGCCGTCACCGTCGACCTGGTCGTGCTCACCGTGCGGCGCCACGCGCTCTGCGCGCTGGTCGTCCGGAGAGGTGAGCAGCCGTTCCAGGGGAGCTGGGCGCTGCCCGGAGGCTTCGTCCGCGGGGACGAGGACCTGGCGGGGGCCGCCGCCAGGGAGCTCTCCGAAGAGACCGGCCTGTGCGCGCACGACCCCGCCCTGCCCGGCGCGGGCAACGGGGCGCACCTCGAACAGCTGGCCACCTACGGCGATCCGAAACGGGATCCGCGGATGCGTGTCGTCAGTGTGGCGCACCTGGTGCTGGCTCCGGACCTGCCTGCGCCCCGAGCCGGGGGCGACGCCAACAGCGCGCGCTGGGCCCCGGTCGACGAGGTGCTGGCCGACACCGACGAGGCCTCCACGGGGCTCGCCTTCGACCACGCCCGGATCCTCGCCGACGGTGTCGAGCGGGCCCGCTCGAAGATTGAGTACTCCTCGTTGGCCACTGCCTTCTGCCCGCCGGAGTTCACCGTCGGCGAGCTGCGCCGGGTCTACGAGGCGGTCTGGGGCGTGTCCCTCGACCCGCGCAACTTCCACCGCAAGGTCACCGGCACTCCCGGATTCCTGGTCCCGGCCGGAGGTACGACGACCCGTCAGGGCGGGCGTCCGGCGCAGTTGTTCCGGGCGGGCGGGGCCACCCTCCTCAACCCGCCGATGCTGCGTCCGGAAGTCTGACACCGCGGCGCACGAGGTATCGCCGGCAGAGGTGGGAACGTCGTGCGCGATCCCGGTACCGGATCTGATCCCAAGATCCGGGCCGGTACCGGGTCCGGACCCGCCGTCCGTGCGGGGCCCGGCGGCAGTATCGGCATTCCATCGGACCGGTTGCGCTGAATATCGGACATATCGCGTTATCTTGCTTGCGGTACCCACCCTGCCGCTGAGCGGTCTCACCCCCCGCGAGAGAAGCGATGCTCCAGGCCATCGGACTCACCAGCAAGCCCCGCCCCGACGCCCCGCCCCTCGTGGACGACCTCACCTTCGAGGCCCGCCCGGGGCACGTGACCGCCCTGCTCGGCGAGCCGGGATCGGGCAAGACCACCGCACTGCGGCTCATGCTCGAACTCGAACCGGGCCGCGGCGTCACCTACTTCCGCGGCCGTGCGCTGCACCGGATCCCGCACCCCGGCCGCGAGGTCGGAGTGCTCCTCGGAGACGTTCCCGGCAACCCGGCCCGGACCGTCCGCAATCAGCTGCGGATGCTCTGTGCCGCGGCCGGGGTGCCGGCTTCCCGGGCCGACACCATGTTGGAGGTCGTCGGCATCGCGGGACTGCGGGACCAACGGCTCGGCTCGCTGTCGCTCGGCATGGAGCGCCGGGTCGCACTGGCCTCGGCGCTGCTCGCCGATCCGTGCACCCTGCTGCTCGACGAGCCGGGTGCCGGACTCTCCCCCCGCGAACGCGGCTGGCTGCACGGTCTGCTGCGCGGCCACGCCTCCCTCGGTGGCGCGGTGCTCTTCACCACCGACGACGCCAAGGAGGCTGCCCGTAGCGCCGACCGCGTCGTCAGCATCGAGGCGGGCCGGCTCGTCGCCGACCAGGACGCGGCCGATTTCGCCCGGACCAGGTTGCGACCGAGGGTCGCCGTGCGCACCCCGCACGCGGCCCGGCTGGCCGACGTACTGGGCCGGGAGGCCAGGGCCGCCCGACGCACGGTGGAGATCGTCGCCGAGAGCGGCAGCCGCCTGTCGGTGTACGGCAGCAACTGCGCCGAGGTCGGCGAGGCGGCGTTCCGGCACGGCGTGCTGGTCCACCAGCTCGCCGACGAGACGGGTGACGCCGGTGCGCCGACGGCGCCCGTTCCGGCCGCGCGCACCGAGGCCGGAACGTCACCGGAGCCTGACGCGGACCGCACCCGGGCCGTCGCCGAGGCATCCGCCGAACACCCCCGGCAGATCCGTTCCGGGCGTCCGGCCTCGGCCGTGCGCCGGGTGGGCGGCCCGCTGCGGCCCCTGCGCTACGAGTTGCTCCGGGTCTTCGGGACCGCCACCCCCGTCCTCACCGCCGCCCTCGTCGTCGCCGTCTCCGTCCTCACCGCCCTCGTACTGGCCCGCACCGGGCAGACCCCGCAGAACCGGCTGCTCGCCGCCTGGCCCGAGCTACTGCCGCTACCGCCCGCCGCCCTGGGCGCGGGGCTGCTCGGCGCCCTGGCCTTCGGCGAGGAGTACCGCTACCCCGCACTCGCCGCCGACCGGGGCACCGTGCCCCGCCGGATGGGACTGCTCACCGCCAAGCTGGGCACCAGCGCTGCCCTCGCGCTGCTGCTGGGCGCCCTGGCGGTGGCCGCCGACGCCGCCGCCCTCGCCCTGGTCTTCGACAGCGGTCCGCTGCGCACCCCGGTGGAGTGGCTCTCCCCGGCCGTGAGTTGGGCCGGACTGCTCGTCGGCTGCTCCTGGGCCGGGGTACTGGCCTCAGGTGTCTTCCGGTCCGCGACCGCGGGAGTGGCCGCGGTGCTCGCCGTGCCGGTCATGGTGGTTCCGCTGGTGCGCAAGGCGCTGGAGGGCTCGTCCGCGTACCCGTCGACCGGGCTCGGGTCCCGCCTGCGCGGCCTGACCTGGGGGCAGTGGCCGCCGGAGGTCGACCGCCTGCTGGCGGGGGCCCTCCGAGTGATGGCCCAACCCGTCGGGACCGCACTGGTGTTGTCGCTGATGGTCCTGTTGTGCGCCTATGGGTTCACCGGACTGCGCAGCCGGGTCCGTTGGTGATCGTTCCGGTTCGGGAGGAGTCGAGGACGGGACCGTTGCGGTCCGTGTCACGTCAAGCGGACCGCAACTCCCCGCAAAACGTCCGGTTCTTTACGATAAGTCGTCAATTGCGTAGGTGGCACCGATCACCCTTTCGTGTGCTTTTCACCAAAGACCTCAAGGGTCATGGAGGCACGGCCGACAAAGGATTCGTGAGTACCCTTGCGCACACCATGATGACCGCCGCCCGCCACGCCGACTCCGGCCTCGCCGGCCCGGGCGAACTCGACCGCTACCCCTACGCGGAGACCCCCGGGTCCGACCGCGCCGGAGTGCCCCACTGGGACGGTGCCGACGTCGAGTTGAGCCGCGTGGGCCGCCGAGCGGCAGGCAGCCGTGGACGCGGACTGCACGGCCAACTCGTCCAGCAGCTCGGCCAGATGATCGTTTCCGGCGACCTCGGTGCGGACCGCCCGCTGGTCCCCGAAGAGATTGGCCAGCGCTTCGAGGTCTCCCGCACGGTCGTCCGCGAATCGTTGCGGGTCCTGGAGGCCAAGGGCCTCGTCAGCGCCCGCCCCAACGTCGGCACCCGGGTCCGCCCCGTCGCCGACTGGAACCTGCTCGACCCCGACATCATCGAATGGCGCGCCTTCGGTCCCCAGCGTGACGACCAGCGCCGCGAGCTCGGTGAGCTCCGCTGGACCATCGAGCCGCTCGCCGCCCGCCTCGCCGCGGGCCACGGCCGTCCGGACATCCAGCAGCGCCTCTCGGACATGGTCGAGATCATGGGGCACGCCCTCGGCCAGGGCGACGCGATCACCTTCGCGCGCGCCGACAACGAATTCCATGCGCTCCTCATCCAGGTCGCCGGGAACCGCATGCTGGAGCACCTCTCCGGCATCGTCACCGCCGCCCTCCAGGTCTCCGGCAGCCCGATCACCGCCTGCGACCGTCCGAGCGAGACCTGCGTCGCGCACCACGCGCGGATGGTCGAGGCCCTCGCCGCGGGTGACGCGACGGGCGCCGAGAACGCCATGCGCCAGCTCCTGACGGTTCATCCGGAGGTCGAGCGCGTGGTCCCCGCCCCGCGCGAGCACTGACGGGCGGACGCGCGGGGGCGAGGGGGTGCAGAACGTGTCGCCGGGCCCGGTCGGGTCCGGCGACACCGGTGTGAGGCCCCATTCGTGGCGGTTCGGTAAGCGTCGAGCACCGGGTACGACCACAGGAGCGGCACTCGTGCGTACGGGGTGTGACTCGGGCCACGAATAATTGGGCGTAACGCTCTGCGAGGTCACGCGATGACGTAAGAGGTGATGGCCGACGGAGGGAAGACAGCAGCCCTTGGGGGTGCTGTGCAGCTCCCCGGCCCCTGCCCGCGCCGCCGGCCCATCCCCGGTCGGTGGTCGTCGGCTCCGGTCCAGCACCACCAGGCCCGGGGTCGGAAGCCGTTCCCATCGTTCCGAGAGGTTGTTCGTGTCGGCCAGCACATCCCGTACGCTCCCGCCGGAGATCGCCGATTCCGAGTCTGTGATGGCGCTCATCGAGCGGGGCAAGGCCGAGGGGCAGATCGCCGGCGATGACGTGCGTCGGGCCTTCGAGGCTGACCAGATTCCTGCGACCCAGTGGAAGAATGTTCTGCGCAGCCTCAACCAGATCCTCGAGGAAGAGGGTGTGACGCTGATGGTCAGTGCCGCGGAGTCGCCCAAGCGCACCACCCGCAAGAGCGTCGCGGCCAAGAGCCCCGCCAAGCGGACGGCCACCGAGACCGTCAAGAAGACGGTGGCCAGGACGACGGCAGCGCAGCCCGCGGCCACTGCGGTTCCGGCAGCCGGGGCGGCGGACCCGGAGATCGTGGACGCGCTCGCGGGAGAGCCCGGGACGGAGCCCGCCGCCAAGAAGACGGCGGCGAAGAAGACGGCGGCCAAGAAGGCCGCGCCCGCCAAGAAGACCGCTGCCAAGAAGACGGCGGCGAAGAAGACCGCCTCCAAGAAGGACGCGGACGAGGCGGGCGAGGACGAGACCGCGGACGAGGGTCCCGACGCCGTCAAGGCCGAGGCCGAGGAAGAGGAGGAGGGCGGGGAGAACAAGGGCTTCGTCATCTCCGACGACGAGGACGACGCCCCCGCCCAGCAGGTGGTGGTCGCCGGTGCCACCGCCGACCCGGTCAAGGACTACCTCAAGCAGATCGGCAAGGTCCCCCTCCTCAACGCCGAGCAGGAGGTGGAGCTCGCCAAGCGCATCGAGGCGGGTCTGTTCGCCGAGGACAAGCTGGCGAACTCCGACAAGCTGGCGCCCAAGCTCAAGCGCGAGCTGGAGATCATTGCCGAGGACGGCCGTCGTGCGAAGAACCACCTGCTGGAGGCCAATCTCCGCCTCGTGGTCTCCCTCGCCAAGCGCTACACGGGCCGCGGCATGCTCTTCCTGGACCTGATCCAGGAGGGCAACCTGGGTCTGATCCGCGCGGTCGAGAAGTTCGACTACACCAAGGGCTACAAGTTCTCGACCTATGCCACGTGGTGGATCCGGCAGGCGATCACGCGCGCCATGGCCGACCAGGCGCGCACCATCCGCATCCCGGTGCACATGGTCGAGGTCATCAACAAGCTGGCGCGCGTGCAGCGCCAGATGCTCCAGGACCTGGGCCGCGAGCCCACCCCGGAGGAGCTGGCCAAGGAACTCGACATGACTCCCGAGAAGGTCATCGAGGTCCAGAAGTACGGCCGCGAGCCGATCTCCCTGCACACGCCGCTCGGCGAGGACGGCGACAGCGAGTTCGGTGACCTCATCGAGGACTCCGAGGCGGTCGTCCCGGCCGATGCGGTGAGCTTCACGCTGCTGCAGGAGCAGCTGCACTCGGTGCTCGACACCCTGAGCGAGCGCGAGGCCGGCGTCGTCTCGATGCGCTTCGGCCTCACGGACGGCCAGCCCAAGACCCTCGACGAGATCGGCAAGGTCTACGGGGTCACGCGTGAGCGCATCCGCCAGATCGAGTCGAAGACGATGTCGAAGCTCCGGCACCCGTCCCGCTCCCAGGTGCTGCGCGACTACCTGGACTGAGCGGGCGGCTTTCGACGGCGCCGGGCGCCGTCGAAAGCCGCGGGGGACGACAGCGCGACGTGGCCGCGCGGGTGCGCTCGGCCACCGGGCGACCCACTCTGGGTGGAGTCATGCACACTCGGAGTCAGGAGGCCTCATGCGTCGTCCCTTTGCCCGTGCTCTGGCGGGAGCGCTGACCCTGGCGGCGGGAGCGGCCGCGGCGCCGTTCGCCCAGGTGCCACAGGCGGCCGCGGACAGCGTGGTGATCGGCGGGAAGCCGGTGAAGGTCGCCGACAGCCCCTGGGTCGTCGCCCTCGCCAGCCGTGACCGGTTCGGGGGTACGCGGGGCGGGCAGTTCTGCGGAGGCGTGGTCGTGTCCCCGACCCGGGTGCTGACGGCTGCGCACTGCCTGGGCAGCCAGGTGCTCGGAGGCCCGGTCGAATCCGTGGCCGACTTTCGGGTGATCGCGGGGCGTACGGAGCTCCGGGCGGCCGACGGCCGGGAGATCGCGGTGCGCGGGGCGAGGGTGAACCCGGCCTATGACCCGGCGAGCAATGCCGGGGACCTCGCCGTTCTGGAGCTGGCCGAGTCGGTACCGGCCCACTACGTGCTGCCCATGGCGGGTACGGGGCACTCCGCCTACGCGGCGGGGACCGGGGCGGCGGTGTACGGCTGGGGCGACACGAGCGGCTTTGGTGACTATGCGTACGGGCTGCGTGCCGCGGGGGTGACGGTGTTGGCGGACGCGGTCTGCGAGCGCGCCTACCCCGGGGACGCGGACGGGCAGTACCGCGCGGAGTCCATGGTGTGCGCGGGGGACGACGGCGGCGGCAGGGACGCCTGCCAGGGGGACAGCGGCGGGCCGCTGGTGGCTCAGGGCCGGCTCATCGGGCTGGTCTCGTGGGGCCGGGGCTGCGGGCGTGCCGACAGCCCCGGTGTCTACACGCGCGTCGCCCCGTTGGTCGACTTCGTACTGGCCCCGGAGACGGGCGCGCAGCCCGGGAAGGTCCAAGGCATCGGGTGGGGCGCCCGCGGGGCCTACGGACCCCGCACAGGGGCCGTACAGGGGCACCGTACGCCCTAGCCGCGGGGTCGCGGACGTGAGGACGGGCGGCACTCCTGGGTCTCAGGAGTGCCGCCCGTCGACCGGCCTAGCCGGTCCTGGCTCGTCGGATGCGAGGTGCAGGCCTGTGTCAGCGGTCCTCGGGTTCGGCATGGGCAGCCGGAGCGGACGTGAGCCGCTCGGTCTCATCCTGTATTTCCGCGGCGATCTTCTTGAGTTCCGGCTCGAACTTGCGCCCGTGGTGGGCGCAGAAGAGCAGTTCACCGCCGCTCAGCAGGACGACGCGCAGATATGCCTGGGCGCCGCAACGGTCGCATCGGTCAGCGGCCGTCAGCGGGGTCGCGGGTGTCAGAACAGTAGTCACGTCGCCTCTTCTCTAGCTCGACGAGCTGTCGTACCAGGGTCAACATCCAACCAGGCCGAAAACGTTCCCGCTCGCGGCTTTTCCTCGAAACTTCCTTCCGAAGCTGGCCGGCTGTTGCCGGTTGGCGGCGAAGGAGCCGTATTGCGTTGCTTTACGGTTTCGCGTTGTCAGTCGTGCGCTTGTTGCAGTTCCATCCTCCCCCGGCGTGAGTGCCAGGTTGTTCATGAGGACGTGCCCGAACCCTAAATGGTTCATGCGCGGAAGGGAACGTGATGTTTCCTTCACCCGCGCGGGGGATCGAACATCCGTACGGATCTGGACTAGGCTGCGGAATGGGCGAGGGTGGCGTTGCATCGGCTCTACCTGGCCTCGGTACCCTTCGAGCGGCACCCGAGCCACCCCTGCGCCCGACCGGGCCAGAAAAGAAATTCAGCGAGGAGCGAACTGCGTGACCGCCGACACGTCCGTGCCTTCCAGCGCGCTGCTGTCCGGAGCAGACCGGGACGGTTCCAACTACACCGCGCGGCACCTGCTCGTCCTCGAAGGGCTGGAGGCCGTCCGCAAGCGCCCCGGCATGTATATCGGCTCCACCGACAGCCGGGGCCTCATGCACTGCCTGTGGGAGATCATCGACAATTCCGTCGACGAGGCCCTGGGCGGCTACTGCGACCACATCGAGGTGATCCTCCACGAGGACACCTCCGTCGAGGTCCGGGACAACGGCCGCGGCATCCCCGTGGACGTCGAGCCCAAGACCGGCCTGTCCGGCATCGAGGTCGTCATGACCAAGCTGCACGCCGGCGGCAAGTTCGGCGGTGGCTCGTACGCGGCCTCCGGCGGTCTGCACGGCGTCGGTGCCTCCGTGGTCAACGCCCTCTCCGCCCGCCTCGACGTCGAGGTCGACCGCAACAGCTCGACCCACGCCATCAGCTTCCGGCGCGGCGTCCCGGGAATGTTCACCGAGCAGGGCCCCGACAGCCCCTTCGACCCCGCCAACGGCCTCCGCAAGGTCAAGCGGGTCGCCAAGGGCAAGACCGGCACCCGGGTCCGTTACTGGGCCGACCGCCAGATCTTCCTCAAGGACGCCCGGCTCAATCTGGAGACGCTCTACCAGCGCGCCCGCCAGACCGCCTTCCTCGTCCCCGGCCTGACCCTGGTCGTCCGCGACGAGCGCGGCATCGACGGGGCCGGCAAGACCGAGGAGACCTTCCGCTTCGACGGCGGCATCAGCGAGTTCTGCGAGTACCTCGCCCAGGACAAGGCCGTCTGCGACGTACTGCGGCTGACCGGATCGGGCACCTTCAAGGAGACCGTCCCGGTCCTCGACGACCGCGGCCACATGACCCCGACCGAGGTCACCCGCGAGCTCGGCGTGGACATCGCCCTGCGCTGGGGCACGGGGTACGAGACCGGCGTCAAGTCCTTCGTGAACATCATCGCCACCCCCAAGGGCGGCACCCACGTCAGCGGCTTCGAACGCTCCGTGACCAAGACCGTCAACGAGGTGCTGCGCTCGGCCAAGCTGCTGCGCGTCGCCGAGGACGACGTGGTCAAGGACGACGCGATGGAGGGCATGACGGCCGTCGTCACCGTCCGGCTCGCCGAGCCGCAGTTCGAGGGCCAGACCAAGGAGGTGCTCGGCACCTCGGCGGCCACCCGGATCGTCGCCGCCGTGGTCGCCAAGGAGCTCAAGGCCTTCCTGACGTCCACCAAGCGCGACGACAAGCAGCAGGCCCGCGCCGTGATGGAGAAGATCGTCGCGGCGGCCCGGACCAGGATCGCGGCTCGTCAGCACAAGGAGGCGCAGCGTCGCAAGACGGCACTGGAGACCTCCTCGCTCCCCGCCAAGCTGGCCGACTGCCGCAGCGACGACGTGGACCGCAGCGAGCTCTTCATCGTCGAGGGCGACTCCGCCCTCGGTACCGCGAAGCTCGCCCGGAACTCGGAGTTCCAGGCGCTCCTGCCCATCCGCGGCAAGATCCTCAACGTTCAGAAGTCCTCGGTCTCGGACATGCTCAAGAACGCCGAGTGCGGGGCGATCATCCAGGTCATAGGAGCCGGCTCGGGCCGGACCTTCGATATCGACGCCGCCCGGTACGGCAAGATCGTGCTGCTCGTGGACGCCGATGTCGACGGCGCGCACATCCGTTGCCTGCTGCTCACGCTCTTCCAGCGGTACATGCGGCCGATGGTCGAGGCCGGCCGGGTCTTCGCGGCCGTGCCGCCGCTGCACCGGATCGAGCTGGTCCAGCCGAAGAAGGGCCAGGACAAGTACGTCTACACGTACTCGGACAACGAGCTGCGCCAGACGCTGCTGGAGTACCAGCGCAAGAACATCCGGTACAAGGACTCGATCCAGCGGTACAAGGGCCTCGGCGAGATGGACGCGGACCAGCTGGCGGAGACCACCATGGACCCCCGCCACCGCACCCTGCGCCGGATCAACATCGGCGACCTGGACTCGGCCGAGCAGGTCTTCGACCTGCTCATGGGCAACGAGGTGGCCCCGCGCAAGGAGTTCATCACGAGCTCCGCGGCCACCCTGGACCGCTCGCGCATCGACGCCTGACCCGGGTGCCGCCGGCCCCCGGCAGAGACTGACACCGAACACACCACGGCACACCGGCGCTCTTCGTTCCATCACCTGTTGGAGTGAAGAGCGCCGGTACACCCGTCCGGAAAGACCCATTCCGTACATCCTTGTGGGCACGCGGCCAATGCGGCAGCGGACAAGGAGAGTTCGGTGGACAAGCACGAAGGTCGTGATACCGGAACGATCCGGCTGGACGACCCCTGGTACGACGCGCTGGCCGTCGGGTGGGGCGAGGGTGAGGAAACGTCCCAGCCGGCCCCGGTTCCCGTGGGTGGACGCCCCGCGCCCGGAGCATCCGACATCTACCTCGAAGTGCAGCGCAGCGCCGCCTTCCAGGAGGTGCGCACCCGCTACCGCAGGTTCGTCGTCCCCGCCACCGCCGGATTCTTCCTCTGGTACGTCGCCTACGTGGTCGCCGCCACTGCCGCGCCCGGCCTGATGGCCCGGCCCGTGGTGGGCGCGGTCAACGTGGCCATGCTGGCGGGGCTCGGCCAGTTCCTCAGCACCTTCCTGCTGACCTGGGCCTATGCCCGGCACGCGCGACTGCGCAGGGACCGGGCCGCGCTCGATCTGCGCTGGACCGTCTTCGAGCAGGAGCACGGCGCCGAGCGGACCCGGGCGAGGAGGGCCGGCCGGTGACCACCGAGCACCAGACCCTCGCGCTGATCCTGTTCAGCCTCTTCATCGCGGTGACGCTCGGCATCACCACCTGGGTCAGCCGGAACCGGCACGGTTCGGCCGAGGAGTTCTACGCGGGCGGGCGATTGTTCTCCCCGATGGAGAACGGATTCGCCATCGCGGGCGACTACATGTCCGCGGCCTCGTTCCTCGGCATTTCCGGCCTGATCGCCCTCTTCGGCTACGACGGGCTGCTGTATTCGGTGGGCTTCCTCGTGGCCTGGCTCGTGGTGCTGTTCCTCGTCGCCGAACTCGTTCGCAACTGCGGGCGCTTCACCCTTGCCGACGTGGTCGCCGCCCGGATGAGCGAACGTCCGGTCCGGATCGCGGCCGGCATCTCCTCGGTCGTCGTCTCCGTCCTCTACCTCATCGCGCAGATGGTCGGCGCGGGCAGTCTGGTCGGCCTGCTGCTGGGGAACTCGAGCGCCGTAGCCCGCACCCTCACCGTGGTGGGCGTGGGCGCCCTGATGGTGGTCTACGTGTCCTTCGGCGGGATGCGGGCCACCACCTGGATCCAGATCGTCAAGGCCGTGCTGCTGATGGGCGGCGCGATCACCCTGACCGTGCTCGTGCTGCTGCGCTTCCACGGGAACTTCGACCAGTTGCTCACCAGCGCAGCCGACCGCAGCGGGCACGGACGGGCCTTCCTGGGCCCCGGCCTCAAGTACGGCGGGGACTGGACCGCCCGCATCGACTTCATGAGCCTCGGCCTCGCGCTGGTCCTCGGGACCGCCGGGCTGCCGCACATCCTGTCGCGGTTCTACACCGTGCCCACCGCGCGGTCGGCCCGCCGCTCGGTGGTGTGGGCGATCGCGCTGATCGGCGGGTTCTACCTGATGACCATCGTGCTCGGCTTCGGGGCGGCCGCGCTGGTGGGACCGGACGAGGTACGGGCCTCCAACGCCTCGGGGAACACGGCCGTTCCGCTGCTGGCGGCCTTCCTCGGCGGGGGCGCCGACTCCACCGGGGGCGCGGTGCTGTTCGCCTTCGTCGCCGCCATCGCCTTCGCCACTATCCTGGCCGTGGTCGCCGGCATCACCCTGGCCTCCTCGGCCTCCGTGGCACACGACCTGTACGCCTCCCTCAAGCGCCGGCACGCCCGGCAGCGCAGCGAGGTCGCGGTGGCCCGGGGCGCGGCCGTCGGCATCGGGGCGGTCGCGATCGCCCTCGGGCTGCTCGCCCAAGACCTCAACGTGGCGTTCCTGGTGGGGCTGGCCTTCGCGGTGGCGGCTTCGGCGAATCTGCCGGTGCTGCTGTACTCGCTCTTCTGGCGCGGCTTCACCACGCGCGGAGCCGTTTGGTCGGTGTACGGCGGTCTGATTCCGGCGGTGCTCCTGGTACTGGTCTCGCCGGTGGTGTCGGGCAGCGCCGACTCCCTCTTCCCCGGAGTGGACTTCCAGTATTTCCCGCTCCAGAACCCGGGGATCGTCTCGATCCCGCTGGGCTTCCTGGCGGGCTGGCTGGGCACCGTCACCTCGGGAGAGGAAGCGGACGAGGCGAAGCACGCGGAGACGGAGGTCCGCTCCCTGACCGGAGCCGGAGCGGTCTGAGGGGCCGAGGGGGCCGAGGGGCGGAGCGGCCGGTCGGCTGGGCGGTCGGTCGGAAGGCCGGTCGCCGTCAGGCCGGCCCCTCCGACGGGAGCCAGGCGTAGCGGTGTTCCGGACGGCCGGTCTCGCCGTAGCGCAGGGCGAGGCTGACCCGCGCGGTGCGTTCGAGGAGCTTGAGGTAGCGCTGGGCGGTCTGCCGGCTGATGCCCGCGCGGTCGGCGATCTGCTGGGTGGACAGGGGACCTTCGGCGGACCGCAGCACCTGGCGGACGAGCTCCGCGGTGGTGGCGGAATGGCCCTTGGGGAGCTCGTTCGGGGATCCCGCGGCGGCGAGGGCACCGAAGATCCGGTCCACCTCGGCCTGTTCGGCCTCACCGCCCGTCTCCAGGGTGCGGCGCAGCGCCCCGTACGCCTCCAGCCGGCTTCGCAGTCCGGCGAAGGTGAAGGGCTTGACCAGGTATTGCAGGGCGCCGAGGCGCATGGCGGCCTGCATGGTGGCGAGGTCGCGGGCAGCGGTGACCATGATCACATCGGTGCGGTGGCCGAGCTGGCGCAGCCGCCGAACGAGGTCCAGGCCGTTCTCGTCGGGGAGGTAGTGGTCCAGCAGGACCAGGTCCACCGGATGCGAGGCGAGGAACTCCAGGGCCTCGGCGGCTGAATGAGCCTGAGCCGTCACCAGGAATCCGGGAACCTTTGCCACGTACGCCGCGTTGATCCGGGCAACACGCATGTCGTCGTCGACGACCAATACGTGGATCGGGGTCTCGTTCACCGCAGGGCCTCCGGGAGTACGACGGAGAATTCCGCCCCTCCGTCCGCTGCTTCACCGACCCGCGCGCTGCCGCCCTGCCGCTCCGCGAGGCGGCGTACGAGGGCGAGGCCCAGCCCACGCTCGCGGTGGGCCTTGGGCTGCTTGGTCGACCAGCCCTCCGTGAAGATCTCCTCACGGCGCGCGGCGGGCACCCCGGGGCCGCTGTCGCACACCCGCAGCACGGCGGTACGCCCCTCCGCGCGCAACTCCACCTCGACCAGGGGCGCCGCTGAACCCGTTGCGGCATCCAGGGCGTTGTCCACGAGGTTGCCGAGGATCGTGACGAGGCCGCCCGGGTCCACCAGGCGGTCGGGGAGGAGGGTGGAGCCGGCCAGGCGCAGGGGGACGCCGCGCTCGGCGGCGACGGCCGCCTTGCCCACCAGGAGGGCGGCCAGCAGCGGGTCGTGGACCTTCTCGGCGACCTGTTCGGCCGTCGTGCGGTGCACGCCGGCGACCTCGGTCACGAACTCCACCGCCTCCTCGTGCAGGCCCAGCTCCAGGAGGCCGAGGAGGGTGTGGAGGCGGTTGGCGTGCTCGTGGTCCTGGGCGCGCAGGGCATCGATCAGGCCCCGGGTGGAGTCGAGCTCGCGGCCGAGGCGCTCCAGTTCGGTGCGGTCGCGCAGGGTGGCGACGGCGCCGCCGTCCTCGGTCGGCATGCGGTTGGCCACCAGCACCCGGGGGCCCTGGACGGTGAGCAGGTCCCGGCCGGTGACACGGCCCGACAGGACGTCCGCGGTGCGGCCCGCACCCAGTACGTCCTCCAGCGGGCGCCCCGCGCAGCCGACGGCGGCGTCCGGGGCGAGGCCCAGCAGGCGGGCGGCCTCGTCGTTGACCAGCCGGACCCTGCCGTCGGGGGCCAGGGCGATCACACCCTCGCGGATGGAGTGCAGCATGGCCTCGCGCTCGGCGAGCAGGCCGGCGATGTCGGAGAAGGCCAGATCGCGGGTCTGCCGCTGGATCCTGCGGGAGAGCAGGTAGGCGGCGAGGGCGCCCGCTGCCAGGGCCCCGCCGGCGTAGGCGAGCAGTCCGGGGATCGCGCCGAGCAACCGGTCGCGGACGCTGTCGTAGGCGATGCCGACCGAGACGGCGCCGATGATCTCGCCGTCGGCCGCGAGGAGCGGGACCTTGCCCCGGGCGGAGCGGCCCAGGGTGCCGTCGTCGATCTCCATGACCTCGCGCCCCGCCAGGGCATCGCTCGGGTCAGTGGAGACGGGGAGCCCGATCCGGTCGGCGCTCGGGTGCGAGCGGCGGATGCCGTCCAGGTCGAGCACGACCACGTACTCGGCTCCGGTGGCCCGGCGGATCCGCTCGGCCGAGGACTGTACGGGGCTGTCGGCCGAGGCCCCGGAGTCCAGGACCCCGGCGGCCAGGGCCGGGTCGGCCGCGGCGCTCTGCGCGATGGCCA
The DNA here is from genome assembly GCF_036227605.1 of Streptomyces sp. NBC_01439. Taxonomy (GTDB): domain Bacteria; phylum Actinomycetota; class Actinomycetes; order Streptomycetales; family Streptomycetaceae; genus Streptomyces. The sequence continues at coordinate 2,924,434 of NZ_CP109487.1, read as the reverse complement.
GGGCGCGCCGCATGGCCTGGTCGTCGAGCTGGGCACTCAGCGGCGCCAGGAACAGTCCGGTCGCCAGAACGGCGACCCCGGCGGCGATGGCCAGCTGGGTCAGCAAGATCTGGGAGACCGCCCGTCTGGGCAGCCCGACGCGCCGAGCGCTCATGAGGGGGAACCGCATGGGCAGCAACGGTAGGTCGGCACGGGCACGAGCGGAATGCTTGCGCCCGGCTTGTCGGGTACCCCACTCCCGTCATGCCCGGACCGTGTCCCACGCCTCACTGCGGGTGAAGTAGGTGTCGTAGAGCTCTTGGACGTCCAGCAGGGACTCCGGAGGCACTTTCCCGTAGGCGATCCGTTCCAGGTGGCGGAAGTACTCGAACCGCTCGATGCCCGGCGTGATCACGATGAGGATGTCGGCGTTCTCACCGGGCGCGGCGGCGAACGCGTGATCGAGGCCGGGCGGCACGATGACGAGGTCACCGCGTTCCGCGGTCACCACCTGGTCGCCCGACAGGAGCTGCGCGGTGCCGTCGAGCAGGTAGAAGAGCTCGGCGGACCGGGAGTGGTGGTGGGGCGCAGCCCCGTTGGCGCCGTCCAGCAGGCTCACCCGCTGGGTCGACAGGGCGCCGCCCGTGGAACTGCTGTCGGCGAGGAGCTGGATGGTCGTCGGGGCAGCGCCGATCGTCTCGGCCTTGGCCGAGCGCACGATCACCGTTTCGTCGAAGGAAGGCACGATCAGGGACATGTCGTCTTCTCCTGGGAGAGGGGAGCTGGTGAGGGAGGGGGAGGAGGGAGGGCGGGTGGTCAGGTCCGGGCCGGCTCGGCGGCGGCCGGGACGGCAGGGGCCGGACGCTCGCGCAGTAGGAGGCCCGCGGTCAGGGCGACGGCGAGGGCGGTGGCGCCGTGGACCCCGTAGGCCTGAGCCGCGGGTCCACCGCCCGCGAGGACGATCACCATGTCGCCGGCGGGGACGAAGACGATCGCGGCCATGGCCCAGCCGAGCGCCCGGCGCTGCCCCGTGAGGAGGAGCGCGAGGATGACCAGGCCGGTCGCGACGTCGCGCACGCCCTTGACGGAGAGGAAGGCGGCGCCGTCGTGCTGCGGCCAGGTCGGTAGCCCGAAGTCGGCGGCGGTCGCCTGCGGTGCGAGCAGGTAGCTGAGCCCGACGTACAGGATGAACGCGCCGCCGATGGCGGCCAGGGCGGTGGTGAAGTGCTTGAGGGACATGGTTCGTCTCCGTCTCTTGGAAGTGGCGGGAGGGGCGGCGCAGGGGAGGGGGGTCAGCGCGGAGCGGCGGTGCGGCGGACGGCGCGCATCCGACGGACGTAGGCGGGACGCCCGACGGTGTGCCACAGCAGGCGCCCGGCGAGGGGCAGCGCGGCGAGCATCGCTGCACGCTCGGCCCGGTCGGCGTCCTCCAGGACCATCCCGAGGAAGAACAGCAGCTCGGGCTTGGGAGTGCTGGTCAGGAAGTGCTCGCCCAGCCGGTCCCACTCGTAGCCGGACAGGTGGCGGGCGGCGAGCGGCAGGAGCGATTCCTCCTCGTCCGCCAGGTGCTCCAGCAGCACGGTCCGGTGCTCGGAGAGGACCGACACGAGCGCGTCGCGTTCCGCCTCCCCCGCCCGGCCCTCCCAGGCCGGCAGGGCCTCCTCGGCGGTCGCGAGGCTCGCGGCCACCCGCTCGTGCTGGGCCTCCATGCGCAGGACGAGATCCGCTTCGAGGTCGACCCGGGCCATCAGCAGCGGCCACAGGTAGGCGTCCTCGCCGTGGTGGTGGCCCGTCAGACCGAGCCGGTAGTCGCGGAAGTGGTCCCCGAGGACCCGCGCCCGCGCAGTGTCGCCGGGAGCCACCGCGGCGATCAGCTCGACCAGCAGGCTCGCCTCGCGACGCAGGCCGCGGTGGATGACCACCATCTCGTGGGTGTTCGGCCGTGCCGTGCTCCGGTGCGATCGCGGTGCTCGTGTCGTTCGTGGCTGCGTCGTCTTCATGGGAAGAGACTCGGCGGCGGTACATGGAGGGTTCTTGGAAGGCACTTGGAGGGTTGCGTGACGTCATGAGGCCCGGGGCGGGCCGGAGCTGAGCGATACGGCGTACGTTGGTCGAGTCATGGTCCACATACGCGTACTCGGCTCCTTCACGGCCGAGCGGGACGGCGAGGCGATCCCGCTCGGCGGCCACCGCCAGCGCTCCGTCCTGGCCCTGCTCGTAGCGGCCCGCGGCCGGGTCGTGTCCGTCGACCGGATGATCGAGGAGCTCTGGCAGGGGGCGCCGCCCGCCCGGGCCGTTGCCTCGCTCCAGGCCTACGTCTCCAACCTGCGCCGCCTCCTCGAACCGGGCCGGGCCCCGCGCACCCCCGCCCGGCTGCTGGTGAGCGCGCCGCCCGGGTACGCGCTGCGGCTTCCCGAGGACGCCGTCGACGCCCGGCGCTTCGAACGGCTGCTCGGCCGTGCACGCGCGGCCCTGCACGCCGAGCCGGAGACCGCCGGAGCCCTGCTCCGCGAGGCGCTGGCGCTGTGGCAGGGGCCGGCGTACGCCGAGACGGCCGACGAACCGTGGACCCACGCCGAGATCCTGCGGCTCGGCGAGTTGCGGCTGGCCGCGCGCGAACTCTCCATCGCCGCCGGGTTGCGGGGCGGCGGCGATCTCGCAGGGGCGGTCGCCGAGGCCGTGTTGCTGACCCGGGACGAGCCGCTGCGGGAGGAGGCTTGGCGGCTGCACGCGCTCGCACTGTGGGCGGCGGGCCGGCAGGCCGACGCGCTCTCGGCGCTGCGCCGGGCCAGGACGGTACTCGCCGATGAGGTGGGAGTGGATCCCGGTGCCGCCCTGATCGAGCTGGAGAGGGCGGTCCTGGCCCAGGACGGCCGGGTGCTGCGCGAGGCCACGCGGCCACCGGAGCCCGTGGTGCCCGCGGTGCCTGTGGTGCCCGTGCCGTCTGAGCCAACGGCGTTGTCTGAGCCATCTGTGGCGTCGGGCCCGGCCGCCACCGGGGGCGAGCCGTTCGTCGGGCGCGAAGAGGAACTGGAGCGGCTGACGGCGGCGGCGCACCGGGCCCGCGCGGCCGGCCCCGGCGCCGCGCTGGTCACCGGCGAGGCCGGGATGGGCAAGTCTGCGCTGCTGCACGCCTTCGGCGACAGGCTCCGCACCGAGGGCTGGCTCGTCGCCTTCGGGCGCACCACCGACGCCGAGGGCGCACCACCCGCCTGGGCCTGGGTCGAAGCACTGCGCACCGTCGCGGCGGCCGTCCCGCCCGAGCCCGCGGTGGCCGCCGCGCTCTCGCCCCTCCTGGCCGAGGGCGCTCCCGGCACTGGCCGCGCGCCCGTCGGCGAGGACGTCGCCGCCGGGCGGTTCCGGCTGCACCGCGCCGTCGGCCAGTGGCTGGTGGAGGCCGCGCGCGGGCGGCCCGTCGCCGTCGTCCTGGACGACCTGCACTGGGCCGACACCGAGACGCTGGCGCTGCTGTCCGGTGCCGCCGACCTCCCCCCGGGTACCGCGCTGCTCGTCGTGGGCGCGTACCGGCCGGAGGACACGGAGGGCCGGCTCGACGACACCCTGGCCGTACTGGCACGGCGTTCACCGGCCCGGATCGCGCTGCGCGGCCTCACCGAGGAGGCCGTGGCCGAGGTGGTCCGGGGCGTGGGCGGCCCGCAGGTCGACGCGGAGGTCATGACCGCGCTGGCCGAACGCACGGGAGGGAACCCCTTCTACGTCCAGGAGAGCGCCAGGCTGCTGGCCGGCGAGGGCTCGCTCGTGGCGCTGTCCGAGGTGCCCGAGGGCGTACGGGACGTGCTGCGCCGGCGGCTCGGACGCCTCCCCGAGGCGGTGGTGGCCGTACTGCGCCTGGCCGCGGTGGCCGGACGGGAGTCCGACGTCGAGGTCCTGGTCGGGGCGGCGGACACCGGCGAGGACGGCGTGCTGGCCGCGTTGGAGGCCGGTCTGCTCGCCGGACTGCTGGCCGAACCCGAGCCGGGGCGGGTCCGGTTCGCCCACGCGCTGGTACGCGACACCCTCCTGGCGGACCTCAGTCGGCTGCGCTCCTCGCGGATGCACGGCAGGATCGCGACCTGCCTGGAGCGGCTCGCCCCGGACGACGTCTCCGCGCTGGCCCACCACTTCGTGCGCGCGGCCTCCTCGGCGACGGCGGCGAAGGCGGTCGAGTACGGCCTGCGGGCCGCCTGGCTCGCAGAGAGCCGGTTCGCCCATGACGTGGCCGCCGTGCTGCTCGCCGAGGCGGTGGAGTGCTTCGAGCGGGTCCCCGTGGGGTCCGGAGGCGACCGGGACGCCGAGCGCGCCGAGCTGCTCGGCCAGCTGGTACGGGCCCAGGTACGGGCCGGGGCGATCATGGCGGCCCGCACGACCCGGCGTACCGCGATCGACCGTGCGGTCGGCGCCGGCCGGGACGACCTGCTGGTCGCGGCGTTCACGGCGTGGACCGAACCGACCCCGTGGCAGACCCGGCCCTACGGCGTGGTCGACGGACCGGTGGTGGAGCTGCTGGAGCGCCTACTGGCGCGGCCCGGTCACGGCCCCGCCGTACACTGCCGGCTACTGGGCGCGTACGCCGCCGAGCTGTCCGACGCCAAGGTGGCGGGCGTACGGGCGGCGGCGCGCGAGGCGCTCGCCCTCGCGGAGGGTACCGGGGACCCCGTGCTGCGTGCGGGGGCGCTCGCGGCGCTGGTCAAGGAACTCGACGCCGACCTGGAATGGCCCGAACGCGCCGCGCTGGGAGGCGAACTCGAACGGCTCGGCGCCGCGCACGAGCTGCCGGGCCACCAGTGGTACGGGATGTTCGTCCGCTCCGCGGCGCTGGCCGCCGAGGGCGATGTGGCCGGTGCACGTCGGCTCGTGGAGCGCTGGATACGTCTCGCACGGACCTACCGGATGCCCGGACCGGTCGCCGTCGGCGAGGCGGTCGAGGCGACCTGGGCCCATGTCGAGGGGCGGTTCGAGGAGGCGGAGCACCTCTACCGGCAGGCGGCCGCGCGGATGGCCCGGCAGGGATCCCCGCACGCGGAGGGGATCCTGGCGGTCGCGATGGCGACGCTGTGGGTGAGCCAGGGGCGGCTCGCGCAGTCGCTGCCGCGGCTGCGGCAGGTGTACGCGGCCTTCGGTCCGCAGGCCGGGGACCTGCTCGCGGTCGCGCTGGCCGCCGCGGGCGAGGAGCGGGAGGCCCGCGAGGTACTCGACCGGGCGGGACCGCTCCGGACGGACTACTTCTTCAAGGTCTTCGCGACCTTCCGGGCGATGACCATGGTCATGCTCGGGGAGCGGGCGGGCGCCGAGGAGTTGTACGCGGCCCTGCTGCCGTACCGTGACGCCCCGCCGCCCTCCTCCGGGTTCACCGTGGCGGTCCGCCCGGTCGCCCGCACCCTGGGCGAACTGGCCGTGCTGTTGGGCCGCGAGGACGAGGCCGCGGGCCACTTCGCGCGCGCGGCGGCCATCGCCGAGCGGTGGCACAGCCCGTGGGGAGCCGCCTGACGTCCGGGGCCGCCTGACGTCCGGCGCCCGAGCCCGCGTGGAGGGGAGCACGGGCGGGCCGGATCCGTTACGGCATCGGCTGGGGCGGGCGGGGCCCGTGATACTGCCCGCTCGGCCGCATCCGCAGCGGCCGCTCCTGGTACTCCTCCAGGGCGTGCGCGATCCACCCCGCCGTGCGGGCGACCGCGAAGACCGTCTCCCCGGCCTCCGCCGGCATCCCGCACGACACCGTCAGCACGGCCAGTGCCAGGTCCACGTTGGCGTGCAGCCCGCCCTGCCGAGCCATCACCGTGGCCACCTCGCGTGCCGCACCCAGCGCCGGACCGGCCTGCTCCAGTCCTTCCAGCGAGGCGAAGAGCACCCGCGCGCGAGGATCTTCGCCCTGGTACAGCCGGTGGCCGAGCCCGGGGACCCGGCGCCCCGCCCGCAGGTACTCCGCCACCACCGGCGCGGCCCCGCCCTGCTCCAGCACCTCCACCAGCATCCGGTGCGCGAGCCGTCCGGCCGCGCCGTGCAGCGGGCCCTCCAGGACGCCGAGCCCGGCGGACACCGCCGCGTACGGATGGGCCCGCGCGGAGGCGGCCACCCGTACGGCCAGGGTCGAGGCGGCCAGGTCGTGGTCGACCAGCAGGGCCAGCGCGAGGTCAAGCACGGCCAGTGCGTCCGGGTCCGGCTCCCGCGCAGTCAGCCGCGACCACAACTGCCGGGCGATCCGGCCGTCCCCGGCCCACCGGGCGGGGCGGCCCACTGCCGGCAGCGCGCCGACCAGCGTGGGGATCAGGGCGCGCGCGGAGCCGAGTACCGCCTCCTCGGACAGGTCGAAGCGCAGCGGATCCGCGACCGCGGCGGCGGCTACGGCCACCCGCAACCGGTCGATGGGGCCGCCGTGTTCCGGCAGCGCGGCCACCGCCCGTCGGGCCGCTTCCAAGGCCTGCGGGGGCGCGGTGAACCTGGCCCCGGGCGTGAGGGCGCCCGTCCAGAGCCACTCGGCGACCTCCTCGTAGCGGTACCGGGAGGCCAGCTCCACGGCGTCCACGCCGCGGAAGTAGTACCGGTCGGGCTCGATGAGGGTGAGCGCCGTACGGACGGAGGGTTCCCCGGTGGGGGCCGCCGCCTCGCGCCGGCTCCGCCGGGCCAGCGCCGCCACCTCGGCGGCGTCGAAGCTGCTGCCCCGCCCGGTGGGATCGCGGCGGCTGGTGAGTTGGCCCCGACTGACGTACGCGTACACCGTCGCCGGTTTCACCCCGAGTGCGCGGGCGGCCTCCTGCGTGCTGAGTCTGCGCGCGCTGTCCGTCTGGTCGCTCATGACGAACACCCTACAGACGGATAGTAATGTTGATTCAATCAATATTGACAGCGATTGAATCCATCATGGATGGTCAATCCATGGACACCACTTTGGAAGTACCCCGCGGCCTCGCGGGAGTCGTGGTCACCGAAACCGCGCTGGGCGACGTCCGGGGCCGGGAGGGCTTCTACCACTACCGCCAGTACTCGGCCGTCGAACTCGCCGCCACGCGCAGCTTCGAAGACGTGTGGCAGCTGATGTTCCGCGGCACGCTCCCGGTGGACGCCGTCGAGCGCGCCGCCTTCGCGGCCGAGATCGCGCCCCTGCGCCGACTGCCCGAGGAGGTGCGGGACGCCCTGCCGGCCCTGGCCCGGGCCACCCGGCTCTCCGGCCCCCTGGCCGGGCTGCGCACCGCGCTCTCGCTGCTCGGCGCCTGCGCCGGCTACCGACCGGTCTACGACCTCGACCCCGGTCGCCGGGCCGCCGACGCACTGGCCGCCTGCGCCGCCGTGCCGACCCTGTTGACCGCCCTGCACCGCCTGGGGCAGGGCCTGGAGCCGGTGGAGCCGCGCGAGGACCTCCCGTACGCCGCCAACTACCTCTACATGCTGACCGGCCGGGAACCCGACCCGGTCCGGGCCCGCGCGGTCGAGCAGTACCTGATATCCACCGTCGACCACGGCTTCAACGCATCGACGTTCACGGCCCGGGTGATCGCCTCCACCGGCGCCGATGTCGCCGCCTGCCTGACCGGAGCCATCGGCGCGCTCTCCGGCCCCCTGCACGGCGGCGCCCCCAGCCGGGCCCTGGACACCCTCGACGCCATCGGGACCGTGGAGCGGATCGGGCCGTGGATCCGCGAACGGGTCCTGGCGGGTGACCGGATCATGGGCTTCGGTCACCCCGTCTACCGCACCGAGGACCCCCGTTCCCGCATGCTGCGCGAGATCGCCCTCCAGTTCGGCGGTCCCCTCGTGGACTTCGCCGTGGAGGTCGAGCGCCAGGTCGAGGAGATCCTCGCCGAACTGAAGCCCGGCCGGGAGCTGCACACCAACGTGGAGTTCTACGCGGGCGTGGTCATGGAGCTCTGTGGGCTCCCGCGCGAGATGTTCACGCCGACCTTCTGCGCGGCCCGCGTGGTCGGCTGGAGCGCGAACGTCCTCGAACAGGCCGCCGATTCGAAGATCATCCGACCGGCCGCCCGGTACACCGGTCCCACCCCGCCCCACCCGGTGCCGCCCCTGCACTGACGGGGCCTGGCTACGATCGACCGGGTGAACAGCAGGCAGCCCATCCCCGTCGTCGTCCTCGCCGGTTTCCTCGGATCCGGCAAGACCACCGTGCTGAACCACCTCCTCGCCGGTCGCGGGGGTACCCGCATCGGGGTCGTCGTCAACGACTTCGGATCGATCGAGGTCGACGCGATGTCGGTGGCCGGACAGGTCGGGGACTCCATGGTCTCCCTCGGCGGCGGCTGCCTGTGCTGCGCCGTCGACGGCAGCGAACTCGACGCGTACCTGGAGAAGCTCTCCGCCCCCGTCCACCGGATCGACGTGATCGTCATCGAGGCGAGCGGACTGGCCGAGCCCCAGGAGATGATCCGGATGCTCATGGCCAGCGAGAATCCCGCCATCCGCTACGGCGGGATGGTGGAGGTCGTGGACGCCGCCGAATTCGACGCCATCCGTACCAGGCACCCGGAGACCGACCGCCACCTCGCCGTCGCGGACCTGGTGGTGCTCAACAAGATCGACCGGGTGGACGCGGTCGAGCGGGCCCGGATCGAGCAGCAGCTCGCCGTGGTTTGCGCCGCGGGCACCCCGGTCATGGCCACCGATCACGGGCGGATCGATCCGGAACTGCTCTTCGACCGCAGGCCCTGGACCGAGACCCGGGGACAGCTCTCCTTCGAGGACCTGCTCGCGGAGGCCGACGACCACGAGCACGACCACGAGCACGGCCCCGAGCACGGCCACGGCCGCTGTGACCATGCGCACGCCGCGTACGAGAGCACGGAGTTCACCTCCGAGCAGGCGCTGTCCCCCCGCCGGTTCATCGACTTCCTTGACCGGCGTCCGGCCGGGCTCTACCGGATCAAGGGCTTCGTCTACTTCGGCGTACCCGGGCACGAGGAGCGCTACGAGGTCCACGCGGTCGGCCGCTTCCTCCGCTTCGCGCCGAGGCCCTGGGGGCGGGGCGAAGCGCGCGTGAGCCAGCTCGTCCTGATCGGCTCCGGCACCGACGGGCCGGGTCTGTTGCGCGAACTGGAAGCCTGCCGCGAAGCGGCCCCGCACGAGGCGCGTCCCGAGAGCATGTGGGGCGTACTGCGGTACGTCGCCCGGCCCGCGGAGCCCGGGAGCGGGGTTCCCGGGACCGGCTCGGACGAGACCTGAGGGCGTCACCACCCTGGTGCTCCGATCGGGAACGTGCACCGGGTTGGCGGCGGCGGGGCTCCGCCCGGCCGCCGACGCGTTCGTCCGACAAATTCGTTACCCGGCAGCCGGAGCGCCGTGATACACAACCGAGGTGCACAACACTTTAGAGTTTCCCGAGGTCCTGCGGCTGATCGAAGACCGCTCGGCCGCGTTCCGCGCCTCGATCGCGTCCGCCCCCGACCTTGACGTCCAGGTCCCGACCTGCCCGGACTGGACGCTGCGCGAACTGGCGCAGCACCTCGGCGACGGCCGCCGCCGTCAGGCCGCCATCGTCGCGGCGGGCCCGGGCGCCGAGCCCCCGGCGAGGACGGACCCGAAGGGCGCCCCGACCGCGCCCCGCGACCGCGAAGCCCTGGACGCCTGGCTCGCCGAGTCGACCGAGCTCATGCTCGACGCGATGCGCGAGGCCGGCCCGGACCGCGGCTGCTGGACCTGGTGGGGCCGCTCGCAGGCCCCGGAGAACAGCGGGGCGTTGGCGAGGCACCAGATCCAGGAGTTCGCCGTCCACACCTACGACGTCCAGCTCACCCAGGGGGCAGCACAGCCGCTGCCGACGGATGTCGCGGTCGAGGGCGTCGACGAGTTCCTGACGACCGTCGCGGCGACGACCGTCCCCTGGCCGTTCAAGCCGGCGACCATCGACCTGCACACGACCGAGGGCCCCTCCTGGCGCCTGACCCTCAACGCCGACGGCGTCCGCTGCGACGACCTCGCCGCCGACGCGGAGCCGGGTGACATGGCGATGCGAGGCGCAGCGAGCGAACTGGTCCTCTACTTCTACGCGCGCATCCCGCTCGACGGCCTGGAGACCACCGGCGACACCGAGCCGATGGAGCAGCTCGCGGACTGGGACCCGAACGCGTAGAACGTGCACCGGTGACGCACCCGTCGGTTGTGGGTGCGCTCCCGCGGGCCTGCTGTCCCAAGGGCGAACGGCGCACCTGCGGGCGGCTCGCGCTCGATCGGGGACATCGCGCGGCGGGTGCAGATCGCTGAGACCGACCTCGCAGATCGAGCAGCGGGTCGTTGGCGGGCCCGGTGGTTGCGCCGATGTTCCCGGTCGAGCCGCCAACCCGGCAAGCGTTCCCGGTCAGAGCACTGGGCCGGCTAGGCGACCTCGACCCCGAACTCGCCCAACAGGGCCTCCAGGCCTCCCCGGTAGCCCTTGCCGCCGATCACGAAGTCCCAGTCGCCGTTGGAGCGGTGCCGGAACGAACCGAGGACCAGGGCCGTTTCGCCGGCGCGCCCGTCGGAGACGTCGAGCCGGCCCAGTTCTTCGCCGCCCGCGGACAGCAGCCGGATGTGGGCGTCGGTGAAGCCGGCGAGGTCGGCGCGGGGATCGACCTCCGGATCGATCGCGGCCACGAGGACCAGCCGGTCTGCTTGCGGGGGCAGGGCGTCGAAGGAGACCTCCAGCGCTGCCTTGTCGGGCGCAGCGTGCGCGCGGGCCCGTACCGAACCGTCCGGGGTCCGCGGGTTGTTGAAGAAGACGAAGTGTTCCTCGCTCAGCACCCGGTTGCCCGTGCAGACGAGCGCGCACACGTCGAGGGCCACCGAACCCGACCAGGACATGCCGAGCACGTTGTGCTCGGCCGGGGGAGCCGGTTCTGCCGCCCGCCGGGCCGGTGGCGTGGCGCCGCTGCCGAGCCGGCCGCGCAGGCCGTACTGGTGGAGCAGCTCGACCAGGTCCGCCCCGGGAACCAACTCCAGCGGCTTGCCGTTGGCAAAGGTGTACGACCCGGGGCCGAAGGCCGCGGTGGTGACCAGCACCCCCTTGTTCGCCCCCTTGTCCTGGACCGTGCCGTACAGATCACGCACGGCCGTCGGCGGCACCGTGTTGCGGTAGCGCTTGACCTGCACGACGATCCGACCGCCCCGGATCGGCGCCGGGTCCACCGCCTCCACGTCGACCCCGCCGTCTCCCGACCGTTGCGTGGTCACCGCCTCCATGCCCATCGCCCGGAACAGCTCGGCGACCAGGTTCTCGAAGGCGATCGGGTCCATCGCGAAGAGATCCGGCTCGTCATCGTCCCCGTCGCCCGCGTGCCCGCCGTGGCTGACGACACCCCCGCCGACCTCGTCGGGCCGGCGCCCGGGGCGCACCGCCGTCAGCTGGTCGGGCCGCGTCGACAGCAGCCCGCCCAGCCCCGCGACCAGACAGTCCACCGCACTGACCTGTTCCAGCCGCAGTCCGGAGAAGGCGCTGCGCGCCGCCGGCACGGTGGCGAGCACGAACCGCGCCTCCTGGCCCGTCACCGGATCGTGGCAGTCCACGAAGCCGTTGACCACGACCGAGTCCAGTGCGCCGAATTCGTCCGCCGCGTACAGCTCGCGCACCACCAACAGCACGCACTGGGCCAGCAGGTCCCGGTACAGCGCCCGTCGTTCCGTGACCGGGCGGGGCTTCACCTTGTCCTGGTCCGTGCTCGGCAGGTACTGCACCGCCCGGGCCTCCGGTACCACCGCGTACCCGGGCAGCTCCCAGTCCAACACCAGCTGGCGCGCGGCCGGATCGTACGCGGCCGCCACCTGCCTCGGCAGCCCCTCGGGCCAGGCGGTCGAGGCGTACAGGGCCGCCGAGAAGTACTCCACCGCCGCCTCGGCATCACCCGCGCGCAGCGCCTCCGCCAGCTCCGTGAGCCCGCCGTTGTGCGCCCGTACGCCGGCGATCTGCTCCGCCGCCCACCGGTCGTACTGCTGCCGGTACGCGGCCAGTTGCTGCTGGCGCTGCGCCTCCGCGGCGTTCGCGGCCTGCCAGGCCTGGGTGTAGCGGGCGTGCGCCTCCCGCTCCGCCTGCGCCCGGTGGTTCGAGCCGAGCGTCCAGCCGCTGCTCCGCTGCTGGAAGTCCTCGATGCGGGGCATCGGCACCGGGTGCGCCAGGGCCCCGGGGTCGAAGGGCTGCAGCCGGTCGGGCCGGGCCAGGGCGGAAATCCGGAACGCCGGTGTCCGGCAGCCCGCGACCAACAGGCCCTTGAGGGCTTCGACCTCGGCGTCGAGCTGTGCGGTACGCCGTAGGGCCTCGGCCTCGCGGTACTGCCTGTGGCTCCGGTTCGCGTCCCGTTCGTGGGCCCGCTGCCGGCGCTCCGCCTCCCGTTGCTGGACCAGCTGCGTCTGTTGCTGCCGGCGCTGGGCCTCCGCCCAGTTCCCGATCAGTCCGCTGCCCGCTCGACGGCTCATCAGCTGCGTTCTCCCCCCACCACGTCCTGGGGGAAAACACTAGTCGGCATTCGGGTGGTACGTCCCCCCGGTCGCACCACCCGAACGCCCTCCCGCGACCTACAGCGCGGCTCCCGCCAACGCCGCGACCGTCGACGGCAGCGCCGCCCCGGAGCCGTCCCGGCGCGGGTCCACGATCGGCAGCTCGGCCGGAGTGCCGTTCGCCGCCGCGGCGCGGACGGGGGAACCGCCCGCCCAGGCCAGGACCAGTACGTCCTCGCCCTTCAGGAACCGCTGGCAGCGCACGCCGCCCGTGGCCCGGCCCTTGCGCGGGTACTGGTCGAAGGGGGTCAGCTTCCCGGACAGCACCGAGCCGTCCAGGGTCCCCTGCGAGCCCGCCACCGTGAAGACCACCGCGTCCCGCGCCGGATCCACGGCGGAGAAGTGGATCACCTTGGCGCCGTCGGCGAGCTTGATGCCCGCCATACCGCCCGCCGGACGGCCCTGCGGGCGGACCTGGCCCGCCGGGTAGCGCAGCAGCTGGGCGTCGTCGGTGATGAAGACCAGATCCTCCTCACCCGTGCGCAGCTCGACCGCGCCGACGATCCGGTCGCCGTCCTTGAGGGTGATGACCTCCAGCTCGTCCTTGTTCGCCGGGTAGTCCGGCACGACGCGCTTGACCACGCCCTGTTCGGTGCCCAGCGCGAGGCCCTGCGAGGACTCGTCCAGCGAGGTCAGGCAGATCACCTTCTCGTCCGCCTCCAGCCCGGAGAGGAACTCCGAGACCGGGGCGCCGCCCGCCAGGTTCGGCGCGGCGTGCGTGTCCGGCAGCTGCGGCAGGTCGATCACCGACAGCCGCAGCAGACGCCCGTACGAGGTGACCGCGCCGACATCGGCCCGGGCGGTCGCGGCGACCTGCGAGACGATCAGGTCGTGCTTGGCGCGGGCGCCGCCCTCCTCCTCCGGCAGCGCCTCGCCGTTCGCCGTGCGGGCCAGCAGGCCCGTGGAGGACAGCAGCACCCGGCACGGGTCGTCCGCGACCTCGAGCGGAACGGCCGCCACCGCGGTGCCCGCGGACTCCAGCAGCACCGTACGGCGCTCGGTGCCGAACTTCTTCGCGACCGCGGCCAGTTCCGCGGAGACCAGCTTGCGCAGCTCGCTGTCCGACTCCAGGATCCCGGTCAGCTCGTCGATCTCGCCCGTCAGCCGGTCGCGCTCGGACTCCAGCTCGATCCGGTCGAACCGGGTGAGTCGGCGCAGCGGCGTGTCCAGGATGTACTGGGTCTGGATCTCGCTCAGCGAGAACCGCTCCATCAGCCGGGACTTGGCCTGCGCGGAGTTGTCGCTGTCCCGGATGAGCCGGATGACCTCGTCGATGTCGAGGAGCGCCACCAGCAGGCCCTCGACCAGGTGCAGCCGGTCCCGGCGCTTGGTGCGGCGGAACTCGCTGCGCCGCCGGACGACCTCGAAGCGGTGGTCGAGGTAGACCTCCAGCAGCTCCTTGAGGCCCAGCGTCAGGGGCTGCCCGTCCACCAGCGCCACGTTGTTGATGCCGAAGGACTCCTCCATCGGCGTCAGCTTGTAAAGCTGCTCCAGCACGGCCTCCGGGTGGAAGCCGTTCTTGATCTCGATGACCAGGCGCAGGCCGTGCGAGCGGTCGGTGAGGTCCTTGACGTCGGCGATGCCCTGGAGCTTCTTCGAGCCGACCAGGTCCTTGATCTTCGCGATGACCTTCTCGGGGCCGACCGTGAAGGGCAGTTCGGTGACGACCAGGCCCTTGCGGCGCGCCGTCACGTCCTCCACGGCCACCGTCGCACGGATCTTGAAGGTGCCGCGGCCCTTCTCGTAGGCGTCCTTGATGCCCGAGAGCCCGACGATCCGGCCGCCGGTGGGCAGATCGGGACCCGGTACGAAGCGCATCAGCGCCTCGAGGTCCGCCTGCGGGTACCGGATCAGGTGGCGGGCGGCCGCGATGACCTCGCCGAGGTTGTGCGGGGGCATGTTGGTGGCCATGCCGACCGCGATCCCGGACGCGCCGTTGACCAGCAGGTTCGGGTACGCGGCGGGCAGGGCGACCGGCTCCCGCTCCTGGCCGTCGTAGTTGGCGGTGAAGTCGACGGTGTCCTCGTCGATCGACTCCGTCATCAGCGAGGTGGCGTCGGCCATCTTGCACTCGGTGTAACGCATCGCGGCCGGCGGGTCGTCGTTGCCGAGCGAGCCGAAGTTGCCGTGGCCGTCGACCAGCGGCAGCCGCATGGAGAAGGGCTGGGCCATGCGCACGAGGGCGTCGTAGATCGACGCGTCACCGTGCGGGTGGAGCTTGCCCATGACCTCGCCGACGACACGGGCGCACTTCACGTAGCCGCGGTCGGGGCGCAGGCCCATCTCGTTCATCTGGTACACGATGCGCCGGTGCACCGGCTTCATGCCGTCCCGGGCGTCGGGCAGGGCACGGGAGTAGATCACCGAGTACGCGTACTCGAGGAAGGAGCCCTGCATTTCGTCGACGACGTCGATGTCGAGGATCTTCTCCTCGAAATCCTCCGGCGGCGGGGTCTTCGTGCTGCGGCGGGCCATCGCTGCGCGGCTCCTTAACCAAAATGGGGTGTGCTGGGTGTCGGGCGGGGGGTCTGGCTGGGTCTGACTGGGTCTGGCGGTCTTGTGGTGTCCGGCGAGGGTACGACGCGGACCATTGTGGCCCGACGCACCGACAACGCCGACTCCGACCCCGGGGGTCCCCCGGACGGAGTGCGGGGGAGTGACCCGGGAACTTATCCGGCGGTCGGCGCGCTTGCATACAGTGGCAGGTCGATAAGAAATCTCTGCATCGCGATCGAAGGGACCACATGCCCATGGGTCACACGGCCACAGCCCAGGCCGGCTCCGGCGGCCTGACAGCGACCGAGCACCGGCTGGCCAACGGCCTTCGCGTGGTGCTGTCCGAGGACCACCTGACCCCGGTCGCCGCGGTCTGCCTCTGGTACGACGTCGGCTCGCGCCACGAAGTCAAGGGACGCACCGGCCTGGCTCACCTCTTCGAGCACCTGATGTTCCAGGGATCGGCGAGCGTACCCGGCAACGGGCACTTCGAACTGGTCCAGGGCGCCGGCGGTTCCCTCAACGGCACCACCAGCTTCGAGCGCACCAACTACTTCGAGACGATGCCGACCCACCAGCTGGAGCTCGCGCTCTGGCTGGAGGCGGACCGGATGGGGTCGCTGCTGGCCGCCCTGGACGACGAGTCCATGGAGAACCAGCGCGATGTCGTCAAGAACGAGCGCCGTCAGCGGTACGACAACGTTCCCTACGGCACGGCGTTCGAGAAGCTCACCGCCCTGGCGTACCCCGAGGGCCACCCGTACCACCACACCCCGATCGGCTCCATGGCCGACCTGGACGCCGCCTCCCTGGAGGACGCGCGCACCTTCTTCCGCACGTACTACGCGCCGAACAACGCGGTGCTCTCGGTCGTCGGGGACATCGACCCCGAGCAGACGCTCGCCTGGGTCGAGAAGTACTTCGGCACCATCCCCGCGCACGACGGCAAGCAGCCGCCCCGCGACGGATCGCTGCCCGACGTCATCGGGGAGCAGCTGCGCGAGGAGATCGTCGAGGAGGTCCCGGCGCGTGCGCTGATGGCCGCCTACCGGCTGCCGCACGACGGCACCCGCGAGTGCGACGCCGCGGACGTGGCGCTGACCATCCTGGGCGGCGGCGAGTCCTCGCTGCTGCACAACCGGCTGGTGCGCCGCGACCAGAGCGCCGTCGCGGCCGGCTTCGGCATGCTGCGCCTGGCCGGGGCCCCCTCGCTGGGCTGGCTGGACGTCAAGACCTCCAGCGGGGTCGAGATCCCCGCCATCGAGGCGGCCGTGGACGAGGAGCTCGCGCGGTTCGCCGCCGAGGGCCCGACGGCCGAGGAGATGGAGCGCGCCCAGGCACAGCTGGAGCGCGAGTGGCTGGACCGGCTGAGCACGGTGGCCGGCCGCGCCGACGAACTGTGCCGTTTCGCGGTGCTGTTCGGCGACCCGCAGCTGGCGCTGACCGCCGTCCAGCGCGTCCTCGACGTCACCGCCGAGGAGGTACAGGCCGTGGCCGCGGCCCGACTGCGCCCGGACAACCGCGCGGTGCTCGTCTACGAGCCGCTCGCGGCCGACGAGTCCGACCAGCACGACGAGTCCGACGACTCCGACGAGAACGAAGGGGCGGAGCAGTGAGCGACACGGCAGCCGTCACGATGACCTTCCACCCGCGCCCGCGGGCCGGCGAACCGCAGCCGTGGGCCTTTCCGGCCCCCGACCGCGGACAGCTGTCCAACGGGCTGACCCTGCTGCGCTGCCACCGGCCGGGCCAGCAGGTCGTCGCGGTCGAGGTCAACCTCGCCGCCCCGCTCGACGCCGAGCCCGAGGGCCTGGACGGCGTGGCGACCATCATGGCGCGGGCCTTCTCCGAGGGCACCGACAAGCACTCCGCCGAGGAGTTCGCGGCCGAGCTGGAGCGCTGCGGCGCCACCCTGGACGCGCACGCCGACCACCCCGGCCTGCGGGTCTCGCTGGAGGTCCCGGCCTCCCGGCTGCCCAAGGCACTGGGCCTGCTCGCCGAGGCGCTGCGCGCCCCCGCCTTCGCCGACGCCGAGGTCGACCGGCTGGTGCGCAACCGGCTCGACGAGATCCCGCACGAGCTGGCCAACCCGCAGCGCCGCGCCGCCCAGCAGCTCTCCAAGGAGCTCTTCCCGGCCACCCTGCGGATGTCCCGGCCGCGCCAGGGCACCGAGGAGACGGTCGCCCGGATCGACTCCGCCGCCGTGCGCGCCTTCTACGAGGCCCACGTGCGCCCCGCCACCGCCACCGCGGTGGTCGTCGGCGACCTGACCGGCATCGACCTGGACGCCGTGCTGGCGGACACCCTGGGCACCTGGACGGGCAACACGGCCGCCGCCCTCCCGGTGCCGCCGGTGACCGCCGACGACACCGGCCGCGTGGTCATCGTCGACCGGCCCGGCGCGGTCCAGACGCAGCTGCTGATCGGCCGGATCGGGGCGGACCGCCACGACCGGGTGTGGGCGGCCCAGGCGCTGGGCACGTACTGCTTGGGCGGCACCCTCACCTCGCGCCTGGACAAGGTGCTGCGCGAGGAGAAGGGGTACACCTACGGCGTGCGCGCCTTCGGCCAGGTGCTGCGCTCCACCGCGGACGGCAAGGGCGCCTCGATGCTCGCCATCAGCGGCTCGGTGGACACCCCGAACACGGGACCGGCGCTGGAGGACCTCTGGAAGGTGCTGCGCACCCTCGCGGAGGGCGGTCTGACCGACGCCGAACGCGATGTCGCCGTGCAGAACCTGGTGGGCGTGGCCCCGCTGAAGTTCGAGACGGCGGCCTCGGTCGCAGGCACCCTCGCCGATCAGGTCGAGCAAGAACTGCCGGACGACTACCAGGCGCAGTTGTACGCCCAGCTCGCCGCGACGGGCACGGTGGAGGCGACCACGGCGGTCGTCCAGGCCTTCCCCGCGGACCGGTTGGTCACCGTCCTGGTGGGCGACGCGGCGCTGATCGAGGAGCCCGTGCGGGCCCTGGGGATCGGAGAGGTCACGGTCGTCTCCAACTGACCGGAGGATGACGGCTCATTGAGGGTCGGCTGAAGGTTTCAGCAAGGGGTTCTGGCGACTTGTCGCCGGAACCCCTTTTGTCCGTTTAATGGCGAGGTTGCTTGTATGCGGTGTGGCGTACGCAACAAAAAGCCGTGTCTGTTTGGCGATTGACTGATGATCCGCCTAGCGTCGGCCGTGCTGCCCGTCAGTTGTACTCGCCGCACCCGCGGCACCGGACAGCGATCGCCGAGTCCCCGTCAGGCGCGAGCCTGGGGAGCCGGGGACCCACATGAGTCCCTGGGGTGAATCGGACCCCCTCGCAAGAGGAGGTCCGTAGGAGACCTTCCTGCTCCGAACCCGTCAGCTAACCCGGTAGGCGAGAAGGAAGGAAAGGATCAACCCCTTCATGGCGCTTGGCAGTCGTCCCGCTGGTACCGGTAAGCACCGTGGCTCCAGCCGCCTGAGCAAGAAGACCGCCGGTTACGCCGGTATCGCCGCGATCGCCACCACGGGCGTCGTCGGCTCCCTCGCCGGCCCGGCCTTCGCCGCGGACAACCACAGCAGCACCATCGGCCAGGACAACGGCCTGGGTGCCGTGGTCGTCGCCGAGGACCTCGCGGGCGACATAGCCGACCAGGCCGAGTCCCAGCACCGCGTCGCCGAGCAGGACGCCGTCAAGGCGCAGGCCGAGGCCGACGCGAAGCAGCGGGCCGCGGAGGCCAAGCGCCTCGCCGAGGCCAAGGCGAAGGTCGAGCGCGAGGCCGCCGAGCGCGCCGCCCGCGAGGAGGAGCGCAAGCGCCTCAACACCTTCGTCGCCCCGGTGGACGGCTCGTACGTCAGCACGCAGTACCACGCGGGCGGCGGCATGTGGTCCTCCGGCTCCCACACCGGCATCGACTTCCACGCCGCCTCCGGCACCTCGGTCCACGCGGTGGGCCTCGGTACCGTCGTCGAGGCCGGCTGGGGCGGCGCGTACGGCAACAACGTCGTCATCAAGCACAACGACGGCACCTACACCCAGTACGGGCACATGACCTCGCTGAACGTCTCCGTCGGCCAGCAGGTCACCCCGGGCCAGCAGATCGGCCTGTCGGGCTCCACCGGCAACTCCAGCGGCCCGCACCTGCACTTCGAGGCCCGCACGGGTTCGCAGTACGGCTCGGACATCGACCCGATTTCGTACCTGCGCTCGCACGGCGTCAGCCTCTGACACCGCCTCGCACCGCTTCACCGAAGACCCCGGCTCCCCGAGCCGGGGTCTTTGTGTGTTGCGTCTTTGTGCAAATGTTTCGTATTTCCGGCCGCTCTCGGAAATTATCGTGTGTTGCAATAGAGTCGCAGCACGCGCATGTGCGTGCAATGAGGGTGGCAGTCGGAAATAGGCGGAGGTTCGGTCTTGCGTATTCCTGCGCACGCGGTATGCACGGCAATCCGCGACGACATCGTCTCCGGGGTGTTCGAGCCGGGCGGCCGGCTGACCGAGGAGGTGCTGGCCCGCCGGTACGGGGTCTCGCGCGTCCCGGTGCGCGAGGCCCTGCGGACCCTGGAGTCCGAGGGGTTCGTGACCACGCGGCGGCACGCGGGGGCCTGTGTGGCGGAGCCGACCGAGCAGGAGGCCGCGGACCTGTTGGAGCTGCGGATGCTCCTGGAGCCGCTCGCCGCCGCGAGGGCCGCCCGCCGGCGCACCGACGCGCACCTCAAGGTGCTGCGCGGGCTGGTCAGGCTGGGGCAGGAGCGGGCCAGGCGGGGCCAGGGCGAGGACCTGCGGTCCCTGGGCGGCTGGTTCCACGAGACGCTCGCACAGTCCTCCGGCAGCCCCGGGCTGATCGCGCTGCTCACGCAGATGCGGCACAAGATCGCGTGGATGTACGTGGTGGAGGCGCCGGCCCGGCCCGTGGAGTCCTGGGCGGAGCACGGGGCGATCGTGGACGCGGTGGCGCGCGGCGACGCCGAACGGGCGCGGGCGCTGACCGCGGTCCACGCCGACCGTGCGGCGGGGGCGCACCGGCTGCGGCGCCGCCCGGCGGTGAGCACTTCGCAACCTGCCGTAAACATGTCGAGCGGCCGACATTAACAGGAGCCGTATACAAAGGGTGGGATCGCTCGAATTCGCCGTACGGTGGCCGGTCTGTGTTGGGTTGTTGGGTTGAAACAATTCCCCGTGCGGAATTCTGGCCGAGCTTGATTCGGCGTGCGCCGGGCTGGATTTCGGCGGGCCTTTTTCGCCGAGCGGGATTTCTTCGTGGTGCGCGGTCCCGCGGGGCCGCGGTCCCGCGGGGTGAGCGCATGGGGCGGGCCCGGAGCCCGGCTCCCGGGTCGCCCCGAGCGCGCGACCGTCCCCGGGGCGGGGTCCGGCTCGGCTCCTCGGTCCGGGCTCTGGCGAACGACGAAGCCGCGGCCCCCCCGGATCGGGGCCGCGGCTTCGCGCGTGAAGTGGAACCCGAAGGGTCAGACGGTCTCGGGGAGCTCCTCGAGACCCTCGGCGACCAGCTTCGCGAGGCGGTCGAGCGCGGCGTCCGCACCCTCGGCCTCGGAGGCGAGGACGATCTCCTCGCCACCCTGGGCGCCGAGGCCCAGGACCGCCAGCATGGAGGCGGCGTTGACGGGGTCGCCGCCGGACTTCGCGATGGTCACCGGGACGCCGGAAGCGGTCGTCGCACGGACGAAGATCGAGGCGGGACGAGCGTGCAGGCCCTCGGCCCAACCAACGTTGACGCGGCGCTCTGCCATGGTGATGCCCTTCAGGTTCTTACGGTTGTCTAGACCAGTCTCTCATGGCACCCGGAATGCTCGGGCCTACCTCCGGCCTGAATTTTCCGCCGTTCGGCCTTCCCCAGCTTGCCCTGGTTCGTCCCGTCATGCCTCGGCGCCGCGCGAGGGTTCGACGGCCCGATCCGGCCGTAAGGTAGGCCCATGACCATCGAGTCGGACCCCTCGTACCCGGCCCACTGGGAAGCCGATGTCGTCCTGCGCGACGGCGGCACCGCCCGGATCCGGCCCATCACCACCGAGGACGCGGGCCGGCTCGTCAGCTTCTACGAGCAGGTCTCGGACGAGTCGAAGTACTACCGGTTCTTCGCTCCCTACCCCCGGCTCTCCGACCGTGACGTGCACCGCTTCACGCACCACGACTACGTGGACCGGGTCGGGCTCGCCGCCACCATCGGCGGGGAGTTCATCGGCACCGTCCGCTACGACCGCATCGGCGCCGACGGCCGGCCCGCCTCCGGACCCGCCGACGAGGCCGAGGTCGCCTTCCTCGTCCAGGACGCCCACCAGGGCCGCGGGGTCGCCTCCACCCTCCTCGAACACATCGGCGCGGTGGCCCGCGAGCGCGGCATCCGGCGGTTCGCCGCCGAGGTGCTGCCCGCCAACACCAAGATGATCAAAGTCTTCACGGACGCCGGTTACCAGCAGAAGCGCAGCTTCGAGGACGGCTCCGTCCACCTCACCCTCGACCTCGAACCCACCGCCGAGTCCCTCGCCGTGCAGCGCGCCCGCGAACAGCGCGCCGAGGCACACTCGGTCCAGCGGCTGCTCGCCCCCGGCTCGGTGGCCGTCGTCGGAGTCAGCCGCTCCGGTGCAGGAGTGGGCGCGGCCGCACTGCGCAACCTGCGCGACAGCGGCTTCCACGGCCACCTGTACGCCGTCAACGAGGCCGTCACCCGCGACCTGCTCGACGGCGTGCGGGCCTACCGGACCATCGAAGCCATCGCCGCCCCGGTCGACCTCGCGGTGATCGCGGTCCCGGCCGACCGGGTACCCGAAGCGGTGGCCGCCTGCGGCGAGCACGGGGTGCAGGGGCTCGTCGTCCTGTCCGCCGGGTACGGGGAGAGCGGCCCGGCCGGACTCGCCCGCCAGCGCGAACTGGTGCGGCAGGTGCGCTCGTACGGGATGCGGCTGATCGGACCGAACGCCTACGGCGTGATCAACACCGCGCCGGAGGTGGAACTCAACGCCTCCCTGACCCCCGCGCCGATGCCGACGCGCGGCCGGATCGGCCTGTTCACGCAGTCCGGGGCGATCGGGATCGCCCTGCTCTCGGCCCTGCTCCGGCGCGGCGAGGGCCTCTCCTCCTTCGTCTCCGCGGGCAACCGCGCCGACGTGTCCGGGAACGACATCCTCCAGTACTGGTACGACGACGGGGCAACCGACGTCGCCCTGCTCTACCTCGAAACCCTCGGCAACCCGCGCAAGTTCACCCGGCTCGCCCGCCGGACCGCGGCCGTCAAGCCGGTGGTCGTCGCCAAGGGCGGCCGGCACAGCCCGGCCGGGCACGTCGTCCCCGACACCCGACTCCCGGAGGCCACCGTCTCCGCGCTGCTGCGCCAGGCCGGCGTCATCCGCGTCGACACGGTCACCGAGCTGGTGGACGTAGGCCTCCTGCTCGCGGCGCAGCCGCTGCCAGCCGGTCCCCGGATCGCGATCCTCGGCAACTCCGAATCCCTCGGGATCCTCACCTACGACGCCTGCCTCACCCAGGGCCTGCGGCCGCTGCCGCCGCTGGACCTGACGACGGCGGCCGCGCCGGCGGACTTCCGCGCCGCCCTGACCGACGCGCTGCGCTCCGAGGACTGCGACGCGGTGGTGGTCACGGCCATCCCGTGGGTGAGCGAGGACGCTCCGGCGGACGACCTGGCCGGTGCCCTGCGCGAAGCCGTGGCCGAGTACCCGGGCAAGCCGGTCGCGGTGGTCCACGTCGAGCTCGCCGAGCTCGTCGAAGCCCTGTCCGCCGTGCGCGGCGCCCCGCATTCCGCCCCGCCCCGGAACTGGGGCCCCGTGGCGGACCCCGCGCCCCCCGCACCGGCCGGTCCGCTGTCCGCCGCCGGCGACAGCATCCCCAGCTACCCCGCCGCCGAGCGGGCGGTCAAGGCCGTCGCCGAGGCCGTCCGGTACGGGCAGTGGCGCCGGGCCGCCGCCGACGACGACGGGCGGGTCCCCGAGTACGAGGACATCGACGAGGCCGGGACCGCGGACCGGCTGGCCGGGCTGCTGACGGACGTCGACCCCGGCGCCGTGCTGACCCTGACCGACCGGGACGCCCGCCAGCTGCTCGCCGGCTACGGGATCCGCGTCCTGCCCACCCTGCCCGCGCCGAGCGCCGACGCGGCGGTCCGCGCCGCCGCGGTGCTGGGCTACCCGGTGGCGCTCAAGACCACCGCGCCGCACCTGCGGCACCGCGCGGACCTGGGCGGCGTACGCCTCGACCTCACGAACGAGGCCGAGCTGAGGCGCTCGTACGAGGAGCTCACCGACGCGCTGGGCAAGCCGGCCGAGCTCCAGCCCGTGGTGCAGGCCATGGTGGCGCGCGGGGTGGACACCGTCGTCCGCTCCGTCATCGACCCCGCCGCGGGCGCCGTCCTCTCCTTCGGGCTCGCCGGCGTCGCTTCCGAGCTGCTCGGCGACACCGCGCACCGGCTCGTCCCGACCACCGACCGGGATGCCGCCGGACTGATCCGATCCATCCGGACCGCACCCCTCCTGTTCGGCTGGCGCGGCAGCGATCCCGTGGACACCCCCGCCCTGGAGGAACTGCTCCTGCGGCTGTCCCGCCTCGTGGACGACCACCCCGAGGTGATCGGCGTCTCACTGGAGCCCGTCGTGGTCGCCGCCGAAGGCGTCTCCGTGCTCAGCGCCACCGTCCGCGTCGCCCACCCGCCGGCCCGCGGCGATCTCGGCCCCCGGACCCTCCCCAGTTACTGACCGGGTACGGCGCGGCCTGAGGGGCCCGTACGGGCCTTAGGATGGACCTCATGGCGAAATCCGGTACGACGACCCAGGGGCTGCGCACGGCGATCGAGCGCAGCGGCTACTACCCGGCCCTCGTGGCCGAGGCCGTGGAGGCCGCGGTGGGCGGCGAGCCGATCTCGTCGTACCTGGTCCACCAGGAGACGACCTTCGACTCCAACGAGGTGCGCCGTCACGTCACCGTGCTGGTCCTGACCGGCAACCGCTTCATCGTCAGCCACACCGACGAGCAGGCCGCCGACGCCGGATCCCCCTCCCCGTACGCGACCACCTCCACCGAGTCGGTCAAGCTGTCCAGCATCTCCTCCGTGGTGCTGAGCCGCGTCGTCGCCAACCCGGAGTCCTACACCCCCGGCACCCTGCCCCGCGAGGTCGTCCTGACCATCGGCTGGGGCGCCGTCTCCCGGATCGACCTGGAGCCGGCCGCCTGCGGCGACCCGAACTGCGACTCCGACCACGGTTACACCGGCAACTCCACCGCCGACGACCTCAGCCTGCGGGTCAGCGAAGCCGGCGACGGGCCGGAGGCGGTGCGCCAGACCCTGGTCTTCGCTCAGGCCCTCAGCGAGGCCACCGCGGCGACGTCTTCCCCCTCCGCCCGCTGATGGCGTACTCCGCGGCACAGGAGTGGCCCGAGCCGGAGCTGCTGGACCTGGCGGGCGCCCCCGTCCCGGAGTACGGCGTCGGGTCGCTCGCCGACCTGCTGCCCACGCTCGTGGCGGGCCAGGGCGTCCCCGGGTTCACCGCCGCCATCACCGAGCTGACCCCGGCCGACCGGAACTGCGTGTTCCTGGTCGACGGCATGGGTTGGGAGCAGATCAAGGCGCACCCGGACGAGGCCCCGTACCTCACCTCCCTGCTCGGCAGCTCGCGCGGCGGCACCGGCCGCCCGATCACCGCGGGCTTCCCGGCGACCACCGCCACCTCGCTCGCCTCCGTGGGCACCGGCCTGCCGCCGGCCCGCCACGGCCTGCCCGGCTACGCCGTCCGCAACCCCGCCACGGGCGAACTCATGAACCAGCTCCGCTGGCACCCGTGGACCTCGCCGAAGCCCTGGCAGCCGTACCCGACCGTCTTCCAGCAGGCCGACAAGGCCGGGGTGGCGACCGCACAGGTGTCCTCGCCCGCCTTCCAGACCACCCCGCTCACCAAGATCGCGCTGAGTGGCGGCACCTTCCTCGGCCGGATGACCGGCGAGGAGCGGATGGACCTGGCGGCCGAGCGCCTCGCGGCCGGTGACCGCTCGCTCGTCTACACCTACTTCAGCGAGCTCGACGGGGCCGGCCACCGGCACGGCGTGGACTCCGACGCGTGGCGCGGCCAGCTGATGTACGTGGACCGGCTCGTCCAGCGGCTCGCCGAGCAACTGCCGCCGCGCACCGCCCTGTACGTGACCGCGGACCACGGCATGGTCGACGTCCCCTTCGACGAGGACTCCCGGATCGACTTCGACGAGGACTGGGAGCTGAGCGCCGGCGTCGCGCTGCTGGGCGGCGAGGGCCGGGCCCGGCACGTGTACGCGGTGCCGGGCGCCGAGGCCGACGTACTGACCGTGTGGCGCGAGGTGCTCGGCGACCGGTTCTGGGTCGCGAGCCGCGAAGAGGCCCTGGAACTCGGCTGGTTCGGCGCGCCGGGGGAGTGCGACGAGCGCGTGCTCGGACGCATCGGCGACGTGGTGGCGGCCGCCCAGGCCGATGTCGCGATCACTGCCTCGCGCAACGAGCCGAACGAATCCGCCCTCGCCGGAATGCACGGCTCGATGACCGCGGCGGAGCAGCTCGTCCCGCTGCTCGAAATCCGCACCTGACCTTCTCCGCCCGGCCGCCCGGCCCACCGCCCGTCACCTGCGTCCCTCCCACGTCCCGAAAGGTCCCGTACTTCCCATGCCCGAGCTGGTGTTCTTCTCCGGAACGATGGACTGCGGAAAGAGCACCCTGGCGCTCCAGATCGCCCACAACCGTGACGCGCGGGGACTCCAGGGCGTGATCTTCACCCGTGACGACAGGGCGGGCGAGGGCAAGCTCTCGTCCCGGCTCGGCCTGGTGACGGAGGCGGTCGAGGCGCCGGAGGGCATGGACCTGTACGCGTACTTGGTGGCGCAGATCTCCCAGGGCGGCAGGGCGGACTACGTGATCGTGGACGAGGCCCAGTTCCTGGCCCCCGTCCAGATCGACCAACTGGCGCGCATCGTGGACGACTTGGACATGGACGTCTTCGCCTTCGGCATCACGACGGACTTCCGGACGAAGCTGTTCCCGGGTTCGCAGCGGCTGATCGAGCTGGCGGACCGACTGGAGCAGCTCCAGGTGGAGGCCCTGTGCTGGTGCGGTGCCCGCGCCACGCACAACGCCCGTACGGTGGGCGGCGAGATGGTGGTCGAGGGCGCCCAGGTGGTGGTCGGCGACGTCAACCGCCCGGCGGGCGAGATCGGGTACGAGGTCCTCTGCCGCCGCCACCACCGCAAGCGGATGACCTCGGCCGCGGCCCGCGCGGGCGCCCTCTCCCCGGACGTCCTCCCGGTCAACCACGCCTGACCACCGGGCGGCACGCGGGCCGCCTACTGGAAGCTGAGCCGGTGCGGGTGCGCCGGGGTGGTGGGGCAGGTGTGGACGCGCATGAGGCCACGGCCGAGGTAGACACCGGTGGGGTCGCTGATGCGGCTGTCCGGTAGGGAGTCCTTGTCCTCCAACGGGATCCAGCTCTCCGAGGCCCCGTCCCATTCGCTGACGGCCACCGTGAGCAACGGAGGCATCGGTGCTCCGCAGACTCCGCAATCGATGTGCGCCGGGTCGGTGAGGTGCCACGAGGCGAAGCCGCCGACCTTCCAGCCGGGCGCGATGGACAGATCGCCCCGGTAGGCCACCTCGTTATCCTGGTCCGCGCGCGCGGTGGCCATGGCGGCCTCGTACTCCTCGTACGTGTCGAAGACGGCCGTGGCGGAGGAGTCGAAGGCGTCATCGTCCTCTTCGTCGTCTCCCCCCTCCCACACTTCGATGGCCTCCTGGAGGTCCTCGTCCAGCAGACCCTCGTACTCGTGCTCCACCACTTGTTCGGGGTGGAGCACGCACGTGTTCGGGACGCATTCGGCCCTGCCCACCACTACGGGTTCAGGGATCACGCCGAGGACCTCGCCCACGTCCTGGGAGCGCCGCCACTTCAGCACGACCTCGATGGTCCGGTCGGGGCCGTGCACTTCGAAAGGACACCAGAGGACCTGGAGCAGGTCACAACCGTCCGGTCCGGTCAGGTCGGGGACGTCGCGGGCGAAGAGCTGCGCGGCGGCGAGCAGCGGAATCGGGTCCGCGTCCGCGATGTGCGGGGCGTGCGGTCCTGGCTGGAGGCTCTCCAGGACCGCGCGTTCCGCATCGGTGGGACCCGTAGCGGGGGTGCGGTGCCATGCCTCGTCGAGGATCCGCCGCTGGAGGCGCACGTCGGACAGCCGGTGCCCGCCGCCCTTGGGGTGGACGGCGGTGCACACGGGCCACGGTTCAGCGGCGGGCCACAGGAGCGGCCCGGCCACCGAGCTCTCGTCGGCCTTCGGTGTGCCGGGGCGCGGGTGGAGGCGCGTGCTGGTACGGCGATGGTCACCGAGGGCGGGGAACAGGGCCTCGGCGTCGACCGGGCGGGGCGGGGTGGTGCGGGTCATGCGGTCCTCACCTGTTCCTCGGGTCCGATCGACGCCGCTCTCACCAACTACCGTGACGGCCCACGGGCCACGTTCATACAGCCCGCACCGCACGACCTGACCGAACCACCGTAGGCCACACGGAACAAGGAAGGGACGCACTGACGTGCCCCAGCCGTTCAGCGTTCGCATCGCCGTCCGCGAGTACGAGCTCGACACCCGCGGCCACCTCAACCAGGCGGTCTACCTCCAGTACGGCGAGCACGCGCTGTGGGAGGTGCTGCTGGCCGCGGGCATTCCGGGCGCGGCCCCCACGGTCATCCGACTCTGACCCGCACCGGGCCGCGTGCCCTCCAGCAGCCTCACCGCCTCAGCGGACCGCGTGGACCGCGTGGACCACCTGGATCTCGCCGACGATGCGCGCGCTGAAGCCGTCGGTCGACGCGGTGCTTCCGGGGGCCGCCGGGTGTACCCCGTACCGTGAGGACATGAGGATGTACCAGAGCACTGCCGTGAGCGTTGACGCGATGCTCGAGGACCTGCGCACGCTCGTGGAGGTCGAGTCCCCGTCGCGCGACCTCGATGCGCTGAACGCCTCGGCCCGTGCCGTGGCGGCGGTCATCGAGAGCCGACTGGGCGGGCGGGCCGCCCTGGTGGAGAGCCAGGCCGGCCCGCACGTGTACTGGTCGGGCGGAGGCGATCCCCGGGTGCTGATCCTCGGTCACCACGACACGGTCTTCCCGCTGGGCACGTTGGCGCGCCGCCCCTTCCGGGTGGAGGGCGGGCACGCGACGGGCCCCGGCGTCTTCGACATGCTCGGGGGTCTCGTCCAGGCCGTTCACGGCCTGGCGGCCCTGGATGACCTGTCGGGAGTGGAGGTCCTGGTGACCGCCGACGAGGAGGTCGGTTCCGGTTCCTCCCGGGCTCTGATCGAGGAGCGGGCCCGCGCTTGCGGCGTGGTGCTCGTGTTCGAGGGCGCAGCCGATGGCGGGGGCCTGAAGACTGGTCGCAAGGGGTGCGGCACGTTCGAGGTGGTCGTCAAGGGGCGGGCGGCGCATGCCGGGTTGGAGCCGGAGGCGGGCGTGAACGCGCTGGTCGAGGCGGCGCAGCAGGTACTGGACCTCGTGGCGCTCGGCCGGCCGGAGATCGGGACGACGGTGACGCCGACCGTGGCCTCGGCGGGAACCTCGGACAACGTCGTTCCGGCGGAGGCGACGGTGTTGGTCGACGTCCGGGTCGAGTCGGCCGGGGAGAAGGAGCGCGTCGAGGCGGCGATGGCGGCATTGGCGCCGCACTTGGACGGGGCGGAGATCGTGGTTCGGGGAGCCGTGGGCCGACCCCCGATGCCGGAGTCGGCGTCGGCGGGGTTGTTCGAGATGGCGCGGCGACTGCTCCCCGGCATCGAGGGCAAGGCGGTCGGTGGCGGCAGCGACGGCAACTTCACGGGCGCGTTGGGGGTTCCTACGCTCGACGGCCTGGGAGCGGTCGGCGGTGGTGCCCATGCCGACCACGAGTACCTGGTGGTCGATGCCATGGCGGAGCGGGCGAATCTCGTCACGGGACTCGTGAACGCGATCCGCGACGGCGGGTAGGCGGGTAGGCGGGTAGGACATCGTCGGACCCGCACCACCGGACGGCGTCGACGGGACCGCCGCCCACGCGGCCACCGGCCGGTGATCCGTCCCGGGACGCCGCCCCGAGGGCCACCTGCCCCGAGTTCCACACGGCCGAGGAATCGGGTACGGGGCGGAGCGGCGCGATCGGATCGATCATTCGTGACTGATGGCTGAACGGGTCGGTGGACGGGGCCGATCGGTCGGCCGTGCGTCCGGGGCCCGGTTCCAGCGCATCCGGGACCAGGGGAGCGCGAGTTCGGCCCGATCCGTGACCTGGTGCGGCGTCAGGGAGTCGACGGCGGCCGCTTCCCGGTGGCGGGCGTACACGCCGTCCACGTACCGGTGGCCGGTGTCGGCGGCGATGAAGAGGACCGTGCGTTGCGGCGCCCGGGCCCGTTCCCAGCGGGCGGCGAGGTAACCGGCCCCGGTGGACAGGCCGGCGAAGACCGCGTGCCGCCGCAACAGGTCGACGCTGCCGGACAGCGCGGCGTCGAAGGAGATCCAGTGGAGCGTGTCGTAGGACGCGTGGCTGACGTTCCCGAAGGGGATGGAGCTGCCGATCCCGGCGATGATGATCTCGGGGTCGGCCACGTGCTCGGAGCCGAAGGTGACACTGCCGAAGGGCTGCACACCGACGAGTTCGACATCGGGGGAGTCCTCCCTCAGATAGCGGGCGAGGGCCCCGGTGGAGGCGCCCGAGCCGACCCCGCCGACCAGGGTCAGGGCGTCCCCGCCGGTCGACCGCCGGATCCGCTCGGCCACCGCCCGGTAGCCCAGGTAGTGGATGTCGTCGTGGTACTGCCGCATCCAGTGGTACTCGGGGTGCTCCGCGAGGATCTCGTGGATGCGCTCGACCCGCCGCTTCTGGTCCAACTTCAGGTCCTCGCAGGGCTCCATCCGCTCCAGCGTCGCCCCGAGCACGGCCAGTTGGGCGCAGAGCGTGCGGTCGACGGTCGTCGATCCGACGATGTGGCAGCGCATCCCGTGGCGGTGGCAGGCCAGCGCGAGGGCGTACGCGTAGATCCCGCTGGAGCTGTCCAGCAGCGTGTCCCCGCGCCGCACCACCCCCGTGTCGAGCAGGTGGCGGACCGCGGCGAGGGCGGAGACGACCTTCATGGTTTCAAAGCGCAGGCAGACGAGCCGGTCGTCGAGGCGTATCAGGTCGGGACGGCCGACGGCCTCCGCAATGTGCTGGTCCACTGGAGAACTCCTGGGTCGTCGGGAGGGGCGGGAGGGGTGGGAAGGTCGTGAAGACGCGGGTCGCGGCGATGCCGTTGCTGTCCAGGGCCCGCACGCAGCCGCGGATCCGGTGGTGCAGGCCCGGGGCCGCCGGGTCGAGGAGCAGACCGGCCACCGCACCGCTGTGCGCGATCTGGACCCCCAGGGCCCCGAGCCGCCGGCCGATGCCGGCCAGCGTGTCGAACTCCGGGTGACGCAGGAGTTGTTGGCCCCGTCGCGCGCTGGCGGTCGCGACCTGGCCCAGCAGGGCCGCGTCGCCCTTGGCCACGGCCCGCCGCAGCAGGGCGCGCAGCCGTTCGAAGGCGCGCACCTCGCTCTCGTCGTACGTACGCGCCGGCAGGGCGAGGGTGTCCACGGGCGAGCCCCCGCCCAGGGCGCAGCCCACGACGACCAGCGGCGGCAGGCGGGGGCCGAGGACCTCCAGCACCCGCCCCTCGCGCTGGGCGAAGAGCGCCGGGCGGGCGTCGAGCATCAGCGGGTCGCAGGCCAGTTCGGCGCGCACTGCCAGCCGGGCGACGGTACCGGGTGCCAGCCGCACCCCGTAGGAGTCCGCGACCGCGCGCACGACGGCGATGACATCACTGGTGGAGCTCCCCATGCCGAGTCCCACCGGGATGTCCCCGGTGATCCGCAACTCCCCTCCGCAGGGCGGCTCCCGATGCCGCCGCGCGCATTCCGCGACGGTGAGGGCCGCCGCCCGGGCGGCCTTCGTACGGTCGCCCGGTACGACGGTGAGCTGCTGCGGCGGGGTGCCCGGACGCCGGGTGAACTCGGCCCGGCTGCCCATCCCGGTCATCGGCAGGGTGACCAGGCCGGCGCACCGGCGCCCGGTGGCGTCGAGGAAGACGCCCTGGAGGATCTCGCCGTGGTGGCAGGCGGCGTGCCCGGTGCCGCGGCGGGCGGGGGGAGCGGTCACGGCTGCCCCGCCGTCCGGTAGCGGTACAGGGTCGTCGGGTCAGCGCTGAACTGGGAGAAGGGGAAGGGCTCCGCGGACAGGGCGGTCACCCCGGAGCCGAGGAAGGCCCGGGCCACCGCGCTGCCGCTCTGTGCGTACACGACCAGGGGCACGCCCCGGGTGCGGCAGCGGTCGAGGACGGTGTCGAAGGAACCGTTGCTGAGGGTCATGCCGGTGGCGACGACGGCGTCGGCACGCTCCAGCACCTCGTGCATGTCGGTGGTGACGGGATCGCCCCACTGGGTGGACCTCAGGTTGAAGTCGCACGGCAGCGGTACGCCGCCCCGCTCGCGGATCGCCGCGACCAGCGGGTTCACCACGCCGATGAGGCCGACCCGGGCGCCCGCGCGGATGTCCAGCAGCCCGGCGATGGCCGCGTCACGGGCCCGGGCGCGCACTTCGGGGGTGCCCGCGGGGAGGGTGAGCGGCTCCGCCCCGGCGTCGCGGTGCGGGAGCTGCCCGGCCAGGTACGCGTCGAGGGCGGCGATCCGCAGCGGGCGCGGAGCCTCGCGGAGCAGCACGTCGAGCGGGGCGCCCGAGGAGTCGCGGCAGATCGTCGGGTCGATCTCGCCGGCCTCGAAGGCGCAGCCGCCGAAGGAGCCGCCGAGGCGCACCAGGACGTACTGGTTGAGGTAGGTGGTGTCGCTGCCGGCGAGCCGGGTGCCGTGGTGGATCCAGAACACGCTGGTCGCCACGAGTTCGCAGGGCAGCGGGCCGTGTTCGCCGGCCAGTACGGCCGCGACGAGGGAGTCGACGGTCGGTGCGGGCGCGGTGGTCGGGTGGCTCGTCATGACGTTCCTTGTCGGAGTACGGGAAGAGGTACGGGTGTGGGTGTGGGTGTGGGGGCGGTGGCGGGCGTGACGGCGCGCAAGGGGCCGCGGTAGGACACCGAGGGCCGTCCCAGGGAGTCGGTGGCCAGTTCGGCGTCGACCTCGAAGATCTGGGCCAGGTGCTCGGCGGTGAGGACGGCGGCGGGGGTGCCGGAGGCGATCAGGCGGCCCCGGTGCATGAGCAGCAGCCGGTCGCAGTGGCGGGCGGCCAGGGTGAGGTCGTGCAGGGCGACCAGGACCGTCTGCGGGGTGCCGGCGAGCAGTTCCATCAGCTCCAACTGGTGCTTGACGTCCAGGTGGTTGGTGGGCTCGTCGAGGAGCAGACCGTACGGTTGTTGGGCGAGCGCGCGGGCGATGTGGGCGCGCTGCCGCTCGCCGCCCGACAGGCCCTTCCAGGAGCGCCCGGCGAGCGCGGTGAGGCCGACGCGGTCCAGCGCGGCCGCGACGACCGCCCGGTCGGTGGCGTCCGGTCCGCGCAGGCCGTCGCGGAAGGGGGTCCGTCCCAGCCCCACGACGTCGGCGACGCGCAGGTCGGAGCCGAATCCGGAGTCCTGTTCCACGAAGGCGATCCGACGGGCGATCCGGCGCGCGCTCCAGTTCCGTATCGACCGGTCGTCGTAGCGCACCGTGCCCGCGTCGGGCACGCGCAGCCCGGCCAGGCAGCGCAGCAACGAGGACTTGCCGGAGCCGTTGGGGCCGATCAGTCCGACCGTCTCGCCCGGCGCGACGTCCAGGTCGACCCCGCGGACGACGGGCGTGTCCGAGACCGACCAGTTCAGGTCTTCGGCGGTGATCCTCACAGCTCACCCCTCCTGCGCAGGACGAGGAGGAACAGCGGTACGCCGAGCAGCGCGGTGATCACGCCGACCGGTATCTCGCGCGGCGCGAAGGCGACCCGCGCCAGGGCGTCGGTCCACACCAGGAACACCGCGCCGGCGAGCGCCGCGTGGGGGAGCAGCACCCGGTGCAGCGGACCGGCCAGCAGGCGCACCCCGTGCGGGACGATCAGCCCGACGAACCCGATGGCGCCGACGGTGGCCACCGCCACCGAGGTCAGCACGGCCGTCACCACGAGCAGCAGCATCCGGGTGCGTCGTACGGCGATCCCCAGCGAGGCGGCGGTGTCCGCGCCGAACGCGAGCCCGTCGAGGGCGTTCGCGCACAGCCAGGCGGCCGCGAGCCCCAGCGGGGTGACGACCGCGCAGACCGCGACGGCGTCCCAGCGGGCCGGGGCCATCGAGCCCAGCAGCCAGTGGGTGAGGGCGCGCGTGGTGTCGGCGTCGGCCGAGGCCATCAGGACGAGCGAGGTCAGGGCGGTGAAGAGCTGTCCGACGACCACGCCGGTGAGGACGATGCGGACCGAGTCCAGGCCCGTCCGGTGCAACAGCGCCAGCAGCAGGCCGAAGGAGAGCAGGGCGCCGAGGAGGGCGCCGCCGGTGATCCCGAGCGTTCCGGCGCCCAGCCCGGACAGGGGCAGGGGCAGGACGGCCACGGTGACGGCTCCGACCGAGGCCCCCGAGGACACCCCGAGCAGGTACGGGTCGGCCAGCGCGTTGCGGGTGACGGCCTGCAGTACGGTGCCGCAGACCGCCAGCGCGGCGCCGACCAGGGCCGCCATCAAGACCCGCGGTAGCCGCAGGTCCCAGACGAGCGAGTCCAGCAGCGGCGGCAGCGGTTCGGTGGCCAGGCCCAGCCGGGCGCCGAGCACCCGGCCGAGGTCGGTCCACCCCACGTCGGCGCTGCCGATACGGGTGCCCGCCGCCACCGAGGCGACCAGTACGAGCACCCCGGTGAGGAACAGCCCCACCCGGGCCGGTGTGCCGGACCGCGCGGCCCGCGGCGGCGCGGACGGCGCACCCACCCGGACCTCGCGGGCGGCCGGGACCAGCAGGTCCATCACCCCCGGCCCCGGGTCAGCGGACATGTCCGAGGTCCTTCATCCCCGCGGCCAGCAGCCCCAGGGCGTGCACGGAGCGTACGGAGGGGTCCAGTTCGATGCCCGGCACCTCGATGATCCTGTTCTCGCGGACCGCCGCCAGCTTGGAGACCAGCGGGTCCGCGGCCATCGTGGCGCGCTTCTCGGCGGCGCTGTCGCCGGGCCGGCCGCGCTCGCTCAGATCGCCGATCACGATGAAGTCCGGGTCGCGCCGGGCGACTTCCTCCCAGGAGACCTCGGGCCAGTCCTCGGCCACGTCGTCGAAGGCGTTCTTCGCGCCGACGATCCGGCTCATCTCACTGGGCAGACCGGTCCGGCCGGCGACGTAGGGCATGCCGTTGAAGACCGAGTAGAGGTAGACGACGGTGGGCTGCTTACCGCCCCGGGCGGTGGCCCCGGCGGCGTTCTCGGCGGCCTTCGCGACGGCGGCGCGCTGCTCCTGGGCGAGCCGGCCGGCCCGTTCCTCGCCGCCGAAGACCTTGCCGAGCTGTTCGTAGTCGGAGAAGAGCAGTTCGAAGGGGGTCTTCCCGGCCTCGTTCTGCTGCGGGCAGTCCACCGCGCTGACGAAGCTGGGGACTCCGAAGGCGGCCAGTTCCTCGCGGGTGCCGGCGCGGTCCTTCGTGTAGAGGTCGGTGGAGCCGGCCACCACGAAGTCGGCTGCGGTCGCGCGCAGTTGCTCGCCGGTGGCGATCTTGGGGGCGATGACCGGGACCTTGGCATAGGCGTCCTGGTACTGCGCGGGGATCTTCGTCTTGAGGTTGGCCGTCCCGGCCATCCGGTCCTGAAGCCCGAGTTCCAGCAGGGTTTCGGTCGAGGTCTGGTCCAGGGCGACGGCGCGCTGCGGGGGACGGTCGAAGGAGAACTGCCGCCCGCAACTGTCGAGTGCCGCCGTCCGGGCGGCGGGTTCGCCCTTCGGCGCGTGGTCGTCGGTGGGGGTCGAGCAGCCCGTGGTGGCGAGGGCCAGGGCCAGGGTGAGTGCGAGGGGAATGCCGATCCGGGCGCGGTGGCGCATGGGTTCTCCGGTCTGGGAAGAGCGTGGGTGTGGTCGTGCACCGGGCAGGAGTGCCGCGTTCGAAGGGTACTGTAATGGTTATCGTTTTCATTAACACCCCCGGGTCGAGGTTCACCGAACCGCGACCCGCGACCTGCCGACGAATCAGGAGCACCCCACCGTGGCGACCACACCCGTGCCCGCGACGCCCAAGACCGGCCCGCCGCCCGCGCGTTCCGTCCTGCGCGACACCGCCTTCCTGCGCCTTTGGACGGGCACCACCGCCTCCGGACTCGCGACCTGGGCGCTGCCCTTCGTCCTGGGTCTCGCCGTCCTGCACCGGGAACTCGGTGCAGCCGGCCTGGGCCTGGTCCTCGCGGCACGCACCGCCGGCTTCCTCGTCGCCGTCGCCGTCGGCGGGGTGCTGGCCGACCGTCATGCACGCCGGGCCGTCGTGCTCTGGTCCGCCCTCGCAGCCGCGTCCGCCGCCCCGCTCCTCGCCCTCGGCCTCGGTCGGTCGCTGCTGGTGATGACCCTGGCCGCCGCCCTCGCGGGCGCGGGTCAGGGGGCCTGCCGCCCCGCCTTCCAGGCGCTCACCGCCGAGGTCGTCGCCGCCGACCGAAGGCACCAGGCCAATGCCGCCATGACCATGGCGGTACGGACCTCCACGCTCGCGGGCCCCACCCTGACGGCGCTGCTGGCGGCGTTCGTCGACGTGGGGACGCTGCTGCTGGGGATCGGCCTGCTCTGGCTGGTCGCCGCCTTCCTGCCGGGCCGCGGCGCTCCGACCGCCGAAGCGGCGGCCCCCGCCCCGCGCGCGTCCCTGCGTGCCGAGTTCGTCGACGGCATGCGCGAGGCCCGCCGCCACCCCTGGTTCCTCGCCGGACTCGGCGCCCTGACCACCGTGATAGCGCTCGGCTACTCCGCCACCAGCGTTGCCCTGCCCCTCATCAGCCGCGACCGCTACGGCGCCGGGTGGGTCATGGCCGCGGCCATGACCGCCTACACCGTGGGCGCGCTCGGCGGGGCCCTGGTCACCGCCCGCCGGCGGCCCCGCTCCCAGGGCTGGAGCGCCTTCGCCGGCCTGGCCGTTTACGGCTTCGCGCCGCTGAGCCTGATGCTGCCGGTGCACCCGGCCGTGGTCATCGCGGCCTACGCCGTGGCCGGAATCGGGATCGAGCTGTTCAACGTGCCCTGGTTCACGGCCACCCAGCGCGAGGTCGCCCCGGACAAGCTCGCCCGCGTCTCCTCGCTGGACTTCCTGCTGTCCTACGGCTTCGCCCCGGTGGGCCTCGCCCTCATCGCCCCGGCCATCGACACCATCGGCGTCACCCCGGTCCTCGCCGTGTGCGCCGCGGCCTGCTTCCTCGCACCCGCCGCGGCCGCCCTCGTACCCACCGCCCGGCACTTCGGGCGGACTGCGGGACCGAGGGCGCGCTGAGCCGGGCCGAGTCGGACGCGGGCCGTTTGGCGCCGCCGGCTAGCGCTGCGGGCGCACGAGGGCGAAGACCGCGCCCTCCGGGTCCGCGACCGTGGCCTGCCGTCCGCGCGGGCCCTCACGGGGCGGGTCGACGACGCGCCCGCCGAGCTCGACGACCCGCGCGGCCGCCACGTCGGTGTTCTCCACCTCGAAGTACGCCATCCAGTGCGGCCCCCGGTCGTGCGGCAGGGAGCGGCCGACGCCGTGCACGGCCGCCACCGGGTGCCCCTCCAGGTGCAGGGTCAGGTAGTCGAAGTCGTCGGAGGCCGTGGCGTGGGTCTGGGCCTCGTGGCCGAAGACGTGCTCGTAGAACTTCCCGACCGTCGAGGTGTCCTGGGTGACCAGTTCGTTCCACACGGGGGTGCCCGGCCCGCGGTACGGCCGGGTGCCCATGCGGCTCTGCGCCTGCCACAGGCCGAAGATGGCGCCCAACGGATCGGAGCAGATCGCCACCCGCCCCGCGATACCTGCGTCCAGCGGCCCCACGGCCACCGTGCCGCCGCAGGCCCGGACCGACTCGGCGGTCGCGTCCGCGTCGTCCGTGGCGAGGTACGTCGTCCAGGCCACCGGCAGATGCCGGTCCGGCGGCATCTCGCCGATCCCGGCCACCTCGTGCCCGTCCAGCACCGCGCGGACGTACGGGCCGAGCTGCTCGGGTCCCGGTTCGTACTCCCAGCCGAACAGGTCGGCGTAGAAGTCCTCGGTGGTCCCGAGCCCGTGCACCATGAGGCTCACCCAGCACGGGGTGCCGGGCGTGCGCCGGGTTGCTTCCGCTGCCTCGGTCATGTCAGCCGTCTCCTCCGTCGTGGCGCTTACCGGTGCTGATGCTTCCACTCCCGGCGACTCGGCGCGCCCCGACCGGGCCGCATAAATGCGGCCCGGCGCGGAGTTGACCGGATCGGTTCGGCCCGCCGATGACGGCCTTGTTACGCGCGTGGCGGGCGGGGAGGAAGATGGCCGACATGACTGCGAAATCTGCGATCCTCGCCGCCGCCGAACTGAGGAACGAGCTGGCCGGCCCCCGCCCGCCGGTGCTGCTGGACGTCCGCTGGCAGCTCGGCGGACCCGACCAGCGGCCCGCCTACGAGGCAGGACACCTGCCCGGGGCGGTGTACGTCGACCTCGACCGCGAACTGGCCGGTCCGCCGGGGGCGGGCGGCCGCCACCCGCTGCCGGACCCCGAGGCCTTCGGAGAGGCCATGCGGCGGGCGGGCGTCCCGGCGGACGGGCCCGTCGTTGTGTACGACGGCGGGCTGGGCTGGGCGGCGGCCCGGGCGTGGTGGTTGCTGCGCTGGACGGGTCACCCGAACGTGCGGGTCCTGGACGGCGGCTTGGCCGCCTGGACGGCCTCCGGGGGTACGGTGACGGCCGACCGGGTGACTCCCGCGGAAGGCGATTTCAAGCCAACGCCGGGTGCCGTCGGGCTGCTGGACGCGGACGCTGCGGCCCTGCGCGCGCGGGCCGGGGTCCTCCTGGACGCCCGCGCGGGGGAGCGCTACCGGGGCGAGGTCGAACCGATCGACCCGGTCGGCGGTCACATCCCGGGCGCACTGTCGGCCCCGACCACGGAGAACGTGGGTCCGGACGGCCGTTTCCTGCCGGCGGACGCCCTGCGCGCCCGGTTCGAGGGGCTCGGCGCGTCCGAGGGGACGGCGGTGGGCGTGTACTGCGGCTCCGGGGTCTCCGGAGCGCACGAGGTACTGGCCCTGGAAGTGGCCGGCATCGAGTCGGACCTCTACGCGGGCAGCTGGTCCGAGTGGTCCGGCGACCCGACCCGACCGGTGGCCACGGGCCCGGACCCCCAGTAGGCGGGCTGCGGCAAACAGGAGCACCGCCGCCGGGCAGGACCCGGAGGCGGTGCCCCCGTTGCTCTCGCTACTCCTGCTTCTTGCGGCGGGTGCCGAAGACGATCTCGTCCCAGCTCGGTACCGCCGCACGGCGCCCGGGGCGGACCCCGTCGGCCTCGGCCTGGCGGTCGGTGGTGCCCGTCAGGCGGTCCCGGTGGCCCGCCACGGTGCGCGGCATCAGCACATCGGCGTACGCGGCGCCCGCGCCCGCCGAGGCGGCGGGGGCCGGCGGCTCCTCCGCTTCCGGTTCGGTGTCGTCCGGGGTTTCGGTGCGGTCCGGGACCACCATGTCGCCGCGGAAGCTCGGGACCGCCTCCAGCAGGCTGGTGAGGGTGTCCCGTTCCTCCTCCGGTTCCGGCGTGGGAGCGGGCCTGGCTTCGGCCCGTTCCAACTGCCGGTCCAGGGCGCGGTCCAGCGGCCGGTCGCGCGGCAGCCGCGCGATCCTCGGAACGAAGGGGAAGCTCGGTTCCGGCGCGGCCGGCAGGTCCTCCGACTCGCCGATCAGGGAACGGGCCTCGTCGTCCACGGCCACGACCAGACGGCGCGGCGGGTCGTAGGTCCAGCTCGCCGAGTGCAGTTCGCCGGCGACCAGGTAGACGAGCAGGACCTCCCAGGTGCCGTCGTCGCGGCGCCAGGAGTCCCACTGGACGGATTCCTTCTCGGCCCCGCGCAGGGTCAGCCGCTCCTGCACGGCCTCGCCGAGCTGCGGACCGGTGTTCTCGCCGGGACGGCGCACGGGGGTCTTGCGGGCGCGCTCGGCCATGAACGCGCGCTCGGCGAGCACCGGGCCCTCGAAGCGGCGCACGCGGTCGACGGGGATGCCGGCGAGTTGGGCGACCTCCTCCGCGGAGGCACCGGCCCGTATGCGGGCCTGGATGTCGCGGGGGCGGAGGTGGCTCTCCACCTCGATCTCGATCTGGTTCAGGCGCGCGCGATCGTTGCGGACCGCGGCGCGGAGCCGCTCGTCGATCGGAAGCGTGTACTCCGTGCTGTCCGCAGCCTTGAGCACCAGTCGTGTGCCGTCATTTGAGACGGCCACGACACGCAGTTCGGGCATGGGGACCTCCCGGGTGGTGCCTGCCGACGTCACGTGCGTCGCTGCTTCCGCTAGTCGAGTGTGGCCTGCCCGGGTGCAGCCTGCCACAACCTTGCCGAGTTAAACCGGCGTGTCGGGCATGCGCCCTTGATCGCCGTTATGGCACGGTTACCTGTTGGGCACGCACAGTGACCGGATGGTTACTGTGCGCATCAGGAGCCCGTGCGATACCGCGGCATCACCGGTCATCGAGTGCCGTGTTCCATCCGTCGGCCCCCTCTCCCGAGTCCGGACATCCGAAAGGAAGGACGGCCCCAGGGCTCGCCACAGTACTCCATTCGGGCCACCTGGGTGGACCGCCGCGCCGCCGAACTTTACCCGGACGGCGGGAGTTGGCGTGCCCTCGATCGGGTCCGACCCTGCACCTGTGGTCCGTTTTGGGGTGTCTTGCTTCACATCATCACCAGAAACGGAACTATCTGCTTCGCTCAGCGGTCGGTAACTCCTGGAAGAGGAGAAGCGCGAGAGGCACGACACACCGGGGATGGCGATGGGTCAGAAGGTGACGCGGTACGTCGAGGGCGAACCGGAGAAGGAGAAGCTCGACCTGAGCGCGGCCCAGGTCGCCGGTTCCTCGCTCGCCACCGTCGCAGCGGCCCTGCTCGCCTCGAAGATGGGCGTCTACGGGACCATCCTCGGAGCCGGCGTGGTCAGCGTGGTCGCCACCGCGGGCGGGCCCGTCATCCAGCACCTCTTTCGACGTACCGGCGACCAGCTGCGGGGCGGCGCCCGGCCCGGGGCCCGTCAGGCGTCGCGGCCCCGCGCG
Source organism: Streptomyces sp. NBC_01439 (assembly GCF_036227605.1). GTDB lineage: Bacteria > Actinomycetota > Actinomycetes > Streptomycetales > Streptomycetaceae > Streptomyces. Next base: position 2,884,376 of record NZ_CP109487.1, on the reverse strand, counting down.
GAGTCGACGGGCGCGGACGCCGCGGGGCCGGGAGCTGTGGGGCCGGGAGCGGTGGGGCCGGGAGTTGCGGGGCCCGCCACCGGGGAGTTCGGCGAGGCCACCGTGCACGGCACCCGGGTTCGGGGCTGGAAGCGGACCGCGGTCGCCTCCGGCTTGACCTTCGCCATCACCCTCGGCGGCCTCGGCACCTACGAGGCGATGGCCGGCACCTCCGTCAGCAGCGACGGCGGAACCCTCTTCTCCGGCGGCACCCGCAAGGTGGGACAGGACCGCCCCGCCCCGCCCCGGGACGAGCCGGGCGGCGAGGAGGAGAGCGGGAACGGCCCCGGGACCGGGACCTCCCCGAGCCCCGCGCCGTCGTCCGGCGGCCGCGCCCCGAGCCCCGGACCCAGCTCCTCCGGCTCCGGGACCCCCGAGGCCTCCGTCGACCCGGCGCCCAGTGCCTCCCCGTCGAAGGAGGCCCCGAGCTCGGCCCCGGCCCCCGCCCCGCAGGCCCCGACACCCAGTCCGGACGCGCCGCCGCCGACGGTGCGGCCGAGCGCGTCCTGACCCCGGCTCAGTCCCCCAGGACGCGCCGCAGGTAGTCGTTGCCGAAGACCCGGTCCGGGTCGAGCCGGTCGCGCAGCGCGGTGAACTCGCCGAAGCGCGGGTAGGCCTCCGCGAAGTACCCCGCGTCCCGCGTGTGCACCTTGCCCCAGTGCGGACGCCCGCCGTGCGCGGTGAAGATGCGCTCGGCCGCCGTGAAGTAGGCCTGGTACGGGGTGCCCTTGTACATGTGCACCGCGATGTACGCCGTGTCGCGCCCGGAGGCCGTCGACAGCGTGATGTCGTCCGCCGGGGCCGTCCGCACCTCCACGGGGAAGCTGATCCGCAACGTGGAGCGGTCGACCATCGCCCGAAGCTCCCGCAGCGCCTCGACCACCTGCTCGCGCGGGAGGGCGTACTCCATCTCCACGAAGCGCACCCGGCGCGGACTGGTGAACACCTTGTACGGGATGTCCGTGTACGTGCGGGCCGACAGGGCGCGGCTGGCCAGGCGGGCGATGGAGGGGATGGTGGCCGGGACCGCGCGGCCCAGCGAGTTGACGGCTTGGAAGAGGCCGTTGGAGAGCAACTCGTCCTCGACCCAGGCGCTCACCCGTCCGGGTGGGGCGGCGGGGCCCTGGCTGCGGTTGTTCCGCTTGGTGTTGCAGTTGCCGGTGTGCGGGAACCAGTAGAACTCGAAGTGCTCGTTCTCCGCGAAGTGCTCCTCGAACTCCGCCGTCACCCGCTCAAAGCCCATCGGCTCCTCCCGGGCGGTCAGGAAGAAGAGGGGCTCCACCGCGAAGGTGATCGCGGTGACGATGCCGAGCGCGCCGATGCCGACCCGGGCCGCCGCGAAGACCTCGGGATTTTCCTTCTCGGAGCAGGTCAGCAGCCGGCCGTCGGCCGTGACCAGTTCCAGGCCGCGGATCTGGGCGGCGATGGAGGCCGAGTCGCGGCCGGTGCCGTGGGTGCCGGTGCTGGTGGCACCGGAGACCGTCTGCTCCATGATGTCGCCCATGTTGGTGAGCGACAGGCCTTCCCGGGCCAGGGCCCGGTTCAGGTCCTTCAAGGCCGTGCCCGCCGCCACCGTGACGGTGCCCGCGGCCCGGTCGATCGACCGGATCCCGGCCAGGGCCTGCGGGCGTACGAGCACCCCGTCGGTCGCGGCGGCCGCGGTGAAGGAGTGGCCGGTGCCGACCGCCTTCACCCGCAGTCCGTCCTCGGCGGCCCGGCGGACCGCCTCCTGGAGTTCCCCGACCGAGGCCGGGGTCACCGTGCGGGCCGGTGTGGCGGTGACGTTGCCCGCCCAGTTATGCCACGCGGTCCGTTCCGTGCTGCTCTGCCCTGCTGTCGCCGTCCCCATCGATTGCTGGTCCCTCCCCTTGCGCCGGCCTCGTCAGCCGGCGGAATCCCGCGAACGCAACCGCCGCCGCGGCCACCCCCGCCGATACGGAGACGACGTACCCGGTCTGCGCACCGGCTGCGTCGACGACCCAGCCGGTCACGGAGGACCCGAGCGCGATTCCGACCGCGAGGCCGGTGCTGATCCAGGTCATGCCCTCGGTCAGCTTCGCGTGTGGCACGTGCGCCTCGATCAGGGCCATCGTGGTGATCATCGTGGGAGCGATGGCGAGGCCCGAGACGAAGAGCGCCACGGCCAGAAACGGCAAGTTCCCGGCCAGTAGGAGGGGGATCATACTCACGGCCATCGCACTGATGCCCAGTACCCAGCGGGGTTCGGCCTTGCCCTTGAAGTGCAGCAGGCCGAAGACGATGCCGGCCAGGCAGGATCCGAACGCCCAGACCGCCAGGAACACCCCGCCGAGGGACTTGTTGCCGTGCTCCGCGGCGAAGGCCAGGGTGGCCACGTCCACGGAGCCGAAGATCGCGCCGGTCGCGACGAAGGTCGCCACCAGGACCTGCAGGCCGGGGGAGCGCAGCGCCGAGGACCGGTCCGTGTGCTCCTCGTGCGGATGCGGCTCCGGCTCGGTGGTGGTCAGTGCCGTCAGCCACCACACGCCCGTCAGGAGGAAGACGAGGGCGACCACCGGGCCGGCCTCGGGGAACCAGCCGGCCGAGAGGGTGGCGGCCAGCGGCGGGCCCACGATGAAGCAGAGCTCGTCGACGATGGACTCGAACGAGTAGGCCGTGTGCAGCTGGGGGGTGTCGCGGAAGAGGGCCGTCCAGCGGGCCCGGACCATCGACCCGACGCTGGGCACGCATCCGGCGACGACGGCGAAGACGAAGAGCGTCCAGCTCGGCCAGCCGTTCGCCGCCGAGACCAGCAGGCCGGTCACCGCGGCGGCCGCGGTCAGGGTGGCGGGGCGCAGCACCCGCCGCTGCCCGTACTGGTCGACCAGGCGGGACACCTGCGGGCCCACGGCCGCGGCGGACAGCGCGATGGTGGCGGTGATGCCGCCCGCGAGGGCGTAGCTGCCGCCCAACTCGGTGATCATCGTGAGGACACCGATGCCCACCATGGACAGCGGCATCCGGCCCAGCAGGCCGGCGGCTGTGAACCCCTTGGTGCCGGGGGTCGCGAATATCGCGCGGTAGGGACTGGGCAAGGTGGTGCCCTCCGTAAGGGACGTGGTTGGCTCACACAGGTTACGTCTGCCGACAAGGCGCCCGCATGGGGAAAATACCGACAGGAAGTAAGGGTGACCTTACCTGGCGTCCGAGGTGTGGGACGGGCCGGGTCCGTTGCCGGGGCGAGGACGTCGGGGTGGCAGGATTCGAGGCATGTCAGACCAGCTCCGTGCCCCCGACGGCGGCTCCGCCGCCCCTTACGACGCCCTCTTGCTGCTGTCCTTCGGCGGCCCCGAGGGACCCGACGACGTGGTGCCCTTCCTGGAGAACGTCACGCGCGGGCGGGGCATCCCGCGCGAGCGGCTCAAGGAGGTCGGGCAGCACTACTTCGGATTCGGCGGGGTCAGCCCGATCAACGGGCAGAACCGCGAGCTGTTGGACGCGCTGCGGGGGGACTTCGCCGGGCACGGCCTGGACCTGCCGGTCTACTGGGGCAACCGCAACTGGGCCCCGTACCTGACCGACGTGCTGCGGGAGATGGCCGCCGACGGGCGCCGCCGCATCGCGGTGCTCGCGACCAGCGCGTACGCCTCGTACTCGGGCTGCCGCCAGTACCGCGAGAACCTCGCCGACGCGCTGGCCGCCCTCGCCGAGGAGGGCGTGGAGCTGCCGCGGGTCGACAAGCTGCGCCACTACTTCAACCACCCCGGCTTCGTGGAGCCCATGATCGACGGGGTGGTGGCCTCGCTCGCCGCCCTGCCCGCGGAGGTGCGCTCCGGCGCGCGCCTCGCCTTCACCACCCACTCCATCCCGACCGCCGCCGCGGACACCTCCGGTCCGGTCGAGGACCACACCGAGGACGGCCAGGGCGGGGCGTACGTCAAGCAGCACCTCGACGTCGCCCGGGTGATCGCGGACGAGGTGGCCGCCCGGACCGGGGTCGCGCACCCCTGGGAGCTCGTCTACCAGTCCCGCAGCGGCGCCCCGCACATCCCGTGGCTGGAGCCGGACATCTGCGACCACCTGGAGGCCCTGCACGCGGCCGGGGCGCCCGCCGTCGTCATGGTGCCCATCGGCTTCGTCTCCGACCACATGGAAGTCCTCTACGACCTGGACACCGAGGCCACCGCGAAGGCGGCCGAGCTGGGCCTGCCCGTGCGGCGGTCCGCGACCGTCGGCGCCGATCCGCGCTTCGCCGGTGCCGTCCGGGAGCTGGTGCTGGAGCGGGCCGCCAAGGAGCGCGGGGAGCCGGCCGCGGAGTGCTGGGTCGGCACGCTGGGCCAGAGTCATGACCTGTGCGCGGTGGGCTGCTGCCCGGCGCGGGGCCCCCGGCCGGCGGCCGCGGGCGTGGACAGTCCGTACGCGTAGGGAGTGGGACCGTGATCTCTGACGAGCTGAAGGCCGAACTGCTGGAAGTGGGCCTGGAGGCCGCCCGGCGGGCCGGGGCCCTGCTGCGCGACGGCCGACCGGCCGATCTGGCGGTGGCGGCGACGAAGACCAGCCCGATCGACGTGGTGACCGAGATGGACATCGCGGCGGAGAAGCTGATCACCGGCATCCTCGCCGAGCGGCGTCCCGAGGACGGGCTGCTGGGCGAAGAGGGCGCGGACGCCCCGGGAACGAGCGGGGTGCGCTGGATCGTCGATCCACTGGACGGCACCGTGAACTACCTCTACGGGCTCCCGAGCTGGGGCGTGTCCATCGCGGCCGAGTACGGCGGCGAGAGCGTGGTGGGCGTGGTGGCGGCCCCGATGCGCGGGGAGACCTACCACGCGGTGCTCGGCGGCGGGGCGTGGTTGGGGACGACGCGCCTCGCCTGCCGGTCGGCGGCGCCGCTGGACCAGGCGCTGCTCGGGACCGGCTTCGCGTACGTCCAGACCAGGCGGGCCCACCAGGCCGAGGTCGCGGCGCGGATCATCCCGCTGGTGCGGGACGTCCGGCGGGGCGGGTCGGCGGCGCTGGACCTGTGCGACGTGGCCGCCGGGCGGCTGGACGGGTACTACGAGCGGGGACTGAACCCGTGGGACCTGGCCGCCGGTGACCTGATCGCCCGCGAGGCCGGGGCCCTGACCGGGGGCCGTCCGGGCGAGCCGGCCTCGGGCGAGCTGACCCTGGCCGCCACGCCGGCCGTGTTCGCCTCGCTGCAGCCGCTGCTGGAGGAGTCCGGAGCCTGGCACGACTGAAAGCACGCACGACTGAAAGCACGTGGACCCCGGATGCCCGCTCGGGCGTCCGGGGTCCACGTCGTGCAGAGGTCTTGCAGGAGTCGCGCAAGGGTCGTGCAGGGATCTTGCAGAGGCCGTGCGGAAGCAGGATGCGTGCAGGGGTCGTGCGGAGTCGTGCGGGAAGGGCGGGCCGGCCGATCGGGGGATCAGCAGGCGGGCACGGCGGCCGAGACCGGGACACCGTGTTCGGCGGCCAGGCGCTGGAGGTCCTCCAGCTCCGCCAGTTCCACTTCCGCGAGGAAGTCGTCGCCCGTCTCGCGGGCGTGCCTGAGGTCCGACTGCGTGGTCCTGATGCGCTGCAGGAGACCCGCGGTGAATGCGTCCATGATGGGTTCGCCCCCTCTTCGTGGGTCGGCGGCGGAACGTGGCTCTCCGCCGTCAGGGAGTGGATGGGGTGTGATCTCGTCCTCCCCTGCGCCCCGGGCCCAGAAACCTCACGGGGCCAGGGAATCCTCACTTGCGCCCCGTCAGCCCCTCCACGAGCCGCCTTACAGCCGGTTTATGGCCGAAACGGGCAGGATGGGCGACGCAATACACGTGTGCCCTTCTGGGCTCGGAGGAAGGAAACGACGTGCGCGTACTCGTCGTCGAGGACGAGCAACTGCTCGCCGATGCGGTGGCCACCGGACTACGCCGGGAGGCCATGGCCGTGGACGTCGTGTACGACGGCGCCGCCGCCCTGGAGCGGGTCGGCGTGAACGACTACGACGTGGTCGTGCTCGACCGGGACCTCCCGCTCGTGCACGGTGACGACGTGTGCCGGAAGATCGTCGAGCTCGGCATGCCCACCCGCGTGCTGATGCTCACCGCCTCCGGCGACGTCAGCGACCGGGTGCAGGGGCTGGAGCTCGGTGCGGACGACTACCTGCCCAAGCCCTTCGCCTTCACCGAGCTGACCGCCCGCGTACGGGCGCTCGGGCGGCGCACCACGGTCGCGCTGCCGCCCGTACTGGAGCGGGCCGGCATCAAGCTGGACCCGAACCGGAGGGAAGTGTTCCGCGAGGGCAAGGAGGTCCAGCTGGCACCGAAGGAGTTCGCGGTGCTGGAGGTGCTCATGCGCAGCGAGGGGACCGTCGTCTCCGCCGAGCAGCTGCTGGAGAAGGCCTGGGACGAGAACACCGACCCCTTCACCAACGTCGTCCGGGTGACCGTGATGACCCTGCGCCGCAAGCTGGGTGAGCCGCCCGTCATCGTGACCGTGCCCGGCTCCGGATACCGGATCTGATGCGCATGGCGACCACCCCGGCGCCACCGGCGGCGCCACCGAAACCGACATGGGACCCCGGCCAGCCCGAGGGTCCCTTCCCGTGGCTGCGGCCGACCATCCGGATACGGCTCACGCTGCTGTACGGCGGGATGTTCCTGATCGCCGGCATCTTGTTGCTGTCGATCATCTACCTACTGGCGGCGCAGGCGCTGCGGCAGGGCAATGCGCTGCCGTTCCAGATCGTCGGCGGCCAGGTCAAGGTCTCCAGTACCAACTGCCCGGGTGTCATGGGAGGCCCGCTGGAGCCCGAGCAGTTCAACGCGGCGGTCAACCAGTGCGTCCTCGAGCAGCGCCGGCACGCCCTGGACGACCTGCTGAGCCGGTCGCTCATGGCCCTGCTGGGCCTGAGCATCATCGCCTTCGCCTTCGGCTACGCGATGGCCGGCCGGGTGCTCTCCCCGCTCGGCAAGATCACCCGGACCGCGCGCCGGGTGGTCGGCTCCGACCTGACCCGACGGATCGAGCTGGACGGGCCGGACGACGAGCTCAAGGAGCTCGCCGACACCTTCGACGAGATGCTCGACCGGCTGGAGCGGGCCTTCACGGCCCAGCAGCGGTTCGTCGCGAACGCCTCGCACGAGCTGCGGACCCCGCTCGCGATCAACCGGACGCTGCTGGAGGTCCACCTCTCCGATCCCGGGGCCCCGGTCGAGCTCCAGCAGCTCGGGAAGACCCTGCTGGCCACCAACGAGCGCAGCGAGCAGCTGGTCGAGGGCCTGCTGCTGCTGGCCCGCAGCGAGAACCAGATCGTCGAGCGCAAGCCGGTGGACCTGGCGGAGGTCGCCTCGCGCGCCGTCGACCAGGTGCGCGGCGAGGCCGAGACGAAGGGCGTGGAGATCCGCGGCGAGCGCGCACCGGCCGTGGTGCAGGGCAACGGGGTGCTGCTGGAGCGGATCGCGCTCAACCTGGTGCAGAACGCCGTCCGGTACAACGTGCCGGAGGACGGCTGGGTGGAGGTGGTCACCGAGGCCCAGCACGATCAGGCGGTCCTCCTGGTATCGAACACGGGTCCCGTTGTTCCCGCGTACGAGGTGGACAACCTCTTCGAGCCCTTCAGGCGGCTGCGTACGGAGCGCACGGGCAGTGACAAGGGTGTCGGGCTGGGCCTGTCGATCGCGCGCTCCGTGGCGCGCGCACACGGCGGCAGGATCCAAGCGATGCCGCGGGAGGGCGGTGGCCTCGTGATGCGTGTCACTCTTCCTTTGTGAGACCCCGACCCCGTGTTCGCTTTTGGCTGAATACCTGCCCTGTGAAAACAATCGGTCCTGTGTGATCGATCACAGTGGCCGGTGTCTGTCCATGTGCGTTCAGTGACCCCGCCGCGGCCGGAAAGCCCGGGAAGTCCGGGTTTCCGGCCCCTCGGATGGCGGGAAATACACGGGGTGGCGTTTGTGCAAGACGGCCCCCGGACCGTGTACGGTCCCGCTCGTCATCCCAGCCAATCGTCCTTCGGGCGGGCGGCTGGGTGTCGATTGAGTAACAGACCTTGATGTGAGGCAAAATCTCCGCCTCAGGTCGGGCACAAGTCCGGCCTCTCGTGCGTTACGTGCGCTGAGACACCGCTAACACCCAGAGGGGGAGAGCGAACAATGGCAACGGACTACGACACCCCGCGCAAGACCGACGATGACGTCGACAACGACAGCATCGAAGAGCTGAAGGCCCGGCGCAACGAGAAGTCGACTTCGTCCGCGGACATGGACGAATTCGACTCTGTCGAGAGCATGGAGCTTCCCGGTGCGGACCTCTCCAACGAGGAGCTGGCCGTCCGGGTCCTGCCCAAGCAGGCCGATGAGTTCACCTGCATGAGCTGCTTCCTGGTGCACCACCGCAGCCAGTTGGCACGTGAGAAGAACGGCCAGCCGATCTGTCGCGACTGCGACTGATAGGCGTCGGTCGTGGCTGGCTCCACACCCTTCCGGAAGCGCCGCTTCCGGAAATCTGGTGATCCGGCGGAGACGCAGGTGGCACCCATGGATCCGGAAACGGCTCCTGGGGCTTCCGGCGGCTCCGCCAGTGCGGCGATCGCCGGGCCGTACGACACCGCCCCGGCGGTGCCGTCGCAAACCGATCCCGACGAGGGGTCCCGGCACGGCTCCGGGGCTCGTCGGACGCAAGCCGTCCAGGCCGTCAAGAACGGCGTGCGCAAGGGCGGCGAAGGCGTCAAGGGCGCCACCCAGTACGTCACCGACCGGATCATCGAGAACGCCCCGCGCGTTCCGGTTCGGGACCTCGCGACGCTGCGCGCGCAGTTCCCGGGCCTCGGCCCCGAGCAGCTCGCCGAAAAGCTGGTGTCCGGCGCCTGCGCCGCCACCTCGACCGTGGGTGCGGGAATCGGCGCCGCGGCCATGTTGCCCGTGCCGCCCGCGATGCCGGCGGAACTGGCGGCCGAGATCACCGCGGTCGCGGCCATCGAGCTCAAGCTCATCGCCGAACTCCACGAGGTCTACGGCCGGCGACCGCACGGCGGCCTCACGGAGCGCAGCCTCGCCTACCTGACCGCCTGGACGGAGGAGCGCGGGGTCGACCTGACCAAGCCGACCACGCTGAACGCGGCGCTCGGCGGGCAGATGAAGCGCGAACTGCGCCAGCAGATCATGAAGCGGATGTTCCGCAGCCTGCCGAACCTCATGCCGTTCATGGTGGGCGCCGCCGTCGGCGCGGTCATGAACCGCCGGGACACCCGCAAACTCGCCGAGAAGGTCCGTGGTGACCTGCGGCGGCGGGCCGTGGACTGGGACACCCTGAGCTCCCTGCCGCCCCTGGAACGGCCCGCAGGGCCCCTTCCCGAGGCCACCAGGATCGCGCTGGAGGCCGCGGATCCCTCCGTGCACGGCTGAGGCCCTCCGCCGGGGCGGTCCGCCCCGGCCGCACCACCGGCCCCACCGGCCGGTCAGGCCGCCTGGGTACGGGCGGCGAGCAGGGCCGCCACCAGGGCCTGCGGCTCACGGGTGGAGACGTACACGTACGGGGTCGGGTCGGTCGGGTCGGTGACCTCGATGCGGACCGCGGTCGGCACGTAGCTGCGCATCAGCATGAAGGCGCGGGTGTCCGCCTTGTACGTGCGCCAGGCGCGCGACTCCTCGGCGTCCAGGATCTCGGGCTCGCCCAGGGCCGTCACCGGGATCCGCGCGTCGCCGGCCGCCAGCGCACCGCCCACCACGCGCACGCGCGCCGAGCCGTACGAGCTCACCACCAGCCCGGCCAGCGCGGTGCCCCCGACCAGACCGGCCAGCAGCGGCATCGTGCCCAGCGGCAGCAGCATCAGTGCGCACGCGAGGCCGAGCAGTACGGCGATGCCCCACCAGGAACGGGGGGCGGTCAGACGTTCGTCGTGGTGCGCGGTGGAGAGCTGCATGTGGTCAAGCCTGCCACGAGGCGACCGGTGGGTAGCCGCGCGGGTAAGGTCTGCGGCTGTGAGTGGACGAAACACAGCGCTGACGCCCCCGGCCGACGCCGCCGCGCCGGTCAGGCACCCCGAGGCGCCCGCGCCCGGCGACCTCCTCGGTGCGCACTACGAGCACTGTTTCGGCTGCGGCGAGGGCCAACCCCACGGACTCCACCTGGAGGCCCGTGCGGGCGAGGGCGTGCGCGTCACCGCCGAGTTCACCGTCAAGCCCGCGCACCAGGGCGCACCCGGTCTCGCCCACGGCGGGGTGCTCGCCACCGCGCTCGACGAGACGCTCGGTTCCCTGAACTGGCTGCTGCGCGTCATCGCGGTGACGGGGCGGCTGGAGACCGACTTCGTGCGGCCCGTGCCGGTGGACACCGTGCTGTACCTGGAGGCCGAGGTCACCGCCGTCGCCGGACGGAAGATCTACTGCACGGCCGTGGGTCGGATAGGCGGACCGCAGGGCCCGGTCGCCGTTCGTGCCGACGCCCTCTTCATCGAGGTGAAGGTCGACCACTTCATCGACAACGGACGGCCCGAGGAGATCCAGGCGGCGATGGCCGACCCGGACCAGGTCAGGCGCGCACGCGCCTTTGAGGTGAACCCCTGATGTCCCAGAGCAACCACGATTCCCACCGGCCGGTCGACGTACTGATCCGTCGCGTCGACCCGGAGGTGCCGATTCCGGCATACGGGCACCCCGGCGACGCCGGCTGCGACCTCGTCACCACCGAGGCCGCCGAGCTGGAACCCGGCGAGCGCGCCGTACTGCCCACCGGCGTCTCGATCGCCCTGCCCGACGGGTACGCGGCGTTCGTGCACCCGCGGTCCGGCCTGGCCGCACGCTGCGGGCTCGCGCTCGTGAATGCCCCGGGGACGGTGGATGCCGGGTACCGTGGGGAGATCAAGGTGATCGTGGTCAATCTCGACCCTCGCGAGAGCGTCCGGTTCGAGCGTTTCGACCGCATCGCCCAGCTGGTTGTCCAGCGGGTCGAGAAGGTGCGCTTCCACGAGGTGGCGGAACTTCCCGGCTCGGCCCGGGCCGAGGGGGGCTTCGGCTCCACCGGCGGGCATGCGGCCGTGGCCGGATCCGGGGCTGGTCAGCAGGGTGGGAATGGCTACGCTTCGGTCGTAACCGACCGGGAAGGACAGTGACGTGTTCGGACGTCGCAAGAAGAACGACTCCGCCCATGACGGCGGCGCGGCCGAGCAGGTCGTAGACGGCGTCGCCGAGCAGGACGACACGGGCGAGCAGGAGAGCGCCGCCCCGCGTCGGGTGAACCTGCCGCCGGCCCCGCGGCCCGACGGCCCCTGGGACGTCTCCGAGGTGCTCGGGAACCCGGCCGACGGCCGGGTCGACCTGGGCGGCATCCTCGTACCCGGCATCGAGGGCATGGAGCTGCGCGTCGAGGTCGCCGGGGACGCGATCGTGGCCGCGACCGTGGTCCTGGGCGACAGTGCCGTGCAGCTGCAGGCCTTCGCCGCGCCCAAGAAGGAGGGCATCTGGGGCGAGGTCCGCGAGGAGATCGCCGCGGGCATCACCCAGCAGGGCGGCATCATCGACGAGGCCCAGGGCTCGCTGGGCTGGGAGCTGCGCGCCCAGGTGCCCGTACCGCTCCCGGACGGGCAGACCGGCGCCCAGCTGGTCCGCTTCGTCGGCGTCGACGGCCCGCGCTGGTTCCTGCGCGGCGTCATCTCCGGCCAGGGCGCGGTGCGCCCCGAGTCGGCGGGCGTGCTGGAGCAGATCTTCCGGGACACCGTCGTCGTCCGCGGTGACGGCCCGATGGCTCCGCGCGACCCGATCGTCCTGAAGCTGCCGAACGACGCCCAGATGGTGCCGGACGGTGTGCAGACGGACGACCAGGAAGGCTCCCGCTTCGGCGGCGGCATGGGGCAGCTCGAACGCGGCCCGGAGATCACCGAGGTCCGCTGACCTCGGACGACCTCGGACGGCCCCCGCGCACAGGGGGGCTCGTCGTGCATTTCGGCCGGTGGGCCCCGCTCCTTCGGGAGCGGGGCCCACCGGCTTGTCCGCGCGACCCCCGGAAGTCGGGGGCCCCGCACCCCGCGTCAGGGATCCGTCAGGGATCGGCGCCGGGGCGCCGATCGGTGCGTGTGCGGCGTGGAGGTCCCGGAGAATGGGGCGCATGGGACGCGGCAAGCTCAGGATCTACCTCGGCGCGGCACCCGGTGTGGGCAAGACCTACGCGATGCTCTCCGAGGGCCATCGCCGGGTGGAGCGGGGCGCGGACTGCGTCGTCGGCTTCGTCGAGCACCACGGCCGGCCGCGGACGGAGGTCATGCTCCACGGCCTCGAACAGGTCGAGCGCAAGCCCCTCGGCTACCGGGGCGCCGCCTTCACCGAGATGGACGTGGACGCGCTCCTCGCCCGCCGGCCCGCCATAGCGCTGGTGGACGAGCTTGCGCACACCAACGTGCCCGGCTCGCGCAACGCCAAGCGCTGGCAGGACGTGGAGGAGCTGCTGCGGGCTGGCATCGACGTCGTGTCCACCGTGAACATCCAGCACCTGGAGTCGCTCGGGGACGTGGTCGAGTCGATCACCGGGGTGCGGCAACGGGAGACCGTGCCGGACGAGGTGGTCCGCCGGGCCGACCAGGTCGAACTGGTCGACATGTCCCCGCAGGCCCTGCGCCGGCGGATGGCCCACGGGAACATATACAAGCCTGAGAAGGTCGACGCGGCCCTGTCGAACTACTTCCGGCCGGGCAACCTCACCGCACTGCGCGAACTGGCGCTGCTGTGGGTGGCCGACCGGGCGGACGAGTACCTCCAGCAGTACCGGGGCGAGCACGACATCCACTCGACGTGGCAGGCGCGGGAGCGGATCGTCGTCGGGCTCACCGGCGGGCCGGAGGGGCGCACGCTGATCCGGCGCGCCTCGCGGATGGCCGCCAAGGGCTCGGGCAGCGAGATCCTGGCCGTCTACATCGCCCGCAGCGACGGGCTGACCGCCGCCTCGCCGAAGGAGCTCGCGGTCCAGCGGACCCTGGTCGAAGACCTGGGAGGAACGTTTCACCATGTGATCGGCGACAACATCCCCGACGCCCTGCTCGCCTTCGCCCGCGGGGTCAACGCCACCCAGATCGTGCTCGGCTCCAGCCGCCGCCGTTCGTGGCAGTACGTCTTCGGCCCCGGGGTCGGTGCGAGCGTCGCCCGCGACTCGGGGCCCGACCTCGACGTGCACATCGTCACGCACGAGCACGTCGCCAAGGGGCGCGGCCTGCCCGTGGTGCCCTCGGCGGCCCGGTTGGGGCGGCCCCGGATCATCGCCGGCTGGGTGGTGGGGACGGTCCTGCCAGTACCGCTGTGCCTGCTGCTCACGCACGTCGACGCGGACCTCGGCCTCGCCAACGACATGCTGCTCTTCCTGTCGCTGACGGTGGCGGCCGCACTGCTCGGCGGGCTTTGGCCGGCCCTGGCCTCCGCCGCCCTCGGCTCGCTGCTGCTGAACTACTTCTTCGCGCCGCCGCTGCACCGCTTCACGGTCTCCGACCCCAAGAACATCGTCGCCATCGCCGTCTTCTTCGGGGTCGCCGTCTCCGTGGCCTCGGTCGTGGACCTCGCCGCCCGCCGCACCCACCAGGCGGCCCGGCTGCGCGCCGAGTCCGAGATCCTCTCCTTCCTCGCCGGCAGCGTGCTGCGCGGCGAGGACGCCCTGGACGCGCTGCTGGAGCGGGTGCGCGAGACCTTCGCCATGGAGTCCGTGGCCCTGCTGGAGCGGGCGAACGACGTGGAGCCCTGGAAACCGGCCGGCAGCGTCGGCCCCGGCCCCGTCGCCCGGCCCGAGGACGCCGACGTGGACATGCCCATCGGGGACCACATGGCACTGGCCCTGTCCGGCCGGGTGCTGCCCGCCGAGGACCGCAGGGTGCTCGGTGCCTTCGCAGCGCAGGCCGCCGTGGTCCTGGACCGCCAGCGGCTGGTCGGCGAGGCCGAGGAGGCGCGCCGGATGGCCGAGGGCAACCGGATCCGCACCGCGCTGCTGGCCGCCGTCAGCCATGACCTCCGTACGCCGCTGGCCTCCATCAAGGCCTCCGTGAGCTCCCTGCGCTCCGCTGACGTGGAGTGGAGCGAGGAGGACCGGGCCGAGCTCCTCGAAGGCATCGAGGACGGTGCTGACCGCCTCGACCACCTGGTCGGCAACCTGCTCGACATGTCCCGGCTGCAGACCGGCACCGTCACCCCGCTGATCCGCGAGATCGACCTCGACGAGGTGGTCCCGATGGCGCTGGGCGGCGTACCGGAGGACAGCGTGCTGCTGGACGTGCCCGAGGTACTGCCGATGGTGGCGGTGGACCCGGGGCTGCTGGAGCGGACCGTGGCCAACGTGGTGGAGAACGCCGTCAAGTACAGCCCGGCGGGGGAGCCCGTCCTGGTGGCGGCCAGCTGCCTCGGCGACCGGGTCGAGGTCCGCGTCGTCGACCGCGGGCGGGGCGTGCCCGACGAGGCCAAGGACCGGATCTTCGCCCCCTTCCAGAGGTACGGGGACGCCCCGCGCGGGGCCGGCGTGGGCCTCGGGCTCGCCGTCGCCCGCGGCTTCGCCGAAGCCATGGACGGGACCCTGTCGGCCGAGGACACTCCCGGGGGCGGGCTGACCATGGTGCTCACATTGCGCGCGGTGGGCGGCGGCCGGGCACCGGAGCGTGCCACGGTGGGCGCGGGCGCGGGCGAGGATGCCGACGCCGACGCCGACGCCTACGCCGACGCCTACGCCGGGGCGGGTGCGACGGCGGACCCCATGGAACAGAACGAACAGAACGAACTTGATCACGACCGTGATCGGTTGACGCGACAGAAGGCAGGACCTCAATGACCCGGGTGCTCGTGGTGGAAGACGAGCCGCAGATCGTCCGAGCGCTTGTGATCAACCTGAAGGCGCGCAGGTACGAGGTCGACGCCGCGGCCGACGGCGCGAGCGCACTGGAGCTCGCGGCCGCCCGCCACCCCGACGTGGTCGTGCTCGACCTCGGATTGCCCGACATGGACGGGGTCGAGGTGATCAAGGGCCTGCGTGGCTGGACCCGGGTACCGATCCTGGTCCTCTCCGCCCGGCACAGCTCCGACGAGAAGGTCGAGGCCCTGGACGCGGGCGCCGACGACTACGTCACCAAGCCCTTCGGCATGGACGAGCTGTTGGCGCGGCTGCGCGCCGCCGTCCGCCGGGCCGAGCCGTCCGCGGGCTCCGTCGAGGACGAGGTGATCGTGGAGACGGACGGCTTCACGGTGGACCTGGCCGCCAAGAAGGCCGTGCGCGGGGGCCGCGACGTACGGCTGACGCCCACCGAGTGGCACCTGCTGGAGGTCCTGGTCCGCAACCGCGGCAAGCTGGTCAGCCAGAAGCAGCTGCTCCAGGAGGTCTGGGGGCCCTCGTACGGCACCGAGACGAATTACCTGCGGGTCTACATGGCCCAACTCCGGCGCAAACTGGAGGCGGACCCCTCGCATCCGCGGCACTTCATCACCGAGCCGGGCATGGGATACCGCTTCGAGCGGTAGTGGGCGCGCCGGTACGCTTCCTGTATGAGTGCTGAACCGCGTCCCGAGAAGTCCGCGAAGCCGGTCAGGCCTGCGGGCCGGTTCCGCCGGATGATTGAGCGGCTGTCCACCTCCCAGGAGGAGCTGCATTCGGCGGAGCTGCAGGAGGACGCAGAAGCCGCGGGGTGCACGCGGATCTGCGACTGCCACGACCGTCAGATAGTCAAGGTGACCGGAACCCTGCGCACCGTCACCCTGCGGCCGCGCGCGGGCGTTCCCGCCTTGGAGGCCGAGCTCTTCGACGGCTCGGCCGCGCTGGACGTGGTCTGGCTCGGGCGTCGCTCGATCGTGGGAATCGAGCCCGGCAGACGCATGATCGCCTCGGGGCGCATCTCCATGACCCACGGCCGTCGGGTGCTCTTCAACCCGAAGTACGAACTCCGCCCGCTCGGACAGGAGCACTGACCGGTGACGTCACTCGACAAACCGACCACCCCGGACTCGACCGGGCCGCGCCACGCCGCCGCCCGCCATGCCGCCACCCCTTCCGCAGACCAGAAGGCCGTGACCCAGGCGGCGCTCTTCGACGCCTTCGGCGGTATCCGGGGCACCGTGGAGACGATGCTGCCCGGGCTGCTCTTCGTCATGATCTACACGATCAACAAGGACGTGAAGTCGTCGGCCATCGCGGCCGGCGCGGTCGCGGTCCTGCTGGTGCTCGTGCGGCTGCTGCGCAAGGACACGGTCAAGCACGCCTTCAGCGGGGTCTTCGGCGTGGGTGTGGGCGTGGCCTTCGCCCTGTTCACGGGCGACCCGAAGGGCTTCTACCTGCCGGGCATGATCTACGGCGTCAGCCTCGGCGTGGCCTTCACGCTCTCAGCGCTGGTGGGCTTCCCGCTGCTCGGCGTGATCCTGGGCCCGGTGTTCAAGGAGAACCTCTCCTGGCGCACCCGCAACCCCGGGCGCAAGAAGGCGTACGTCAAGGCCAGCCTGGCCTGGGGCCTGATCTTCCTCGCCAAGTACGCGATCCTCTTCCCGCTGTACTGGTGGGGTGACGCGACGCAGCTGGGCTGGGTGCTGATCGCGCTGAAGCTCCCGCCGATGGTGCTCGCCGTGTACTTCACCTGGGTCTTCCTGGCGAAGGCGCCGCCGCCGATCGACGTGATCGCCGAGTGGGAGGCCAAGGAGGCGGCGGAGGCCGCCGCCAAGCGGCCGAAGGCCTGACGGCGCGTAGCCGACGAAGGGGGCGGGACCGGCCCAGGAGGCCGGTCCCGCCCCCTTCGCGTTGCCGGTCCCTGCGGTGGGAGCGGGTCTGCGGGTGCCGGGGTGCCGGGGTGCCGGGGTGCAAGGGTGAGCGGGGAGTCCGGGGCCGGGAGCTGGGAGCCGGTAGCCGGGCGGTCCGTGTCGGGCCACGGTCGGGCAGCGTCCCGGCTCCCGGCTTCCCGGCTCCTGGCCCCGGACGGGCGCGGGAGCGCCGCCAGCCCGCCTGCCGGGCCGGCGGGCGGGCCGGGCTGCGGACGGCCGTAGGAAGCCCTGCACGGCCGCCGGGTGGGCGGGGCGGCCCCCGGTACAGGTCGAGTCCCAGCGGGCCGAGGCCGTGGCGGGCTGCTTCCGGCCTCCAGCCTCCGGTCTCCCGGGCCGGGGCCGCCGTGGGAGCGAGGGGCCGCGGTCGCAGCGTCGAGGCCGTGGAGGGGAACCCGGGCCCGGCCCGGTAGGGCCGGGGCCGGTAGGGCCGGGGCCGGCGGGCCGAGGTATCCGCGTTGGGGGCCGGGAAGCCCGAAGGGGGCGCGCCCGGCAGGGCGCGCCCCCTTCGTCGTCCAGCGTGCCCGCAGGGCTAGCGGCGGGCCTGGAGGAGGTCCTCCAGCTGTTCCTCGCGGGCCTGGGCGGCCACGAAGAGCAGTTCGTCGCCCGGCTCCAGGGTCTCCTCCCCGTGCGGGGTGAGGACCCGGTTTCCCCGGATGATCGTGACCAGCGAGGTGTCCTCGGGCCAGGTGATGTCGCCGATCTGGGTGCCCGCGACCGAGGAGTCGGCCGGCAGGGTGAGCTCGACGAGGTTGGCGTCACCGTGGCTGAAGCGCAGCAGCCGGACCAGGTCGCCGACGCTCACGGCCTCCTCGACCAGGGCCGACATCAGGCGCGGCGTGGAGACGGCGACGTCGACGCCCCAGGACTCGTTGAAGAGCCACTCGTTCTTCGGGTTGTTGACGCGGGCCACCACGCGCGGGACCCCGTACTCGGTCTTGGCGAGCAGCGAGACGACGAGGTTGACCTTGTCGTCACCGGTGGCCGCGATGACCACGTTGCAGCGCTGCAGCGCCGCCTCGTCCAGCGAGGTGATCTCGCAGGCATCGGCCAGCAGCCACTCGGCCTGCGGCACCCGCTCGACCGAGATGGCGGTCGGGGCCTTGTCGACCAGGAGCACCTCGTGGCCGTTCTCCAGCAGTTCGCCCGCGATGGATCGGCCCACCGCGCCCGCACCGGCAATCGCGACCCTCATGCGTGTGCCTCCTCGGGCCCCTCGGCGAACGCCGCCTCGACCTTGTCGATCTCGTCCGTGCGCATCATCACGTGGACGAGGTCGCCCTCCTGCAGGACCGTCGCCGACGTGGGCAGCATCGCTTCACCCAGGCGGGTGAGGAACGCCACGCGGACGCCCGTCTCGTCCTGGAGCTTGCTGACCTTGTGGCCGATCCAGGCGGCGGAGGTGTGCACCTCGGCGAGCTGCACCCCGCCGCTCGGGTCGCGCCACAGCGGCTCGGCGCCCGAAGGCAGCAGACGGCGCAGCATCTGGTCGGCGGTCCATCGCACGGTGGCGACGGTGGGGATGCCGAGGCGCTGGTAGACCTCGGCGCGCTTGGGGTCGTAGATGCGGGCGGCGACGTTCTCCACGCCGAACATCTCGCGGGCCACGCGGGCAGCGATGATGTTGGAATTGTCACCACTGCTGACGGCGGCGAAGGCGCCCGCGTCCTCGATTCCTGCCTCCCTCAGGGTGTCCTGGTCGAAGCCGACCCCGGTGACGCGGCGGCCGCCGAATCCGGCGCCGAGCCGGCGGAATGCGGTGGGGTCCTGGTCGACGACGGCGACCGTATGCCCCTGCTGTTCCAGGGTTTGCGCGAGGGCGGAGCCCACTCTTCCGCAACCCATGATGACGATGTGCACGGCCGTCCTTCCGGCTGTCAGCGACTCGCTGGTTCCCAGCCTCATTGCATGCTCTGGTTTAACAGGGTCTCAGACCATGGCCCAAGCTACACACGGGCGGTCACCGATGGGGTCTCTTGCGTCGCAGTCGTGCTGCGGGTGGGGAGGAATTGCGGCGGGATTGCGGTATGAGGGGGTGCGGGGTTCGTCAGTCTGATTTCGAACGCTTACGATCCTCTGCGTGTCCAAACTGACCGACGTGCCCAAACGGATCCTGATCGGCCGGGCGCTACGCAGCGACCGCCTCGGAGAAACACTCCTTCCCAAGCGGATCGCCCTTCCCGTCTTCGCCTCCGACCCGCTGTCCTCCGTGGCATATGCCCCCGGCGAGGTCCTGCTGGTCCTGTCGATCGCGGGCGTGTCGGCGTACCAGTACAGCCCCTGGATCGCGCTCGCGGTCGTCGTGCTGATGTTCACGGTCGTGGCGTCCTACCGCCAGAACGTCCACGCGTACCCCAGCGGTGGCGGCGACTACGAGGTCGCCAACACGAACCTCGGACCCAAGGCCGGCCTCACCGTGGCGAGCGCCCTGCTCGTCGATTACGTCCTGACCGTCGCCGTGTCGATCTCCTCCGGAGTCGAGAATCTCGGCTCCGCGGTGGATTTCGTGATCGAGCACAAGGTGCTCTCGGCGATGGTCATGATCCTTCTCCTCACACTGATGAACCTGCGCGGTGTGAAGGAATCCGGGAAGCTCTTCGCGATCCCGACCTATGTCTTCGTCGCCGCCGTATTCGTCATGATCGGCTGGGGTGCCTGGAAGGGCCTCGTCCTCGACGACACCATGACCGCCCCCACCGCGAATCTCGAGATCAAGCCCGAGCAGCAGGGCCTGGCCGGCTTCGCGATGGTGTTCCTGCTGCTGAGGGCCTTCTCCTCCGGCTGCGCGGCCCTGACCGGCGTCGAGGCCATCAGCAACGGCGTCCCCGCCTTCCGCAAGCCCAAGAGCAAGAACGCGGCCAGCACCCTCGCCCTCATGGGCGCCCTGGCCGTCACCATGTTCTGCGGGATCATCGGCCTGGCCATGGCCACCGACGTGCGGATGGCGGAGAACCCCGCGACCGACCTGCTCGACAACGGCGTCCCCGTGGGCCCCGAATTCGTCCAGCACCCGGTCATCTCCCAGGTCGCCGAGGCCGTCTTCGGCAACGGCAGCTTCCTGTTCGTCCTGCTGGCCGCGGCCACCGCGCTGGTGCTGTTCCTGGCCGCGAACACCGCGTACAACGGCTTCCCGCTGCTCGGCTCGATCCTCGCCCAGGACCGCTACCTGCCGCGCCAGCTGCACACCCGCGGCGACCGGCTCGCCTTCTCCAACGGCATCGTGCTCCTCGCGGGCGCGGCCATGCTGCTCGTGTGGATCTACGACGCCGACTCGACCAAGCTGATCCAGCTCTACATCGTCGGCGTCTTCGTCTCCTTCACCCTGAGCCAGATCGGCATGGTCCGGCACTGGAACCGGCACCTGAAGACCGAGCACGACGTCGCCGCCCGCCGCCGGATGCACCGTAGCCGGGCCATCAACACCTTCGGCGCCTTCTTCACCGGCATGGTGCTGGTCGTCGTCCTCGCCACCAAGTTCACCCACGGCGCCTGGGTGGCCCTGCTCGGCATGGTGATCTTCTACGGCACCATGACCGCGATCCGCAAGCACTACGACCGCGTCTCCGCGGAGATCGCCGCCGCCGAAGGCCCCAGCGAGGACAGCGTGCGGCCCTCCCGGGTCCACTCGATCGTCCTGGTCTCCAAGGTCCACAAGCCCACGCTGCGCGCCCTGGCGTTCGCCAAGCTGACCCGCTCGGACACCCTGGAAGCCCTCAGCATCAGCGTCGACACGGCCGAGACCAAGGCCCTGCGCGAAGAATGGGACCGGCGCGGGATCAACGTCCCGCTCAAGATCCTCGACTCGCCGTACCGCGAGATCACCCGCCCGGTGGTCGAGTACGTCAAGGGCCTGCGCAGCGAGAACCCGCGCGACGCGGTCAGCGTCTACATCCCCGAGTACGTCGTCGGCCGCTGGTACGAACACCTGCTGCACAACCAGAGCGCGCTGCGCCTCAAGGGCCGGCTGCTCTTCACCCCCGGTGTGATGGTCACCTCGGTGCCCTACCAGCTGGAGTCCTCGGAGCTGGCCAAGCGGCGGGCGAAGAAGCGCCAGGACTGGAACGCCCCGGGTGCGGTGCGTCGCGGCCCGGTGGACACCCCGCGACCGCCGAAGGAGCCCTCCTCCAAGGGCTAGGAGGTTGGTGAACGGCCGGACGAGATCCACGTAAACTGGTGGGTCGGTCGTCCGGCCGTTTTCCTTTTCAGTTTTTTGGAGTCTCCCCACCATGACGAGCGCCGAGCAGAACGAGAAGCAGTCACTGGTCGGGGAGGAGTACGAGGTCGAGGTCGGCCCCGTTGCGCACGGGGGCCACTGCATCGCCCGCACGGCCGACGGCCGGGTCCTGTTCGTCCGCCACACCCTCCCGGGGGAGAAGGTGATCGCCAAGGTCACCGAGGGCGACGTGGACTCCCGCTACCTGCGCGCCGACGCGATCACCGTGCTCGACGCCTCCAAGGACCGCGTGGCGGCCCCCTGCCCGTACGCCGGTCCCGGCAAGTGCGGCGGCTGCGACTGGCAGCACGCCAAGCCCGGCGCCCAGCGCCGGCTGAAGGGCGAGGTCGTCGCCGAGCAGCTGAAGCGGCTCGCGGGGCTCACCCCGGAGGAAGCCGGCTGGGACGGCACCGTGATGCCGGCCGAGGGCGACAAGCTGCCGGCGGGCCAGGTCCCGCAGTGGCGCACCCGCGTGCAGTTCGCCATCGACGAGGACGGCAACGCGGGCCTGCGCAAGCACCGCTCGCACGCCATCGAACTGGTCGACCACTGCATGATCGCGGCGCCCGGCGTCAGCGAACTGGGCATCGAGAAGCAGGACTGGCCGCAGATGGCCACGGTCGAGGCGATCGCGGCGACCGGCTCCCAGGACCGCCAGGTCGTCCTGACCCCCCGCCCCGGCGGCCGCCTCCCCCTCGTGGAGCTGGACAAG
This sequence comes from Streptomyces sp. NBC_01439, assembly GCF_036227605.1. Taxonomy (GTDB): domain Bacteria; phylum Actinomycetota; class Actinomycetes; order Streptomycetales; family Streptomycetaceae; genus Streptomyces. The sequence goes on along the minus strand of NZ_CP109487.1, from coordinate 2,862,715 downwards.
CCGGTCTCCGTCCTGCGCGTGGAGGAGAAGGACGGCGGGGTCCACCGCGTCCACGGCCGCCCCTTCGTACGGGAGCGCGCGGACGGCCGTACGTACCGCGTGGGCATGGGCGGCTTCTGGCAGGTCCACCCGCAGGCCGCGGATACCCTGATCAAGGCCGTCATGCAGGGCCTGATGCCGCGCAAGGGCGAGATGGCCCTCGACCTCTACTGCGGCGTCGGCATCTTCGCGGGAGCCCTCGCGGAACGACTCGGCGAGACCGGGGCCGTCCTCGGCATCGAGTCGACGAAGCGCGCGGTGGAGGACGCCCGCCACAACCTGGCGGACTTCCCGCGGGTCCGCATCGAGCAGGGCAAGGTCGAGGCGATCCTCCCGAAGACCGGCATCACCGAATGCGACCTGGTCGTCCTGGACCCCCCGCGCGCGGGCGCGGGCAAGCAGACGGTCCGCCACATCACGGGCCTCTCGGCGCGCCGCATCGCCTACGTGGCGTGCGACCCGGCGGCCCTCGCCCGCGACCTGGGCTACTTCAAGGAGGCCGGCTACCGCGTCCGCACCCTCCGCGTCTTCGACCTCTTCCCGATGACCCACCACGTGGAGTGCGTGGCGATCCTGGAACCCATCGCGAAGGCCGCCTGAACTGCGGCTTCGTGGCCGTCGCGGTCCGCTTCACCTGTTTCCGCCTGTCCAACAGGTGAAGCGCGAGGCTTGTCGGCCATACGCGCCTGACCTGCGGATTCATCCAGGGCCAACGGCGGCTGCGCAAGCCGTGGCTGCACGCTCCTCAGGTTCATGACGCTCGTGTGACGCTCGCTCTGAAAGCCCGTCACATCGGGCGGGTTTCGACGTCGCCGTGTGGCCCGGCTGGCACGGGCCAGCCGGTTGCCGGGTGTCCGGAGCCGGTCAGCGGGATCGGTCTCACTGCGGTCGGCGCGACTGCCGGCCCAGTTGTCAACAGTGCGGATCACGAAGTGCCGTGCGCCAACGGCACAACGCTTGGGCGACGTGACCCCTTCCCGGACAGGCACAGTGCGTGACGTTTTCATCGGGCTGTACGTCTTCTTCGGCCTGGTGGCTGACGGCGAGTAGCCATTCGGGCGCGATGAATTGGCCGGCCCTGAGCGAAAAGCGCGCTTCTCGAATGACGTTCGAACGGAGCCGTGTTCCGATCTGACCCATTGTCAAAGGCCAGGCGCCTGTCAGGGTGAATGAAGCGGTGTCCGGGGTGCTCAGCAGGGGACGCCCGCACTGATGTGCGCACGATGCGACGTGTAGGGGATCGGGCCGGCGCCACCTTCCGGAATGCCCGTCACCTCAACGGTCACGCCTCGAGCCAGCAAGGCCTTTACGGTCTGGACTACCGTGATCTGGGAGAAGCCGAACAGTGACTCCGGAGTCAGGCTCTCGCGGTGCTTGAGCTGGATGGCAAGAAGGATGCGCGAGGGCGTGAAGTCCTTTGGAAGCACGTACTGGTCCTGACTGAGGCGGGCGACCTTCGCAGTGAAATCCGAACGGGCTCGGGCGGACTCCTGGAGCAGTTCCACCGCGACTCTGGCCTGCTGGAACAGGTGACTCAGCGGACCCGAAGCGCCCGCGCGCTTGACAAGGACCAGGGTGCCGTCGGGCGTGAGGAGGTCGCAGATCTCGACCTGGTCCTTCCTTCGGAGAGGATTGGTGATGTTCTTGGTGTCGAGGCAGAGCCACCCCGGCCGTTCGTCGGCCACCCTGTTGTTGTACGCGTTCTCGCGTTCACCATCGTTCCAGGGGGGCAGCGTGATCGAGGGCGAACGGCACAGCATGGCGGTGACCGCGGCCCGGCACTCCTCCACGTAGGTCGCTCCCACCTCGTACCACTCGCCATCCAGCAGGAAGAACCGAAGGGGACCCAGGGAGACCTCCGCCTCCAACCAAGACAGCGCGTCGGTGACGGCGAGCATCTCGCCGGCGTTTCCCCGGCGGTCCCGCGCCAGCGTGACCGTCCCCTCCCGCAGTACTGAGAGGCGCCTACCGGATGGTGCCAGTCGGGCTCGTTCGAGGACGTAACCGAGGTCGAAGCCGTCGGAACGCCTGGCCTCCGTGCTGTTGATCCGTGTGAGGTAGGTCGTGGCCTCCGTGTACGCCTCGTGGTGGTCGAAGGGAACGGAGATGGCGATCCGTTCGCCGCCGGTCAGGCCGAGGCGGTCGTCCAGAGTCCGTTCGAGCGCTTCGAGGGTGGAAGGGTCGCCGACCGGCGCGATGCGGTCGACGAACTCCAGTTCCGGATGGGGGACGTCCTCGTGGCAGATGGCGGTGATGGTGCGCAGGTCGGAGAGCAGCTCGCCGGGCTCGATCCCCAGGGCGATCTTCAATCCGCAGCCGCCCTGAGCGCTGACGGCCTTCCCCCGCGCATAGCGCGAGCGGGTGAGCGGCATGCCATCGAGGTAGCCACCCAGGCTGCGCACGATGCGCGAGTGGTCGCGGATGCCGAGCAGGGGCGCTGGTGCACCCCCGGGAACCAGAGAGATGTCCGTACGTGCAAGCCCGAGTGATTTCGAGACCACGCCGCGGATCATGGTCGGATCCATCTGTCGGATGACGAAGGAGAGTCCGAAACGCTTGTCCTTGAGGTGGTCGGGAATCAGTCGGTACCCCTGGTCGCAGCCGATGCCGTACACCGTGCCGTCGACGGCGAGGAGCAGGACGGCCGCGGTTCGGCGGACACTCTCGGTGACCGTGATGCCGGTGGTGCGCGCCATGGGCGCGCACCATGCAGCTTCGTCGATCTCCATTCCGCAGGTGATGTACACAGCGGGGACGCCGATCAGGTCGGGGAAGTGGACGTCCGCTCCGCGCCGGTCCAGCGCCTCCGCATCGAAGACGTCGAGCATGGCTTCTGGTGTGGGAGCGACGGAACTCAACCGGTAGATGGTGCGCACTTCGGTGTTCGTGGTCATCGCGGGCCTCCGTGGAACAGGGGCGAGGAATGCGCAGCCCATGCGGACACGTCCGCGCGGCGGATCCCTGCGGGACACGCTGTACACGAGAGAGATTGACGTATGTCTGTGTACGACGTCAACAGATTCCACTCTGGAGTGTCCTCTCCTGCCCGTGTACGCTGGGGCTATGACGGAGAAAGCCGCTGCATCAGTCGGCGCCTTGGTTACCGGAGCCGAGATCGCTCGCCTCGCCGGTGTCACCCGGGCGGCTGTCTCCAACTGGCGTCGGCGCCACGACGATTTCCCCGTGCCGGCGGCAGGGGCGGCGAACAGTCCGCTCTTCGCACTGGTCGAGGTCCAGGCCTGGCTCGACAAGCAACGCAAGGGCCAAGAGCTCTCGCCCGAGGTCGAGTTGTGGCAAGCCCTTCGGGCGCTTTGTGGAGAGCAGATGGTCGCGGGACTGGCGGAAGTGGCTGCGACGCTCGCCGGGGCGCCCGCGCCCGGTCTGCCGGACGAGTTGGTGGCACGTGTGCGTCGACTCGCCCAGAGCGAACCGCCTGTCAATCTTGTGAACGGCTTGACCGAGCGGTTCATGGACTCGGCGCGGCGGGCAGGATCGGATCAGGTGACCCCCGAACGCATCGTGCGTGCCGTACGCCATTTCGCCCCCGATCTTCCCCGGGGTGCCACCATCTTCGACCCCGCGTGTGGGATCGGAGTCCTGCTCCTGGCCGTGGGCGCGGGAGTGGACACGCGCTGCTGTGGTCAGGAGTCGGACGCGGACAGCGCTCGTTTCGCGCAGCTCCGCGCCGATCTCCTGCAACGCACACGCGTCACTGTCGCGGCCGGGGATTCCCTGCGTGCGGACGCCTGGCCGGATCTGAGGGCCGATCTCGTGGTCTGCGATCCGCCGGCCGGTATCACCGAGTGGGGGCGGGAGGAGTTGCTGCTCGACTCCCGCTGGGAGCTGGGCACACCTTCCAAGGCCGAAAGCGAGCTCGCCTGGCTACAGCATGCTTACGCACACACCGGGCCGGGCGGCCACGTTCTCATGGTCATGCCTGCCTCGGTCGCCTACCGCAAGGCAGGGCGCCGGATCCGCTCGGAGCTGGTGCGCCGCGGCATCCTGAGACAAGTGGTGGCCCTCCCGCCGGGCGTGGCCACCTCGCACTCCCTACCTGTGCACGTTTGGTGTCTCCAGCGCCCTGAGGGTTCCGGAAACGCCGACACGAATCACACGGTGCGCATGGTCGATCTGAGCGGCAACAGCCCTGACGGCAGCTTGGATCCCCGCCCCGATCAGGTCGCCGACGTGCCGTTGATCGAACTCCTCGACGACACCGTCGATCTCACCCCCGGTGCGCACCTCCGCTCCCGGCACCGTGACTACTGCGCGGAGTACTCCGCCCTGCGTGCGGAAGTAGAGAAGAGGGTCCGTCGCTTGGTCACTCTGCTGCCCGAGTTGGCCGAGGGCGGTGGACCGGGCTCGCTTGACGGCGCGACCACCAGCGTCGCGGATCTCGCTCGGGCCGGGCTGGTCAGCTACGAGGACTCGGAGCCGGTCTCGGCCAGCGATCAGCTCGACACGGACTACCTGCAGGGATTCTTGCGCAGCTCCGTGAACAATCGTCGGTCCACGAGTGCCAGTGGGAGCTACCGTCTGGATTCTCGCGGCGCGCGGATCCCCCGGATGGGCATCGACGAGCAACGTCGCTACGGCTCCGCCTTCCGCGTGCTGTCCGCGTTCGAGCGGGACGTGCACGAGATCGTCGAGTTGAGCGGGCATCTCGCCGATCTCGCGCGGGACGGTCTGGCCACGGGGGGACTGGCGCCCGAGGAGTGAGGTGTGCTGCGCAGGCGCACCCGTACCCCTGGCAACCGGTACCGGTGCCGGTCAGGTGGAGCGGGCGGAAGGGGGCAGGAAGGGGCTCGGATCGGAGCTCCAGGTGACGACCAAAGCTTCGCGAGCGCGCGTGCAGGCGACGAAGAGCAGGCAGCGTTCACGGAGCAGGTCGGCCTCGTGCTGCAGCGCGTCCGATTCCCGAGCCGTGATCTCGCGGGCGAACGGTATGGTGCCGTCACTGACACCGAGGACGGAGACCGCCCGGAACTCGAGCCCCTTCATCGCGTGCATGGTCGCCAGCCGTACGCCCTCGGTTCCAGGCGGTAGCTGCCCCTTGACACGTACGGCCGGGATACCGGCAGACCGCAGCTTCTCCTCGGCGGCGTTCAGCAGGAGGTTGAAGCGTGCACAGACGCCGATCTCGTGCGGCGCGATCCCTCCGGCCACCCACGACCGGACTTGTTCCACCAGGGCCTCGGTCTCTTCTGCCTGCGTCGTGTACTCCCGGGACCGAGGCTGTTTCCCGTGCAGCAGCGAACGGTACCCGGACAGCGAGTCCGTTCCTTCGCCCTCCAGTGAGTCGACGGCGATCGGTGCGAGGAGCTCCGCCGACCAGGTGAGGATCTCTTCGGTGGAGCGGTAGTTGACACGTAGCCGGAAGCTGCGACCGGTGGTGGCGATGCCCAGGGTGCCGAGAGCCACCCGGGAATCGTAGATTCGTTGATGCGGGTCACCGGTGACGAACAGGTCGTCGGGACCCGCAGGAACGGCGGCGCGCAGCACTCGCCACTGCGCGGGGTGAAGGTCCTGGGCCTCGTCAACCACGACGTGCGCGTACGGCGTCGAACTGGCCCCGAGGAGCTCCGCCGCACGCGCGCAGATCCGCAGGTGTGTGGTCTCGCCTCGGCCGCCGAGGAGCTGTTCGAAGCGCTCTACGCCGCTCCAGACTTGGCGACGGCGAGCGGGTCCGAGGCCGGTGCCGCGGCCGCGGCGGCTCGCGCCGAGGTATGCATCGAGACCACGCAGGTTCTGGCCGAGGACGACGTGGCGGTACTCCTGCGCCAGGAACTGAGTGCTGAACGGCAGGCCGAGCTGCTTGATCGCCTTGTCCCACAGCTGTAGTTGTTCCCGGTCCCCGATCGGCTTGAGCGCGGTTGCCGAAGCCGATCGTACGATTCCGTTCGCGAAGGCGTCGACCGTCGTCACATCCACCCGCGCGAGTGCCTTCTCGTCCTCGTCGAGGAGCAGAACGAGCATGTCGCGCAGTCCGGAGGCGAGTGCGTTGGTGTAGGTGGTGAGCAGGATGCGGCCGTCCTCGGACCGGCTGAGGAGATGCCGTACCCGATGCAGGGCAGCCACCGTCTTGCCGGTGCCGGGTCCACCGGTGACCTGGACGGGACCGCCGTACGAAGCGCGGTAGGCGACGCGGCGCTGGGAAGGGTGGAGGAAGACCCGCCAAGCCTCGAACGGCTTTTCCAGGATCTCCTCCAGTTCCTGCGGTCCCGTGATCAGGCGGATGCGGGCGGTGGTGTTGGCGATGACCGTCGCCAGGTCTTCGACAGCCTCGGCCGGGGCGTCCGGCGGCCGTCGGACGGCCACGACGTCCCGGTACACCTCCTCAGGGCTGAAGCCTTCGGCGAGGTATTGGAGAACCTCCAGCTGATCCTCCGGCAGGAGCGTGGCGAAGGCGTCGAGCTGCCCCTTGTCCACCAGCGAGCGCGCGGCGCGCAGTACTTGATCGTCGACGCCCAGCTGACGGAGGGTTCCGTCGGACACTTTCGCGAACAGCCGCTGCGGCACCCGGAGCGAGGCTGTCTCGTACAGCGGAGTCAGCTCGTCCAGAGCGACGGCGTTGCGGACCTCCAGCGCCCGTGTCGCGGAGTTCGCGCTGTACAGCCGCTTTGCCGCCCAGGTGTAGGCGTCGTCGTGCGGAAGCACATTGACGAGGAGGAACACATCGCTGCCGTCGTCGGGGGCGAGCACGACACCCCGCCAGAAGTCGGTGATGCGGATGGTACGCATCCGGGCGTCGCGCGCCTTCTCGACGGACTCCAGGTGCAACCCCTTGTCCGCATTGAGCTCGGCCGCGCTCAGGGCCTGGAACTTCGCCATGGCCTTGCGCACCCCGGCGCGAACGGGCTTCTCCAAGCTCTCGTAACCGTCCCAGAAGCTCTGGGCGAATGCGAGCCGGGGCATGAGGTCCTCCCGTGTCTGCCTGACGATGGTTCGTGATCAAAGACGTGCCGCGGTCCCGGCGAGCTGCCCGGCGATGCGCTCCAGCTCCGACAGCAGCCCTTCGGCCGGGCACGAGAGGTCGAGGCTGTGCTGGTACAGACGGATCCCCGCTCCGTGTACCTCGCGGACGCGTAGGGGAACGCGGCCCGCGGCGTACACCAGGTGGGCCTCATTCAGCCCGAGGACGGTGGCGTAGGCGAGCGCCTGGTACAGGTCGTCGTTGAGGTGGCCGTCGGGCTTCACCACTTTGTACTTCGCATCGACGACGGCGACCGGAGTGCGGCCGTCGCCGGTGCGCACGACCAGGTCCGGCCGCATGCGGACGCTCTCGGCGGTGTCCAGGTGGTGGGGGTCCTGCAGGCGCGCGGTCAGGCCGTGCTCCCGCAGGGCCTCGCGCAGTCCGACCGTGACGAAGTCCTCGAACAGCCGGTTCATGTCGATCAGGAAGCCGTCCATGGCGAGTGGAGCAGCTCCGGCCGGCCGGTGTTCGGGGGACGCGCCGCGCAGGACGGCCTCGGCCAGTCGCAAGGCCGGCTGGTAACGGGAGTTGAGACGCGTCGCCTGCCATCGGGGCAGTTCCCGGCCCCGCACCAGGGGAAGGGCATCCGCGAGGCGGACGCGATGGCGGGCCAGTCGGCGTCGGACGGGCCCGCTCACCCCTGGCAGGTGGAGCAGCCGCTCGACGGCGGCGCGCAGGATGCGGTTCTCGGAGGTGTCGGCCGTGTAGTCGTCATGGCTGATCTCGACGGGCGGTGTCCGGCCGAAGTGCCGTCGGACCTGGTCGGCCTCCCGTATCCGTCCACGGACGAAGAGAGCGGACTCCTCCACCGTCCGGTAACCCTGAAGAACGCCTTGGCGCAGGGCCGCGTCGATCTGCCGTTCCACGGCGTGCGCGAGCGAGGGAACGACGTCGTCGTGCCCTCCCATGTCGATCGTGCCCTCCCGGCTGTCTCGCCAGGCCCGTGCCGGGTCGAGACTGAAGCCGAGCAGGAAGAACAGCCGGCTCACGGACGTCTTGGGCGCGATCCGTACGACAGGACCGCCGGGGATCCGCACCGCGCCGACGCTGCTCCCCGCCCGCAGGAGCCAGTGCCCCTCCCGGCCGGGATCGGGGGTGGCGCTCCGCAGGATGCCCGCCGCGGCGAGGGCCCGTCCTGCGTCGGTGCCGAGGGGGACGGAGACGGCAGGACCGTGCTCGCGCAGTGACACGTCCTGCGAGCTCACACGAGCTTCTTCCGCAGGGCGTCGAGGCCGTAGCGGGCGGCGACGTCGAGACCCTCGCCGTAGTGGTGCTCTTCCAAGAGGGGCAGGATCTTGGTACGCCACGTCCGGTCGAGGCCGCCGTCGCGGTACGCCCCTGGCTTCATCAGGTACGACGGACCGACGGCGAAGTCGGGGTCGTCGATGAGGGCGTTGAGGGCATCGAGGAGCCGGGCGGGTTCCTCGTCCTTCTTCTCGCGCTCCAGCCAGCGTGCGAGAAGACCGGCGGTCGGCTCGGTACGGGGTGACAGCTCCACGAAGGCGAACCGGCGGCGCATGGCCGAGTCCACCAGCGCGATGGACCGGTCGGCGGTGTTCATGGTGCCGATCACGAAGAGGTTGGGCGGCAGCCCGAAGTCGTCCCCCGAGTAGGTGAGCCGGACGGACCGCTTGCGGTATTCCAGCAGGAAGTACAGCTCGCCGAAGACCTTGGCCAGGTTGGCGCGGTTCATCTCGTCGATGATCAGGAAATGGGGGACGTGCCGGTTGCCCTCGCGGGAGGCGAGGTCCGCCAGCTCGCGTAGCGGTCCGGCGGTCAGCCGGAAGGCCACCTCCCGGGTCTCGGGGTCCTCCACGGGCCGGAAACCCTCGAAGAAGTCCTCGTAGGCGTAGGACGGGTGGAACTGGACGATCTTGACCTGCTCGGGGCCCCCGCCGAAGTGCTCCGCCAGCTTCATGGCCAGATAGGTCTTGCCCGTGCCCGGCGGGCCGTAGAGCACCAGTTGACGGTCGTCGACGAGGAGCTCGCGCACCTCGTCCAGCCAATTCCGCTCATGGACGAGGAGTTCGGCCAGCAGGTCGTCCGTGACCTCCGGCAGGACCAGCTCCCGTTGAGCCGCGCCCTCGGCGGAAGGCGGCAGGGCGGCGGTGCCGCCCTCGTCCGTGTCGACGGACCCGGACAGAGTGTCCAGTGCTTCGAGGACAACGGTGAGGTCGACGACGTCGTGCTGCGCCGACAGCTTCTGCTGCACCTCCTCGGGGAGCTCCTCGTACGGGTGGCTGCCGGGCAGCCAGGAGACTGCCCGCCGCAGATTCGACAGCCCGCCCGGGGAGGCGGTCTGCACGGCGTCGCCAGTGATCCGGCCGACGTGCAGGCGCCCGTCACTTATGGTCGTCACCGTGTCGCCCACCCGCATCTGGGTGAGGAATGCGTGGAGTTCGTCGACGAGGCCGCGCTTCTGGTTGTAGGAGGCCGCCCCTTCGTAGCCGTCCTCGACGTAACGGCGCAACGTGCTCTTGGTCGGATCGTCCTCCTCGACGGGCGGCAGATGGGCCCCGGAAAGCGAGACGAGCCGCCCTTCCAGCCACAGTTGCCGCACCAGGTTGTGCCCCGACACGTTGGAACCGCGCACCAGCCATGCCTTGCGCGGCGCCCGCCAGCTGGTGGAGAGGTAGTCGCCGAGCGGATGGCCCTCGGCGGTCCGCCAGGACTCGGGACCGGAGGCGTCGTACCCGTAGACCAGTCCCGCCGCCGCGGACGAGGAGTTGCACGTGATGTCCCGGGTCGCCACCCACCGTGCGGGTGCCTCCGGCAGGTCGGGGCTGACCGGGGCGTCGGCGAACGCGCCGTTCGCCCGGAGTGCCGCACGCGAGCGGCGCCGGTGTTCGCCCAGGCCGGGCCAGGCGTCGGCAGCCGCCACCGACCCCGCCAGCAGGAGGAACTTGTGGGTGCCGTTGCCGCCGAACTCGGTGAGGAGCCGGCCCCGTGCCACGCCGCTGCCCTTGGGGAGCGTGATGCGGAACTCCGGAGCGCCGGGGAGGAATTCGGGCTGGGGCATGGATGACCTTCCGGGGCGGACCTGCGGGAACTACCGCAGAGCCTACTTGTTGACACTGTCAAAGGATCATGATGTCCGGGAAATCGCTCACCGTCGGGAGGGCAGGACGCTCGACGGGAGCGAGACCGTGCTGCTGTCGGCGAACAGGTGGCGGCCGTTTTCGTAGAGCTGCCCGAGGCGGACGAGCTGAAGGTCCCGGGTGTCCTGATCGTCCTCCTTCGCGCCGAGCAGGGCGTCGCGGGCGGCCAGGACCTCACCGCGCAGGGTCGCGGGGTAGGCGTTCTGCTCGGCGAACTGGATGGCGTAGAGCGCGGCACGCACCACCGGGTCGATTCCGGCCATGAGGCTGTCCACCCGGTCCGCGGCTGTCCGCATCCCCCCGGTGTTCATGGCCTCGCGCGCGTCCTTGACGTCCTCGGCCGCTTTCGTCATGTCCCGCACGGATTGCGACGGCAGGAGGCCGTTCCCGCGCCGGGCGGCCATGCGCGCTCCGGCCTGGGCGCTCCGGGCCCGCAGGCACAGCTCCAGGGTGTCGTGGGCGGAATCCAGCAGCCCGTCCAGGGATCGGCTCATGGGTTCTCCCCGCCCGAGGGCCTCCAGATCTGCCGCGATCTCGGTGAGCGCGTCCTTCTCGGCGTGGGTGAGTTCCTGCCTCCATTCGTCCAGGAACTCGGAGTAGCGCTGCAGCAGGCCGACGCCCTTCCGGCGCACGGCTTCGGAGATCAAGTTGCGTCGGAGCCGGGCAAGGGACCAGTCCTCGGAGCCGATGCGATAGCGCAGGTCGATGGTCCGGTCGGCGTCGAGCCGTACCTCAAGGGTGAGCGGCACATCGCCCCGCAGCCCCTCGGGACTCGGGTCGACGAAGCCTCCGCAGAACTCGTTGCGCTGGGCCGAGCGCAGGTGCGGCCCCTCCCAGACGTTGAACCGTACGGACGTGCCGTCGACTCCGCGGATTCCCAGAGTGTCCACCTGGTGCCATTGCGTCGGGTACAGGGTGCCGGCAGGGATGAGGACCTCCACGGTGTGGTCCTCCAGTTCGATGCCGATGTGCTGGGCCGTGATCTGCTGGGGGAGGGCGGTGCCGAAGTCGCCGTCGCAGAACGAGCAGGCGCTGAGTCCGGGGGCGTTGACCAGATTGCACGAAGGGCACTTCAGGCCGCCCGTGTCCATCGGCGCGTCACAGTCGAGGCAGACGGAGGCACCGGCGGGGTTGTCGTCGCGGCCGCAGTCCGGGCATTCGGCGAGGGCGACGACCGGGGTGGCCGCGCGCAGGCCGGACAGGTCCGTGGCGCACACGGGGCAGGCGGCGGTGAGTTCGGGGGCGGGGACGTGACAGCCCGGGCAGTCGACCGTGGGGGCGCCGAGGAGCGGGGTGGCGCAGTCCGGGCAGGCCTCGGAGTCGACGGGGATGCTGTCGTTGGCGCAGGTTCCGGACGGACAGCCGAGGGTGTCGAGGAGACCGGCCTCCACGGCAGCGCCGTGCGCTACAGCTGTCATGGGATCCACGGCGTCCGACACCGTGTCCTCGCCGAAGAGGTCCTGGAGGCCGCGCCGGACGGCCGGAACGAGGGTGGAACCGCCGACCAGTAGAACCCGCTGGACGTCCTCCGGCGTCGCGCTGTACCCCGTCAGTACCGTCTCGACCGTCTCGCGCATCCGGTGCAGGTGCCCGGCCAGAAGTTCCTCGAAGTCGGCGCGCCGCACCGCTCCGGACCAGGCTCCGCCCTGACGTCCGAGCGGAGCGAGAACGACGTCGACGGCTTCCTTCCCGGAGAGTTCGATCTTCGCCCGCTCGGCGGCGGCCCGGATGCGGGAGTCGTCGCCGTCCCCGTCGAGGGCGCGGCCGACGAGCTGCTCGCGTACGTGGCCGTCGAGCAGCGCGTCGAAGTCGGCTCCGCCGAGGAGGTTGTCCCCGCCGAGTCCGGCCACCGAGAAGTGCCCGGGCCCGATCGTGAGGAGCGATACGTCGAAGGTGCCGCCGCCCAGGTCGAAGACGAGCACGGTCGCGTAGTCCTTGAGCCCGTCCTCGCCGGGCCGGACCCCGAAGGCGTGCGCGGCCGCGGTCGGCTCCTGCACGATCCGCGCCACGTGGAAGCCGGCGAGCCGCCCGGCTTCGCGCACCGCGTCGAACTGAGGCTCGGCGAAGTACGCGGGCACGGTGATCACCGCACGCCGGAACGGCACGCCCGCCGCGTCCTCGGCGTCCTTCCTGAGCCTGCGCAGCAGAATGGCGGAGACCTGCACGGGCGAGAGGTAGTGCGCGCCGAGCCGGATCTCCACCGAGCCGTCGGCGCTCTCCCGTACGGGCGGGGCGTCGTCGGGCCGCGCCTCGAGGGCCTGCTGCACGAGCTCGTCGGCCCAGCGCCGCCCGATCAGCCGCTTGACCTCCGTGATCACGGAGAGGGGGTCGCCGAGCCGCCAGTTGAGGGCTTCCTGGCCGACGAGCAGGGCGCCGCCGGAGTCGAGCCCGACGGCCGAAGGGGTGGCCTGGGCGCCGTCCCGGTTGGGCAGGACGACGGGGACGCCGTCGCGCATCCATGCCGTGACGGAGTTGGTGGTACCGAGGTCGATGCCGAGGGTCCGGTGCATGCGGGGCGCTTCCTGATCGTCGTGGTACGGCAGGACGGGGGGTGTAGGGGCGGTGCGTGGTCAGGCGCGGCGAGAACGGCGTCCCCGCCCGGCCGATGCCTTGCGGGGAAGCCGCCGTTGGGAGCGGGTCGTACGCCGGGGCTGGCTCCTTGTGCTGCTCGCCGGAGGCAGCTCGGACTCGGGTACGGGCTCCGGTGCGGGATCGGCCACGGGCTCCGGTGCCGGACCCGGCACCGCGACGACCACCTCCGCGGGCCGCAGCGTGACGGAGCCCCGCCGGAAGCCGGTGACCTTCTCCCGCAGCACGGTGCCGTCCGGGCGGGTCGGATGCGGCTCGGTTCCCACGACGCGCATCTCCGCCGGGTCCGCTGCCCTGCCCAGGACCTCGATCGGGCTGACGTCGTACCGGGCGAACTCGCTGCGCAGCATCACATGGGCCGAGTCGATCTGCTCGCCCAGCACGGCGGCGGCCGACGCCGCCTCCCGGGCGGAGCGAGCCTCGTGCAGGGCTCCGACGCGGCGGCGAGTATCGGCGAGCAGGTCGTCGAGCCGCAGCAGCGATTCCAGCAGGGTGTCCAGACGGGCTTCGGCCTTGTCCCGCTTGCCGGACAGGGCGGCGACCCTGCGTCGCAGTTTGTCGAGCTCGGACGGCGAGGCGTCGGCGTCGGCGTCGACGGGGACCGGACCGGTCATGGGCGTTCCTCGGTGTGCTGGCGGGGCAGTGGCGGAGTGAGCATCTCGGCGACGAGCGCGGCTGCCGGGGTGTGGGAGTTCTGGTTGGCCCGCTCGACGAGCGCGTGCCTGGCCGGGTCCTTCCGGACGGTGGCACTCAGCTCCCGCGCCGCTTGCTTCCGGAGAAACAGGGGCCGGGCGCCGAGCGGGGTGCCGGGAATGAGCTCGTGGAGCGTGGGACCGAACCAGGGGAGCGCGGGCGGTTCGGTGTCGGCGGGCTTCGGGGAGGGTGCTCCGGTGGTCAAAAGAGAGTGTCCTGTCCGGTGTCGGCGTCGCGGCGTGGTGGTCTGACGGAGGCTGGACCGAAGAGATGCCCCTGGGCCGGCAGCCCGGCGCCGACCCGCTCCGCGCACGTGCGGTCCCGAAGCGCCCCACCGGGGTCTCCGGCCGTCTCCCGGGCCCGGGCACGGTTGCGGTAGGCGGCTTCCACGATCTGGTCGAACCGAGCGCTGGCCCCCGTCCGCATCAGGTCCCGGAGGAACAGCTCGATGACGTCCGAGGGGGAGGCGGCATCCTCCAGGTGCTCGGCGAGGTGCAGGAGCGCCTCGTTCAGGTCCTCCCTGACGTGGCTCAGGGTGCGGCTCGGGACGGATGCGGCCGTGTGCAGAAGCCGTACGCGGCGCTCCAGGCCGGCGCGGGCGTCTTCGATGCGGGTGTTCCGGGCCGCGGTGACCAGGATGCCCACGAGCCGGTCGTCGACGAGCCCCTCGCTGGGAGACCCCTCCGGGCCGTCGTACCGGAACATCTCCCGGACGGCGCCGCGTGCCTCATCCGTACGCCCGTGTGCTGCCGCGGTGACGGCCCGCTCGGCGTGGTGGTTCTCCAGCCACAGCCGGGCCGGCATGCATTCCGGGTCGCGGGCGAGGAGGCCCCGCACCTCGTCGACCAGGAGCGCGTCCCCCGCGTGCGCACCCTTGATCGCCTTCTCCAAGTCAGCGGTCAGGTGACTGTCGAGGCCTGCCCGGGCCTCCGGGTGCGTGGGCGTCACGGCCAGGGCGCGCGCGAAACGGCTCCGACTTTCCCGGGGGTCGGAACGCTCGACTCTCTTGCCCTCCGCTACCAGTTCGGCGGTGAGTTCGTCGGCCAGGGAGGTGTCCTGGGGCAGGAGGGAGTGGGCCCGTTCCAGTCCGGCGATCCGTACGCGGGGCGAGTAGTCGCGCCCGGTGCGGCTCCGGCCCACGTTCTTTCCCGCTTGGAGGACGGCCGCCCGTTCGTCGTTCCTGAGGGTGTGCCCGAGCCATACCGCCGCATCGAGGTCGGCGAGGGCCTCGCTCCACTTGTCGGCCCGCGCCAGGTCCCGGCCCCGGCCCGCGAGAGCGCGGGCCAGGGGTACGGCGCATGCGTCATGACCGGGCAGGTCAGCCGGCATGGAGTCGGGGTGCCGGGCCTCGTAGGCGGTGAGGAGCTCGGCGCCGCGGCCGTTGCGGACGAGGTACCCAGCGGCCTCTCCGAGAGTGGTCAGGGCATCCGGTCCGGCGTCTGTGGGAAGGCCGGCGAAGAAGACCGCGCCGCCCTCGCACTCGGCCTCCCAAGCCGTGCTCCAGGCGGAAAGGACGTCCCGCCCGGCCCGCACGTCCAAGGCGCGCAGCAGTTCGCCGACACGCCCACGCAGCTGAGCGAGGGCCTGCTCCCAGACCGCATCGGGCACGGGTTCACCCCGCCGCTCGGTGAGCAGAGCGCGGAAGTCGTCCGGGTCCTCCTCGTCCAGGAGGTACGCCCACAGCACGATCACGACCGCCGCGGTGCGAGCATCGGTGTGCCGCCCCTCCTGAGCCAGCTCGCGGAGAGCCATTACGGCGAGGGCGTGGACGATTCCTGTGTCCGCCTCGACAAGGTCGAAGTCGGGGCACTGGCGCAGTACGTCCGGCCAGTTCCCGACCCGCGCGGCCAGTGCAGCGAGGAGCGTGTCGTGGCGAACGGCGGCGGGCCCGATGTCAGGTACGCCGAACTCGTGTCGCAGTCGCTGCAGAATCGGTTGCACGATGTTGAACTCGGCTTGCAGGAAAGCCTGTACGGCGGCGTCCAACAGGGACTCGGCAGTGACGACCCGGCCAGGTCCACCGGTCTCGTCCGCCTGCATGCGCTGCCGCCCCCTGGATCCCCCACGTAACAAGAACCACCGTAGGGAGGTGTGTTGGCGACGTCAACGCACTTCCCTGCACATCGGGCGATCTTGGCGTGATTCCACCTGTGAGGGTGACTGGCATCGTCGGCGAGCGCGGCGAGCAGCGCGAGACCGTACCCGCCGGTGTGCAGCGCGAGGGGTGGGGTGTCCTCGTCGTGAGGGCGGGGGAGTCGGGGAAGCCGCTCCCCGCGTGCGTCGGTCACGTCCACGCGGAGCACTTCGGCCGTCGGGTGGAACTGGAGCGCGAGCCGGAAGTCGCGGCCGGGCACGCGGCCGTGGACGACGGCGTTGGCGGCCAGCTCCGCGACGACCAGTTCGGCACGCTCCGTGAGGTCCTGCGGTGCATCCCAGGGCCGCAGCGACGAGACGGTGAGCAGTCGGGCGAGCCGGGCGCCTCGACGAGTGGACGACAGGAGCTGGGTGAAGCCGTGCGCAGATAGGCCGAGTTGGGGGTGGAGTTATCCATGGCGCCAGAGTGGCGGCCCGTAGCTGCCGGGGGCGAGCCGTCACGCTGAGTCGTGAAGTCGGGCAGCGCGGAGAAAGGGGCGGCGGATGGACAACGCAGAAGAGGAGATGGTGGCGGGCGCCGGCGGAACCCGGACGGTACCGGCAGGGGACTGGGAGCGGGAACCCCACCCGTCGGACAGCTTGCGCACGTTCGGCGCGGTTCGTCCAGGCCCTCGGCGAGCATGCGGGCCTGAGTCGGGCGGAGCTCGCCGCCCTCGTCCGGTACTCCAAACACACCGTCGAGTCCATCGAACTGGGCCGCCGCATGCCGGACGAGGCGTTCATCGAGCGTGCGGAGGAGGCACTCGGCAACACCGGCGCGCTGCGGCGGGCCGCCCGCCACCTCAGCCGCGGTGAGGTCGGCCTCGCCGCCTGGTTCCGGCGGTGGGCCCGGCTGGAACGGGAGGCGGTGAGCTTGTGCACGTACGAGTGCCGGCTGGTTCCGGGGTTGTTGCAGTCGGAGGCGTATGCGGGGGCGGTGTTCGAGGGCACGATCCCGCTGTGGACCGACGACGAGCTGGAGGACCAGCTCACGGCCCGGATGGAGCGGCAGTGGATGATGCGGGAGCGGCCCACGGTGCCGTTCGGCTTCATTGTGGAGGAGCACGTGTTCCGGTGTCGGTTCGGTGACGCGGAAACAATGTGGGGCTTGGTCGACCACGTGCTGGAACGGACCGCTCCGCGCAATGTGACGCTTCAGGTGGTGCCGTTGGGGGCGGGGTTGCACGCGTGCCTGGACGGACCGGTGCCGGTCCTGGAGACCCGTGAGGGGCGGCGACTCGGCTACTCCGAGGGACAGGAGAACGGGCGGCTCATCTCGGACCGAAACAAGTGAGTGTGCTCTGCCATCGCTGTGAAACACTGCGCTCGCAGGTCCTGAGCTGCGTGGAGATCGCGATCGCCGAAGACGCTGTTCACGTACGGGACTCCAAGGATCTGGCTCGCCCGCCCTTCGCCGTGACGCGCGAGGAGTGGGCGCCCTTCGTGAGGTTCGTGGCGGATAGCTGAACGAACGGCGTGCCGTCTGCGACGGCGGCACACCGTCTCGCGTTCAGGGGGAGTGTGGTCTCTACGCGAAGTCGGTCTCGAGGTCGTCGTCCGGATCGGCCGCCAGTGCGGCCGGCAGCGGCAGTCCGTACTTTTCGCACAGGAAGCGGGTCTGGCAGTACCGCTGGGCCTCGGAGGCCACGCGGCCGAGGACTGCGGAGTTCAGGCCGGCGCTGATGAGGATGCCGACGAACGGCACGACCTTGGCCACGGTTTTGACCGACACCTTGGAGCCCGCCGGGCTCAGGTGCTGCATCAACTTTTCAAGAGCGGCCACCAGTTTGTGGTCGTGACGGAGCTTGTCCGAAAACCTCACGCGCCCCTTGAGGGCCTGCGCCGCCTGCGCGGTCTTGTGCAGCGGCTCGGCCTTGGCCACCTGCGCTTTGAAGGACTGGTGCACCAGGCGCTGGATGAAGAGCTGCTCATCGGGGTCCTTGGCGTCGTAGCCGTAGGAGTACGCGATTCGCGCGGCTATCGACGCGCTCAGGACCTGGATGACGAGGATGTCCGCCGTCATCGCGGCGGGGATACCGGCGACGGGGACCATGGCCAGGGCGCCCATGGCGCCCCCCTCGAACGCGCCGGCGGTCCGCCACTTCATGGTGTTGGCGCCCAGCAGCCGGTCGCAGACCTTGAGGTCCTGCTCCCGCAGATCGGCGTAGCTGTCGATCTCGAGCCCTTGCTTTCGGGCGATCTTCTCGACGCTCTTCGGGTCGTTGAGCTCCAACGCCCAGTCGTTGACCAGGTCGAGCAGCGCCGTCGCGCCCGCGACCGCCGGTCGCAGGGCCGCATCGGCGATCGCGTCACCCGCGCGACGTATGGGCTCCTTGACCGCTTCCGGCACGGCCTCCTTGACCCGACGCCCTGCGTTTCCCGCGACCTCCCCGGTGCGGTCGAGGGCGTTGGTCGCCCATTTCGGCAGACCACGGCGGTTGTTGCGGCGCTCCCAGTGTTCGTTGAGGGCCTTCCAGACCTGCTCCTCGTACGTGCTCATCGAGGGTGGGGCCGTGTGAATGCTCAATGAGGTTCTCCATTTCGAGGGTGACGGCGGGGTGCGCGGGGGCCGATATTCGAGGTCGAGCGGGCGGCGCTCCCTGGGGTGAGCGCAGACGCGGTCACCCCAGGTGCGGATCAGGCGTGGCGGGGGCCCTGGCCGGGGGGCGGGGTGAGCGTGGACCGGTAGTCGGGCAGGCCGTCTGTGGCCATCCGGTCGTACTCGGCGAGGATCAGATTCTTGGTGCGGTACTCGCCGTGCGCCTTCATGTCGTTGTCGCGGGTGACGTTGAAGGTGTCCAGGATGTAGGCGGTGTCGTCGCGAGTGATGCCGTAGAGGTGGAAGAACAGGGCGTCCAGCTCGGCGCGGATCACGGCGCGGCGGTCCGGATCCCAGCGGAAGGGTGCGCTGGTGTCGCCGAGATCGCGGGCGAACCCCACCATGTCGTCGCTGGTGTAGGCCAGTTCAAGTACGCGTGGGTTGATGAATTCCGTGTGCGGTGCGAGCTGGTCGGGAGTGGGGACCGGCATCTGCTGGACGTAGCCGTAGGTGAGGTGCGTGCCACCGACCTTCTGACGGACAGCGTAGTCACAGGCCAGGGACGACCAGACGGTTGCGAGGAGCGGAGCCTGTCGCGGCCGGGCAGGGAGCGCCAAGAAGAAGGAGTTTCCGAAGCCATGGGCAGGGGCTAGGGATGCGATCATAGTGCGCTCGTTGCCCTTGTTCGTGATGTCGCGCCAGCCCAGGACCCAGTCGCGAGTCCAGCCCTTCTCGGCCAATCGGCCGCGTACGCCCAGGGCCGTGATCTCCGTGTCGTTCTTTGCGAACTTTCCCGTGGGAATTTCGCCTTCCGCTACCCAGTAGCGGGCCGTGGGGACGGCGGCGGCATTCTGGTGCTGTTCCTGGGTAAAACGGGGGAGGGTGCCGACGGCGAGTTGGTTCTCGGTTGCGCCCTCGTAGGTGGAGAAGCGATGGTCATAGTGGTGCAGCATCTTTGCTTCGTACAGGGGGAGCATGCGCTCCTCACCTCGCACCAGAACGTTGCCGTCAAGGCGCCAGCCGTCCTTGAGGAGGTCGTCGAAGGTCTCGCCGTTCTGGACATCGGGGCAGAAGAGGTGGGAGTCGTGCGACAGGTCGAACATGCGCATGAACGAGACGCCCCATGGGTTGCCGTCGGTCGTCTTCGTCTCGTCGACGAGGATGGGGACACGGCGGTAGATTCTGAGGGTGATTTCCGCGTCGCGCCGGTTGCGGAAGACGGGGCAGGTACCGGTGTTCGGGTTGAGGAGCTGGATGTCGCGTCCCGTCAGGAGGTATGAACGCTCCTGGATCTGCGTGGTCTGACGAACTCCGAAAGCGATCGATACTGGTGCCTCGGGGGATCCGGAGCCCGCCATGCAGAACAGGGCAAAGTTCACGCGGTGGTCAACCCCAGGGAAGATTTTCTCCTCGTTCTCGAAGCCGTAGAGGGCTGCCAGGTGGCCCTTGGTGATGAGGTCCTTGAAGAAGTACTGAGTTCGACTGTCTGTTGCGACACCAGTTGGAACGATCACGCCCGTGCGGCCACGAGCTGATGTCAGCACGCGGTCGTTCTCGGCGAACAGGGCATAGACATTGAGATTTCCCTGGCCGGTCAAGAGATAGCGGCCGGAGATGCGAAGGAAGTGACTCTCGCCGTACACCTGTCGCTTGGCGGCTTGATAGTCGTTGTAGAGCTGAACTGTGTCCGGGTCTTCGCTGAGAGCTTGGATCTTCCTTTTCCTGGCCGCCGTGTTGTTGGTCGCCGCGATGTCCGGTGCGCGTACGGCGAAGAATTCGGTCTCGGGGAAGTTCACGCTGTCCCACGGCGGGTTCCCCACCACCGCGCTGAACCCGCCGGCCCAGCCCGTACCCGGTTGGACACCGGCGCCCGACTCCGGGACGGAGAAGACTTCCGGGAACTCCAGATGCCAGTGGAAGAAGCTGTACTGATCCCGCAGCCGCAGGACCTCGGCGTGGGTGCCGTCCGACACCGCGGTCTGATCCCGCCCCCGCAGTGCCCGAAACACCTGGTCCGTCGGAGCCTCCGGCGCCCCCTCGTGCTTGGGCCACACGAACGCCGCGCACCACGCATCGGCAGCGTGCAGATCGTGCACGTACGCAGCCGACTCCGTGTACGCACGGTAGGCGGACTCCTGGGCGTGTACCTCCTCCAGCGACTCGGCAGGGGCGGCGGTGATGCGGGCCAGCTCAACGGCATACCGCTCGTTGCCCGGCAAGGGTTCTGTGTCGAAGAGGAGCTCGTCCTGGCCGCCCCGCTGGGCCTTGTTCCGCTTGACGAGGGCAGACGCGTACTTGCGGTCGTCGCCCTCAAGCGGCTTGAAGGCGTCGTCGGGGATGCCTTCTCCGAGCAGCTTCGGGGTCGCACCGATCAGGCCGTTGCCGTGCTTGACGTGGGCGTCGAGGAAACCGAGCGCCTTGCCCGGCTCCATCCCCTCCAGCCACAGTGAAACCTTCGCCAGCTCCACGGCCATCGGGTTGAGGTCGACGCCGTAGATGCAGCGGGCGACGACCTCGCGGAGCGCATGCCGTACGGCGTCGTCCGTCGGCTCCGGGTTGCGTTCGCGCACCGAAGCCACCCGCTTGGCGATGCGTCGGGCCGACGCCACCAGGAAGTGGCCGGAGCCGCATGCCGGGTCGCAGACCGTCAGGGACAGCAGCTCGGCCACGATGTCGTCGGCCGGGTCGGGGTGGCCGGCGGTGGTGGCGCGCTGTTCGCCCCGCTTGACCGCGTCGTCTATCACCGGGTCGAGGGTGGTGTCGAGCAGGCACTCGATGAGGGAGGACGGGGTGTAGTAACTGCCCGTCGTCTTGCGGGTGTTGCCAGCCACCTCCACCAGCTCGAAGCTTCGGTCCGTCGCCGAATGCTTCGGCTCCAGCTCCAGCAGGGACTCGTAGACCGAGCCCAGTTCCTCGGCGTCCAGGTGCCGGTAGTCCACGGGCCGCCAGCGCCGCGCGCCCTGGTCGCGGACCTGGGCGAGGTGGCGGATCGCGGAGAGCAGCGACTCGTTGGACAGCTTCAGGCCGCCCAGCGGAGCATCCGTCTCGGTGTCGGAGAACAGGCCGCCGAGGCCCGGCAGCGCCAGCTCGGGGCGGCCGCCCTCCGTGCCGAGGGCTTCGAGGACGATGCGCAGGGCCTCGTACTGGTCGCCGTGGGCCGTGCCCTGGCGGCGGCGGGCGCGCTCGCGCAGGCGGGCGGAGGAGAAGTACCGCTCGTAGG
The DNA here is from genome assembly GCF_036227605.1 of Streptomyces sp. NBC_01439. GTDB lineage: Bacteria > Actinomycetota > Actinomycetes > Streptomycetales > Streptomycetaceae > Streptomyces. The sequence continues at coordinate 2,841,431 of NZ_CP109487.1, read as the reverse complement.
CGTCCCGCGCCCCCTCACCGGCCTCCGGGTCGAGCAGCGCGCCGCGGTCCTCGGCGACGAAGACGAACAGCAGCCGGTAGACGAGCCGCAGCAGGGCGTCCCGCAGCGCCCTCGGGTCGGTGTTCTCCCGCAGTGCGGCGTTGTCCGGGTGGCGCAGGAAGCCGGTGCCGAGGACGGTCAGGGCGTTCTGTACGCCCAGGCGCAGCTGGTCCAGGGCGCGGGTGCCGGAGGTGACGGCCTCGGCGCGCCACTTCTCCAGCCAGCACCCGGCCGCCGACGTCCCCTCGGGCACGGTGAACCGGGAGGCGTGCAGCAGGCTGTACAGGAGGACGAACTCGCTGAACAGCTCGCCGTCGAAGAGGGCTTCGAGGTCGACGTCGACGTAGGCCGCCGTGGAGAAGGACGAGGAGTCGCGCAGCAGGCGGAGCCGGCGGCCGTTGGTGACGACCGCCCACAGGTGGGCTTCGGTGCGGTTGAGGCAGTCCTGGACCATCGACTGGGCGGGGACCTGGCCGGGGGCCGGGCGTTTGTCGAGGTCCTGGTTCCACGGGACCTGGTGGATGAGGGCCGGGCCGTGCCGGTGGGAGACCGGGAAGCGCTTGTCCGGGTCGGAGTCGGCCGCGATGCCCTCCGCGCCGACCTCCGTCAGCGCGCCGAAGTCCAGCTTGCGGAAGAGCTGGGCGAGCCAGTCGGTGCCGGCGCGGCCCGTCGGGTCGGCGGCGGGCGCGCCGGTCTCCGGGTGCGGGGGCAGGGCGGCGCGCAGGTCGCGCCAGAGCGGCTTGAGGTACTCCCAGGCTCGCTCGGCCTCGAGCCGTACGGGTACCGAGGCGGGCAGGCCGTAGTCGGCGGACTTGGTGCCCGGGAGGTTCCGTGCCTCGGCGATGCGCAGCAGCATGTCGGAGGGGAGCAGGCCGCCGACCGGGGCGACGGCGGTGAAGGCCAGGGCGGTGCGTGTGGCGGCGGACATCAGGCTTCGGCTCCGGACACGGTAGGGGCTGACGCGACGGGGGGCAGGTAGACGTACACACCGAGGACGTCGGCGGGCTCCTGCGGGACGACCTTGAGGCCGCGGACGATCTCCTCGTTGGCCTTGCGCACCCGGCGGTGCGAGGCGTCGAGCTCGCCGGCCAGGCTTGTTCCGTAGGCGGTGAGATGCGCGGTCAGGTCCGGCAGGCCGTCCAGGGCCTTGGTGATGGCGTTGCGGGCGGCCAGCTCGTGGGTGTTGCCGCTCGCACGGGCCGCGAGGAGAGCGGTTGCGGCGTCGTCGTCCAGCCAGCGGGCGCGCGCCGGCATCCCCTCGTACGCGAGGAGCCGCGCGTCCTCGGCGACCAGCTGCTGATCGCCCTTGCGGGACGGCAGCGTCAGGTGGAACCGGTAGCGGACCAGGAGGAGCGTGGTGCGGGCGGTCACGGCGTCCGTGGTGACCACGCCGCAGCGGCGCGCGGGGCGGGGGCCGGGGGTCTTCGCGTCCAGCGCCGAGTCCAGGACGTACGAGGCGATGGCGCCGATCGCCGGGTCGGTGCGGACCAGTGCCGCCTCGCCGCGGGCGATCGCCGGCGTGGTGCGGAACGGGATCTCGCGGTCCTCCTCGACGATCCGCCCGCCGAGCGTGGCGGCGAGCGCGTCCCGCAGACCGGCCGGGGTGCCGCCGGGCTGGGCGGTGAAGTCACCGGAGCCGTCGCGCCCAGAGGACGTCGCAGTGCGGACCAGGGCATTCAGGTCCCGCAACGCCTCCAGGGCGAAGCCGCGGACCTCGTCGGCGCCGCCGAGCGCGGCCCGTACGGCGGCGACCTCGCGCGCCACCTCTTCCGGGTGGATCGTGCGCTGGGCGTACTTGGACTGGGACGTCTTCTCCCGCTCTGCGGCGGAGTTCCACTCGCGCTCGATCCGGTCGAACGACTCCTGGTGGCCGTCCAGTTCGAACAGGCTCTCCTGGCTGCCCTGCCGTCCGTGCAGCAGCAGCCACTCCACGACGGCGTCGGTGACACCGGAGGCGGTCTCGTCCGGGACGGAGACGGAGATGCCGAGGTCCTTCAGGATCTGCCGGTGCTTCTCGAACAGCACCTTCAGGACCTTGCCGTCGATGCCGTTGTCCTCGCCGAACATGGTGATGACCCGGACCTGGTCGCGCTTTTGCCCGTACCGGTCGACACGGCCCTCGCGCTGGTCGTGACGGGTCGGGTTCCAGGCCAGGTCGTAGTGGACGACGGCGTCGAAGTGGTGCTGGAGGTTGACGCCCTCGGACAGGCAGTCGGTGGCGATCAGCACCCGGCGGACGGCCGGGTCGGCGGCGTCCTCGGCCGAGCCGGTGGCGAGCTGTTCGATGCGCTCCAGACGCTGCTGCGGGGAGAGCGTGCCGGTCACCGCGGCGATCCGGGCCTTCTTGCCGAGCTTTCCCTCCAGCTGGGAGGCGAGGTACTCGGCGGTGGGGATGTAGCGGCAGAAGACGATCGGGTGGTAGCCGTCGGCGATCAGGCCCTTCAGGTGCCGGATGAGGGATTTCAGCTTCGCGTCCTCGGCCGGACCGACGAGCTGCGCGGCCCGCTCGGACAGTTCGAGCAGTCGCGCTCCCGCCTCTTCCGACTCGGCGGCGCCCGGGGCGACGTCCATGCCCTCGAGGCGGTCGTTCTCGGCGGAATCGGAGGCCACCGGGGCGCCCAGTAGATCCGCCTCCTGGGCGGTGCGGGCGGCCGCCGACTCCGAGCGGGTCTTCAGGGTCTGGGCGGCGGCCGCCGGTGAGGACACCATCGAGCGCAGCAGGGCGATCACCGACCACCAGGCGATCCGGGACTCCCGCTTGCCCTGCTCCCCGGCCGCTGTGACGCGATCGCGCGCGTAGGCGATGGCGTCGTCCAGCAGCGCCCGGTAGGCGGGCGTCAGCTTGTACGGCTCGTCCTTCGTCCAGCGGTCCGACGGGAACGCGGTCCGCTCGGCCAGGGAGTCGTCGGCGAGACCGTCCTCCTTGGTGAGGTAGTTGCGGACGTCGGCGCGCTTGCGGGCCACGAAGTGCTTGGCCAGTTCGGCCCGCCCCTTGGGGGACTCCAGGTCCAGCGTGGCGAGTTCGGGCCGCACGAGGCCGATCAGGTTGCGGAACGCGGCCTCCTTGCCGGAGTGCGGGGTCGCGGTCAGCAGCAGCAGGTGCCGGTCGGGGGAGGCGGAGACGCGGCGCAGCAGCTCGTAGCGGAGCTGGTTCGCCGAGGAGGAAGTACCGCCCTGGGCGTTGTCGTCGGCGGCCACGCAGGAGTGGGCCTCGTCGACGATGACCAGGTCGGGGCAGTGCTTGACGAAGTCCTCGCGGTGCCGGGTCGACTTGATGAAGTCCGTGGAGATGATCGTGTAGGGGTGCTTGTCGAACAGGGACTGGCCCAGCTCCAGACCGCGCTCCAGGCGCGACACTGTGGAGGCCAGTATCAATTCGGCGTCGATGCCGAACTTCTCCCGCAGCTCGGACTGCCACTGCTCGGCGAGGGCCGGGGCGCACAGCACCGCGAGGCGGCTCGCCTCGCCCTGAGCGAGCAGCTCCTTGGCGATCAGGCCGGCTTCGACCGTCTTGCCGATGCCGACGTCGTCTGAGATCAGCAGCCGCACCGTGCGCTGCCGCAGGGCCATGAGCAGCGGCACGAGCTGGTACGCCCTGGGTTCCACGGCGATCGACGCCAGCGAGCGGAACGGGCCCGCGCCCGAACGGAACCCGATGCGCAGCGCCGTACGCAGCAGGCCGGCGGCTCGCTGGTCGCCCAGATCGGCCGGGTTCGGAGCCGCGAACTCGGCCGGCTCCACCTTTTCGAACGGGAACACGGCCGCGATGTCGTCATCGCTCCCGCCCAGGGGGCGCAGCACCAGCATGGCGTCGGTGCTCTCCGGCAGCACCACCCATTCCCGGCCACGGGCGGTGACCAGGGAGCCGGCCGAGTACGTGAGGCTCATGAGTTGTCTCAGTTCCTAGAGGTCGAGAAAGGAAGGTCTGGGGAGGGTAGGTCAACGGAGGTGGAAATAGTCGGCGTTGTGCCCGGTGATGGCGTCCCAGTCCGCGTCCGTGGGGAACCGCAGGACGTCCCAGCCGGCGTCCTCCAGGCGGTAGCCGGCCTCGATGTCGCGCATCGAGTCGGCCGTACGGCCGGGTCCGTCGACGAACACGGCGAGGGTGGCGCCGTCCAGCCGGAAGACGAGGTCCGGGCGGGCCCCCGCCTCCGGGACGAAGACCTCGACCTCGTCGGGCAGCCGGTAGCCCTTGGCCCGAAGCCAGCCGAGCAGGTCGCCGCCGGCGACCAGTGCCCCCAGATCGGCCTCCAGCGGCGTCGGCGTCGGCGCCGTGGACGGCTGCGCGTCGCGTGAGACGTCGGCCACCGGCGCGAGCCTGCGGAATTGCTCGCTGCGCGACTCGCCCCGGTCCTCCCGCTCGGTGTGGGCACTGGCCAGCCGCATGAGCAGCGGTTTGGCGCTGTGCCGGCTCAGCCGACGGTGGTGGGTCTGGTTCGCGTAGCTGAGCAGACAGACGTAGCAGCCGCGGGCGCACTGCTCGTCGGTCGAATGCCCGTCTTCGTCCTCGGCCTCGTCCTTGCCGGTCACCGGGTCGAAGTGGCAGATCTCCAGGGCGGTCCGGGCCGCCCTCGCGAGGGCGCCCTTGTCGTGCTGGATGCGCCGCAGCACACCGGCGCCGCCCTCGGTCGCCTCCATGAAGAGGATGCGCCGCCGCGGACCGTCGTCCGGAGGCAGCAGCTCGGCGGTGAGCTCGGAGTCCTCCAGCTCGAACGCCGCCTCGATGCCCCGTTCCAACGCGTACATGACCGACAGGGCCACCGGCTCGGGCTGCGGCTCGTCGAGGGTGACCACGAGGATGTTGCGACGGTCCTCCACGTAGGGCAGGACACGCCGCTTGCGGCGCTTCTCGTTCCCGTCCTCGTCGACCACCGGCATACCGGTCCCCTCGATGGCGTCCGCGGCGGCCCGGTCGTTGAGCCAGCGGCCGTCGCCCAGATCGAGCCAGTAGCCGTCCGGCTCGCCTTCCTTGTCGCGGACCCGGCCGAGATTGGTGATGCGGACGGTCGCCGAATCGCCGTAGTCCAGGTCGAGGACGGGTGCTCCTTCCACGTCGGTGACATGTGAGGTGAGACGTCCCTTGCGGGCGCCGTGCTCCTGGAAGGCGTACGAGGTCTCCAGCCGGAAACCGGCCCGGCGGCGCTCCTCCTCGTCCGAGGAGATCCGCTCGCGCGGCGTGGTGTACACGGTGTGCAGGTGCAGCAGTCCGGTCCGCTTGCTCCTCAGCGGCTCGGCGCACATGTCGCAGACGTCGGCGCCGACCTTGACCGCGTAGTGGTAGCCGCAGCCGTCGCAGCGTCGCGCCTCCGCCGTCGCCAGATCGCCCGAGGCGTCCGGCGGCAACTGAACGCGGGTGACCTGGTAGCGGGCACCCTCGTGGTAGATGAGCGCCCCGGGGCCGAACTCGCGGATCGCGAGGAAACGGGGACGCTGCAGATAGTCGCCGTCGGCGTTGCGGCGGTTGCCGGAGCGCGGAATGTACGCGGCCAGCGGCAGCCGCGGGAAGCTGTAGCCGGGCAGGAACCCCTCGGACGCCAGGTACCGGTACGGGTTGAAGTCGCTCATCACCGACTTGTTGTCGGACGAGCGGTTCAGCAGCAGGTTCGTCTGCGTCTCGGCCTCGCGGCGGCGGGTACGCGCCCGGCTCTGCTCGCCCTGCGACAGGGTGTGGTCGACGACGCGCCTGTTCTGCTCGTACTGGTCGATGACAGCCGCCCGGAACAGCTCGCGCCAGCGGTTGAAGGCTTCGTCGAACCGCTGCGGGGCGCGCTCGATCCGGTCCTCGATCCACTCGTCGTACCACCACGTGGTGGCGGCGAGATCATTGATCAGCGGGTTGAGGACGGTACGGGCTGCTGTTGCGGCGCGGCGGCGAGCCCCCTCGTCCAGCGACAGGTCGCAGATTCCGTCGACGAGCGGCAGCGCCATCTGCGGATCGGGCCGGTCGCCGGCATCGGGGTCATAGGCGACATCGACGACGTCCGGGATCGCGGTCCCCAGCTTCATGCCGGTCTCGGCCAGCCAGATGCCCTGCAGATGGGAGCGGACCAGGTCCTCATTGGCCAGCTCGAGACGCGGCGGCGTCACCTGCCCGGCCACCATCTTCTCGGAACGGCGGAAGTAGTACTGGTCGTGGCTGTTGCCGGTGGCGCAGTACGTGGCCACCAGCGCGGGCTGACCGGAACGGCCCGCCCGGCCCGAACGCTGCGCGTAATTCGCGGGCGTGGGCGGTACGTTGCGCATCAGGACGGCGTTGAGCGAGGAGATGTCCACGCCCAGCTCCATCGTTGGCGAGCAGTACAGCAGCGGGAGCTCGGCGCTGCGGAACTGCCGCTCGCGCTCCAGCCGGTCCTCCGGTGTGACCTGCGCGGTGTGCTCCCGGGCGAACAGCCCTGCCAGCTCGGCCGCCGCCGTCTGGTAGAGGTCGCGGAAGAAGGGGTTGACGCGGGGTCCCTCGCCCTGGCTGTAGGTACGGGCCAGCGGGTCGACCGCGCCGCGCTCGCCGTTCCCCGCACGCCAGACGAGGGCCGCGGCCGACACCCGGTATCCGGTCCGCTTCTGTGCGGCCGCGCGGCGGAATGCCGGTCCGGAGCGCTCGGGCGTCGCGTCCACCTCACGGACCAGTTCCGCCGCGAGCAGCACCTTCAACAGGTCCTCGATGATGCCCTGGACGTCCTCGGGAGGGAGTTCGCGCAGCTCGGGCATGTTCCGGCGGAGGTACTTGCCGAACTTGCCCCGGGCGGAGAGGAAGAGAGCGGTGCGCTCCATGCCCGGGCGCGAACCGTACGGGTAGGCGGTGCCGACCGCGGGCCGGTCGCCCTCGCTGAGCACCCACGGACCGGTCAGGCGCTCCTCGCTCGCCCGTTGCAGGGCGTCGAAGTCGTCGCGGAAGTACTGGACGTCGATGGCGAGAGCCCGGCGCATGTGGTCGAGCAGCGTCCGGGCGACCTCCTCCCGCAGGGCGGGGTCGGCGTTGCGGAGTTCCGCGTGCGCGGACTCCCAGCGGTCCGGCTGCGCGGCGATCCAGGCCAGGTCCTCGTAGTCGATCCTCAGCAGCCCGGTCTGTTCGAGGTTCGGCATCGTGATGCGCCAGCCGCGCTCCAGGTCCCGGTAGAGCCGGTACCCGACGACGTCCCGGAAGGCCTTCGCCGCCCGGCGCTCCATCGACGGGGCCAGGGACGCCCCTCCGGTGTACTCGCGCGTCGACAACCCCATCACGGCGGTTACCGCCTCGGCGAGGTCGTCGTGGTGCAGCCCTTCCTCACCTGCCCGCAGGGCGGCCTCGTAGAGGGCTCCGCGCAACTGGGTCACCTGCGCGAAGTCGTTGAAGTGTCCGGCCTGGAGCGAGGCGTCCTGGCGGTTGTCGACGAAGGTGAGGAGCTTGCGCGCCTCCTTGCCCAGACTGTCCTCGGGTACGGCCCGAAGGGACTTGACGATCGACGCCGAGATCAGGGAGGTGGCCGAGGAGCGGCCCTCCTGGTCCAGCGTGGCCAGCTTGGCGAAATCCCGGCCGCGCGTCTGCTCGTAGGAAACCTGGCAGTGCACGCAGAACAGGAACGGCGCCGGGACGAACGCGGCCGTCAGACCATCTCCCGACTCGTTCCCGAAAGGATCCACGATGACGCGCTTGGGAACCCGAGGGCGGTACGACTTCTTGACGACGGTCGCACCCTGCGCGTCGGGCTCCAGCCACGACTCCGGCAACCGCCGGTCGTCCACGGCCGTCTGAGGATCCGCCGGCCATTCGTAGTCCTCGCCGGGGATGCCGAGGTACAGATATCCCTCGCCGTCACGGCCGCCCGAGGCGGACGTGTCCCGGCGCGGCTCGTACCGGAACGAACCCTGGTCCTCGGTGCGCCAGACGGTCAGGTACTCCTGGCCGCACTCCCGGCAGAACGCCAGCGGGAAGAGCGGCATGCCGCCGCTGTTCGGTTGCTCCAGCTGGTACGTACGGGTGAGCGGCCTGCTGAGCGGATCCTGCAGCGTCGTGTAGACGGTGTCGCCCTTGGAGAGGAACTGGTGCAACCGGAAGGCGAACAGGGGGCGTTCCGTCACCGGGTGCTTCGCCCGCGAGCCTGCCTCCAGCGTGGTGCGGATCGCCTCGCAGACCTTCTCCTCGGATACCCCGGACTCGTCGGCCAGATCGACGGCCGCGGCCTCGACGGTCCCGGGGGCACAACGGCGCAGCCGCCCGGTTTCCTTCTCGCGCTCCAGACCGAACCGCGACTCCAGCCAGCGGGCCAGCGAGTCCTTCGTCAGAGCCTCGTACGAGAGAGGGGCTGCCGGTACCCGCAGGCGTTCGGCGGGCACGATCGCCGGAGCTTCCTCGGTCGCCCGGACGAGGGTCTCTCCGATGACGCGCTTCGGCAGCAGGGTCGTCCCGAACAGCCGTCCGGCGACCTTGGCCACCTCGCGCTGCTGGTCCTCCCAGGAGCCCTCGGTGGACATGGTCGCGGAGGTGCCGATGCACTGCAGGGTGGCGGAGGCACGGCATGCCTCGCGGACCCTGCGGATCAGGAACGCCACGTCGGCGCCCTGCCGTCCCCGGTAGGTGTGGAGCTCGTCGAAGACGAGGAACTGCAGCCCGTCCGCCATGCGGATGAGACTCGACCGGTCGTCCGGCCGGGTCAGCATCAGCTCCAGCATCACGTAGTTCGTCAGCAGGATGTCCGGAGGGTTCTTGCGCAGCTCCCGGCGCTGTTCGTCGGACTCCTGCCCGGTGTAGCGGGCGAAGGTGACCGGCTCGTGGCCCGCGCCGAAGCCGTGGCGCAGGTACTTCTCTAGCTCCATGAGCTGCGAGTTGGCCAGGGCGTTCATCGGGTACACGACGATCGCGCGGACCCGGTTCCCCGCTTGGGGGCCCGCCGTCTCGCGCTCCTTGAGGACGCGGTCCACGATCGGGACGATGTACGACAGGGACTTGCCGGAACCGGTACCCGTGGTCAGCACGTAGGAGTCGCCGGCCTGGGCGGCCTCGATCGCCTGCCGCTGGTGCAGGTGGAAGGTGAGCGGCCGGCCGTCCGGACGCCGCGCGCCCTCCTTCTTTCCCGCCTGGAAGATCTCGGCGCACCGGGGGTGCAGCACGCCGTCCCGGACGAGATCCGTGACCTGCCCGCCGTCCGCGAAGAACGGATTCAAGGACAACCACGGGTCCGGCCACTGGGACTTCTTTGCCAGGTCGTCCTTGACGAAGCCCTCGATACGGGGGTCCCGGATCACCGTCGCGCTCTTGGTGAAGCTTTCGTACTCGTTGATCAGCTCCGAGTGGATGCCGAAGACGTCCATCGTCTCGGGCAGCCGCGGCTGCCTGCGCGGTACGGGCACGGGCGCTGCCGGGGCACGTTCGGGAAGCAGGGAGCGCAGCCGCTTCACCGGATCCATCACCTGCCAGTGCGGAGCCAGCAGGGCGGCCGTGTCGTCCGGCGCGAACGCCAGCGGGACCAGCACGTCACGGAGCAGGGCGGCGTTCTCGGGCCGCAGCTCGGAGTCCTTCTCCAGCAGCCGGTCCACCAGGCGGACCAGCTCTGCGGGGAGGTCCGGACGTACCAGGGTCAGGATCGGCGGTCGGTCGTGCTGGTGCTGCTCGGAGAGTTCGTACGGGGTTCGCGCCGAGAAGGGCGGCTGCCCGATGAGGAGTTCGTACAGGATGCAGCCGAGCGCGTAGAGGTCGGCGAGGCCGGAGACGCGTTCGGCCCGGAACTGCTCCGGCGCCATGTAGCGGGCCGTGCCCACGCTGACGCCCGTACTCGTCAGCCGCGTCTGGTCGGGGTCGTCGACGATCGAGCCCATGCCGAAGTCGAGGATCTTGACGGTGCCGTCGCCGGTCAGCATCACATTGGCCGGCTTCAGATCGCGGTGGACGACTCCGGCGGTGTGAGCGGCGGTGAGACCGGCGGCGATCTGCGCCCCGATGGCGCAGACCCAGGAGACCGGGAGCTGGGGTTCCTCGTCGATGAGATCGGCGAGCGGGTGACCGTCCAGCAGTTCCATGGCCAGGTAGGGCAGACCACTGCCGCCCGGCGTCTCGTCGACGCCACCGTCGATGAGACGGGTGAGGTTCGGGTGGCCGTGGGAGAGCATGCGCATGATCCGCACTTCGCGGCGGAAGCGGTCGATCTCCGTGTTGGACCCCGAGGTGTCGACTGCGATCCCGGTCCGCCCACGCAGCACTGTCTTGATCGCGACCTCCCTGTGCGGGGAGTCGGGGGCAGCATGAAGATCTTCGGCTCGGTGTACCTCGCCCATGTTCCCGCGCCCGACGAATTCCGTGATCCGGAACCGCGTGTCCACCGTCTCCAGGGTCACTGCCCCTCCCCGTGTTTCACCCGTCACGCGCCAGATGGATACATTCCGGATGGAGTGTATACCAATGACTATTGCTGAGGGTTACACAGATCCGTTGACATGGTCAACAGGTGTGGCGCGCGCGTAGGGCGGCTCAGGTGGGCAAGATGGTCGCGGTTCTGTGCGCGAGTGGGTGTGCACGGTCAGACGACGACTGGGTGCGCGGCCGGCCAAGGGTATCGACGACGTCCGACGTGCGGCCCGGTCGGGGGCCGGGAGGTCACCGACTGCATCGCGAATCAGCCAAGTGCTTTCGTCCCTGTCGTCCGCTCCGTCCGCTGCGGGACAATGGCCGCGATGAGCGTCACGACCACCGGCCCCGAACCTCGCCCCGACGGCTACAGCCCCTTTGCCCACCTCACCGTGCAGAACACGAGCCTCTACCGGCAGGTGATGCGGGCGTTCGTCGTCGCCAAGGAGCGGTTCGCCGTCCATCTGCGTCCGGAGGACGTGCACGCCGCCCTGCCGGCCGAGGCGCGGCATGGCGAGCTCGACGCCGTGGTGAAGGCGCTGGACAGCCTCGTCGGTTGGGGGAATCTGCGCGCCGATCCCGATACCGCGCGGGTCACCGCCGTCGAGGATTTCTACCGCAAGCGGTTCATCTATCAGCTCACCCGGGCCGGGGAAGCGGCCGAAGAGGCGCTGGGCGTCTACGACGAGGCGCTCGGGCGGCGCGGGGCGCTGCAGGCCGTCGCCCTGCACGACATCGTGACCCAGTTGCGGGCCCTGCTCGTGCTGGCGGCCGAGGAGCGGCCGGATCAGGCCAAAACGCATCTGGCGCTTGACGCGCTGGCCAGCCGGTTTGCCGCGCTCGCCGACAACGCCCGCGCCTTCATGGGGTCCTTGCAGCGGACCATCGACCTCCACGATGTGGAAGAGGAGGTCTTCCTTGCCTACAAGGACCGGCTCATCCAGTACCTGGAGCGGTTCATCCAGGACCTGATCACCCTCGGTGGGCGCATCGCCCGCCTGATCCTGGAGTTGGAGGAAGGGGGGAGTATCGGGCCGCTGCTGCGGGCCGCCGCGGCCCGTGAGGCGGCCGATGCCTCGCCGGAGGAGGTCGAGCACGCGGAGAAGGAGGCGTACGAACGGTGGGCTGGGCGCTGGGCCGGCCTCGCGGCCTGGTTCATCAGCCGGGACGGGCGTGAGTCGCAGGCCCGGCTGCTGCGTGGCCGGGCGCTCGGGGCGATTCCGCAGTTGCTGGCCGTCGTACGGGCGCTGAACGAGCGCAGGGCCGGGCGCTCCGACCGGTCCGCCGACTTCCGTACCCTCGCCCGCTGGTTCGCCGAGGCCCCCGACGACGACGCCCGCCATCAGCTGTGGCGCACCGCCTTCGGGCTGTACCCCGCCCGCCACCTCACCGTCGACGCCGAGACGCTGGCCACCCGTGCGGCGCGGCCCGTGCCCGCATCCACGCCGTGGGCCGAAGCCGAGCCGCTGCGGATCAGCCCCCAGCTGCGCCGCACCGGCAGCTACGAGCGCCGCGGCAAACCCCGCAAGGTCGAGGACCGGGAGGAGCGGCGCCGCGGACTCGCCGAGGTGGCCGCCAAGCAGGCCGCCGAAACCGCGGCGGCGCGCGCCCGGCTCGTCACCGACGGAATCACCCGGCTCTCCGGAATCGGTGAACTCGATCCCGCCTCCTTCGGGCTGTTCCTCCAACTGCTCGGCGACGCGCTGGCCACCTGGAGGCCCGGTATGCGCCACACCGTTGCCACCAGCAACGACGGCTCCATGGGGATCCGGCTCACCGCGCTGGCCGACGGCGGCACGGCGGAGATCCGAACGCCGGGCGGCGTCTTCAGCGGTCCCGACCACCTCATCGAGATCATCGACCTGACGGACGGAGCCGGCGACCGATGACGAGTACTCCGCTCGCCGAGGTGCTCGACGGCCAACACGCAGCCGACTTCCGCAAGGCTGCTCGTGCCCTGGTCAAGCAGCCTCTCTTGCTGGCTCATGGCCGGTACGCCGACGAGTTCCGTCTCGTCCGGCGACACGCCTCCGAACTGCGTGAGTGGTTCGACCGCAATACCGGATGGTCGCTCCAGACGGATGCCGAGGCCGCCCGCCTGCGGAAGATACCGGGAGTCCTCAGCGACCCGACGCACCCCGCGCGCGAGGCGACCCGCGCGGCCTCCCCGTTCACGCGGCGGCGCTACGTCCTTCTCTGTCTCGCCCTCGCCGCCCTCGAACGCGGCGAGGCCCAGATCGCGCTCGGCCGCCTCGCCGACCAGGTCGTGCTCGACGCCGCGGACCCCCACCTCGTTCGAGTGGGCATCCAGTTCACCCTGGACCGCCGGGACGAGCGCCTCGACCTCGCCGCCGTCGTACGGCTCCTGCTCGGACTCGGCGTGCTGCGGCGCGTGGCCGGCGACGAGGACGCGTACGTCAGCGGAGCGGGCGACGTCCTGTACGACGTGGAACGGCGCGTGCTGGCCGGGCTGCTCGCCGCGCGCCGCGGGCCCTCCACCGTGCACGCGCAGGCTCTCGGGGACCGGTTGGCCGAACTCGTGGCCGAGACCGCGCTGGACAGCGACGAACTGCGCTTCCGCGCGATGCGACGGTCACTGACCCGCAGGCTGCTGGACGACCCCGTGCTCTATTACGACGAGCTGACCGACGCCGAGCTCGGCTACCTCACCCGCCAGCGAGGCTTCCTCACCGCACGCATCACCGAGCTGACCGGACTGGTCCCCGAGGTGCGCGCCGAGGGCATCGCGATGGTCGACCCCGACGACGACCTCACCGACGTCCGCATGCCCGAACAGGGCACCCACGGTCACGTCACCCTGCTGCTCGCCGAGCACCTGGCCGCGGCGGGCGGTCCCGTCGCCACCGAACAGCTGGCGGTCAGAGTCCGGGAACTCGCCGCCGAACACGGCGGATTCTGGGCCAAGTCCGCACGGGAGCCCGGCATGGAGGCCGACCTCGTGGAACAGGCCGTCGCCCGGCTCGCTGCCCTCGGGCTGGTCTCCCGTACGGCTCACGGTGTGGCCCCACGGCCGGCCCTCGCCCGGTACGCGGTCGGCGAGACCGTCGTACTCGAACCAGGTACCGCACGTATGCCCGCGCAGCGAAAGGCCCGCAAGCCGTGACCCGCCTCCCCACCCCCCTGCGCTCCCGTTGGCAACCGATGCGCATCGGCCTCGTCGACCTCTTCCACTACGACGTCGAGGAGTTCCACTTCAAGGACGGTCGCCTGCTCCTGCGGGGTAACAACGGCACCGGCAAGTCCAAGGTGCTCGCCCTGACCCTGCCCTTCCTGCTCGACGGAGACCTCAGCTCACGCCGCGTCGAACCCGACGGCGACCCGGGCAAACGGATGGAGTGGAATCTCCTTCTCGGCGGTGAGCATCCGCACTCCGAGCGGCTCGGCTACACCTGGATCGAGTTCGGCCGCCTGGACGAGGCGAGCGGCGAGCAGCATTTCCGTACGCTGCTCTGCGGACTCAAGGCGGTCAGCGGGCGGGGCATCGCACGCCATTGGTACGCGCTCACCACCCAGCGGGTCGACCACGGCCGGGACGCCGCTGTCGCAGCCGAGACGTCACTCAGCCTGCTCGACGCCACTGGCACAGCGCTGTCCCGGGACCGGCTCGCCGAGGCCATCGCCGGTTACGGCCTGGTCTACGATCAGGCGAAGACCTACCGCAGGGCTATTGACGAGGCACTCTTCGGACTCGGCGAGCAGCGGTACGGCGCACTGGTGGACCTGCTCATCCAGCTGCGCCAGCCGCAGCTGTCCAAGCGCCCCAACGAGGCAGCTCTGTCCCGGGCCCTCACGGAGGCGCTGCCACCCATGGACCAGGCAGTCATCGCCGACGTGGCCGAGGCATTCCGGTCCCTGGACGAGGAGAAGGAGGAACTGGCCGCGGCCTCCGCCGCCGAGCGGGCCGCCACCGCCTTCCTGGACCACTACCGGCGCTACGCACGCATTGCCACCCGGCGGCGCGCGCGTCTCCCGCGCGTCGAGCACTCCCGCTACGAGCACCTGCAGCGCGACCTCGCCGAGGCGCAGGCCCAACAGACACGTGCCCAGGAGGACAGGGCGGCTGCCGAGGAACGGATCTCGGTCCTGGAGGAGGCCGAGGCCCGCCTGCGAGCCCAGGACGCGGCCTTGCGCGAGGGCCCCGAGATGCGCAGCGCCCGGGAGCTGGAGCAAGCGGCCAAGGCGGTGGAACGCGCGGAGCGGGCCCTGGGCCGTGCCCGGGACGACCGGGACCAGGCAGCGGCGCTGCACACCCGGGCCCTCGGGCGGCTCGGGGCCGCCGAGAACCGGCTGCGGGCCGCCGGCGGGCTGGCCGCGAGCACACTCGCTCAAGCACGGGAGGCGGCCGCTGCCGCACGGATCGACCTGCCCGGGGACGACGGGCCGGCGGAGTCCGAACTGCGACGGATGACCGAGGAGGCGACGGACCGGGCCAAGCGCGCGCTCGCCCACGCGGAGGACCTCGCGGAGAAGGCCGAGCGCGCCGCCGAGGGCCGGCGCCGGGCATCCGTCCGCCTCGACGAGGCGAATGCCGATCTCGACCAGACCACCGCGGCGCACGGCCTGGCGGAGGAAAACGCCGTACGGGCCGGGCAGGCCCTGCTGGACGACGTACGGGAACACGCCCGCGCCTGCACCGAGCTGGCCTACCCCGACCTGACCGGGCTGCTCGACGAACTCCAGGAGTGGACGGGGCACCTCGACGGGCCCTACCCGGCCCGCACACGGGCGGTACGGGCCCACGGCGAGACCTCGGCACTGCTGGCCGATCAGGCAGCCGAAGCGGCGCGCCGGGCGGCGGAGCTGGCAGCGCGCACGGCCCGGGTCCGGGAGGAGCTGACCGCTCTGGAGGCGGGCGGCCGACGCGGGCCCCAGCCCCCGCACACCCGCACCCCGGGCCTGCGTGACCAACTGCCCGGCGCACCGCTGTGGCGGCTGGTGGACTTCCGGGAGGAGCTCACGGACCAGGAGCGCGCCGGACTGGAGGCCGCGCTGGAAGCCTCCGGGCTGCTGGACGCGTGGGTGCTTCCCGACGGCTCGACCCTCACCTCAGAGGGGCACGACGTACTCCTCTCGCCGAACACCGCGCCGGTGACCGGAACCTCGCTCGGCGCACTGCTGCGTCCGGCGGTGGACGCGGGCGACGCCCGTGCGGCAACGGTGGGCGAGGCCACGGTGGCACGGCTGCTCGGCACCATCGGTGCGGGAGGAGAGGGCGGAGCCGGCACCTGGACGGGGTCGGACGGGTCCTTCCGTGTCGGCACGCTCACGGGCCGCTGGGCCAAACCCGCTGCCGAGTACGTCGGTGAGGGAGCGCGCGAGGCTGCGCGGAGGGCTCGTATCGCCGTCCTGCGGGGCGAACTCGGACTGCTCCAGCAGAAGTCCGATGAAGTCGGGGCGCAGGCCGATGACGTGGCCGCGCGGCGCCGCACCATCGACGCCGAGCTGTCCCGGGTTCCCGACGAGACCCCCCTCGCCCGGGCGCACGCCCAAGTGGCCGCTGCCGTCGATTCGGTGCGTCGGACCCGCCTACGTGGTGAGGAGCGGGCCGCAGACCTCCTGGAGGCGGCCGAGCGGGCCGAGGCAGCAGCCACCGAACTCACCGGGACCGCCGCTGAACTCGGGCTGCCCGACGACCGGGTCGGACTAGCCGAAGTACGCAGAGCACATGACTCCCTCGCCGTGGCCTTGGCCGCCCTGTGGCCGACCCTGCGCGAACGTGGAGAGGCGGCCCGCCAGGCCGAGGAGGAACGGGTAGAGGCCGGGCAGGCACAAGAGCGGACCACCGAACTCATGCTGCGCGCCGAGGAGGCCGGGCGGGAGGCGGCCTCGGCGGACGAGCGCCACACCACGCTGCGCTCCACCGTCGGCTCCGCCGTCGCCGAACTCGAACGGCGACTCACCGAGACGGCCGAGGCTCTGCGCGTCTGTGACGCGGATCAGCGGCTCAGCCGAAAGCAACACGCCGAGGCGGACCGGGACGCGAGTAGGGCGGAAGGCCGCATCGAGCAGTTGGAAAAGGGCCTCGCGGGCGCGTCCGAGGCGCGCGCGGAGGCGATCGCGGGGCTCCAGCGCTTCACTGCCACCGGCCTGATCGCCGTTGCCGTACCAGAGTTCCCCGTGCCGGCCGCCGACGACGGCCCCTGGGCGGCCACCCCGGCGATCGTGTTCGCCCGCGCGATCGAGTCGGGCCTGTCCGCGGTCGACGACTCGGACGCTGCCTGGGAACGTGTACAGCGCCGACTGAGCGAGGAACTCAAGACCCTGCAGGACACCCTGTCCCGGCACGGACATACCGCCTCCGCCCGGATGGTCGAGGACGGCATGGTCGTCGACATCGTCTTCCAGGGAAGGGAACGCGCCGTACCGGAACTGGCCGAGGCGCTTGGCACCGAGGTCGGCGAACTCACCCGCATCCTTTCGTCCCACGAACGGGAGATCCTCGAAACCCACCTGATCACCGAGGTGGCGGGCACCCTCCAGGAACTCATCGGGGCCGCCGAACGGCAGGTGCGCGACATGAACGCCGAACTGGAGCACCGGCCCACCTCCACCGGCATGAAGCTGCGGCTCGTCTGGCGGGCCTCTCGCAGGGCCCCGTCCGGGCTTCTTCCGGCCCGCGAGCGGTTGCGGCAGTCCGCCGATGCCTGGACTTCGGAGGACCGGACGGCCGTGGGCGAGTTCCTGCAGACTCAGATCGCCAGGCAGCAGACGGACGACACCTCCGGCAGCTGGCTCGAACACCTCACCGTCGCACTCGACTACCGCACCTGGCACGAATTCGGGGTCGAGCGGCACCAGCACGGTCGGTGGGTCCCGGCCACCGGCCCGGCATCGGGCGGTGAGCGGGTCCTTGCGGTGTCCGTGCCGCTGTTCGCCGCGGCCTCCTCGCACTACGCCAGCGCGGCCAGTCCGTACGCGCCGCGCCTGGTCACCCTCGACGAGGCGTTCGCAGGGGTGGACGACGACTCGCGCGCCAAGTGCCTCGGACTGCTCCACGCGTTCGATCTGGACGTGGTGATGACCAGCGAACGCGAGTGGGCCTGCTACCCGCAGGTGCCCGGTGTCGCCATCGCCCAGCTGTCGCGGATCGACGAGGTGGCGGCGGTACTCGTCACCCGCTGGGAATGGGACGGCACGAGGCGGCGGCGCGGCGAGGACCCGGTGCGGCCTCCGGATGCGCCTGTAGGAACGCGGGTGGAGGCGGTCGGATCGGAGCCGTTGTGGACCTGAGGTCCGACGGCGTGCCCGTCGACAGTGTCCGCCTGCGTCGCCTTTTGGGCGACCCAGGCCTGAGCTGGCTGGTCGACCGGGTACGCCGGCGCCTGGAGCGCGAGCAGTCACTCACGGGACCGATTTCCCTCAGTGTCCCGACCCAGGCGCAGCGGGCAGCGGCCGAACGGCTGCTCGGCCGCTCTCCGGGCAGCGGCCGATCCCTGACCGTCCGGCTCGACGACGTGGACGCCGTGCTGCGCCGTTCCGGCGTGAGCCCGGCTGGACTTGCTGCTGCTGTCACGGCCCTCACCGGGCCGGTCGTTGCGCTCGACAGCGCGAAGGTAGCCGATGCCCGGGCCTGGCACGAGGCGTACGCCCCTCTGGACGCCCTGGCGGACGAGATCCCGGCCCTCGCCCCGTGGACCGTTCGTATGCGCGGTGACGGTCTGTTGCGACGTCTCGTGGGCACACCTGCCGCCGCGCACAGCCTCCTCGGCGAGGTCGTCACCGTCCTGCGTGCCCTCCCCGCCGACCCGCCCGTCTCGCTCCCCGCCTTCGCGGCCCGGGTCCTGGGCGCTGCCCACGCTCTTGACGACGACACCCCCCGGGCAACCGTCACCCTGGCCGGAATACGAGCGCTGACCGGCTTCCCCGATGGCGCGGGCGCCGAATGGCGCCGGGAGGCCTGGGCATCCGCCGGGCTGCTGCGAGACGAGCTGTCCTCGACCGTCCTCACCCTGAACCTGCGCGGCACTCCCGCCCTGGACTGGGCGGCTGACGCGGGCGAGCCATCTGTCCTGACCCTGCGGCAGCTCATCCGCAACCCTCTTGCCAGCTCAACCCCGTCGGTCCGGATCTGCGAGAACCCGACCGTGCTCGCGGCGGCGGCCGACGTCCACGGTGCCGACTCCGCCCCGTTGGTCTGCCTCCAGGGACAGCCTTCGGTAGCGGCCGTCACCCTCTTGCGGCACCTGCACCAAGGCGGAACCGCGCTGCACTATCACGGAGACTTCGACTGGGGAGGCTTGCGCATCGCATCCGGACTGCTGCGCCGAGTCCCGTGGCTGCCCTGGCGCTATACGACGGCCGACTACCGGGCCGCGGCACTCACCCACCCGGGCGGATCGCCCCTCACCGGGCGACCGGCCGAAGCTCCCTGGGCACCGGGGTTGTCCGGTGCGCTCGAGGAACTGGGCGTCCGCATCGAGGAGGAGACCGTACTCGACGTACTGCTGTCCGACCTGGCTCGATGACGGATGGGCAGACGGCGCTCGGCCGCCCGGGGCGTGGCGCCCGTCTGACGCTCGACGCACCCCACCGGAGCCGCGTGCGCGGCTATCCGTGAGCGGGTGGGGCAGCGAGGTGTCTCCGCTTACCTCGACCGGGCCGGCCGGGCTACGCCGCGGCGGGCTTGCGCAGTGAGCCGGGGGTTCTGAGTCGTTCGGCGCGGGTGGGGGCCGGTCGGGGCGCGGCCTCGGCCGCCTCGTTCGCGCGGATCGTCGCGCTCAGGGCCCGTACCGCATCGGGGTCCGAGTGGCCGCTCTCCAGCATTTCGAGCACGACGCACTCCAGGAGCAGGACGGAGGCCGCCGTGCGGTACTGCGGCAGCGGGTCCCCGGCCTGTTCGGGGCCGGGGAGTTCGGCGGGGATGGCGAGCGCCGTCGAGAGGAGGGCGCGGGCCCGGCGCAGGACGTTGCGGAGCATCGCGCTCTCCCGGCGCAGCACCTGGCCGACCGCGTCCGGCAGGGCCGCCTCGAAGCGGCGCAGCACCGCGTCGGAGAACCCCGGTGGCGGTTCCGGAGGGCGCGTGGCGGCGGGGGCGGGTGGGGTGACGCCGGTCGGGACGAGGGCGGCCGGCGGGACTGCGGGCGGGGTGACGGCGGGAGGGGCTGTGGTGCGCGCGGTCGTCGATTTCGCGGATGTCTTCAGGGTCGCCCGGGAGAGGCCCTCTTGGAGGGCCTGGGCGAAGCCGTCGCCGATCATGGCGTCCCAGGCACTTGCTCCGGTCGGTATGGCAGGGAAGTTCATCACCGCTCCTCAACGCTGTGCGGGGTACCCGAGTGGGTGACCATTGAAGGCGGCGGGGAATCCGAGCCACCACGACTTGTCACCCCTAAAGTGCGGGCGGCGATCCCCTACGCGGGGCCCTGCGGCCCCGCATCGCGTACGGACTGCCGCACCCCTGTCCCGGCTTGCCGGTGAGTGGGGCGATGGACGCCGAGTCGATTCCGTAGGCGCTCAGCGGGCATCGCGGAGGGGGTCGCCGACGCTGCGCAGGTGGCGCAGGGCCTCGCGGTGCGAGGCGATCAATCCGGTCTGGTGGTAGGGGATTCCCAGTTCCGCGCAGTACGCCTCGGTGATGACCTGGGCCCGCCGCAGGGCCGGGGTGGGCATGCTGGGGAACAGGTGGTGCTCGATCTGGTAGTTGAGCCCGCCCATGGCGATGTCGACGAACGGCCCGCCCCGCACATTGCGCGAGGTGAGGACCTGGCGGCGCAGGAAGTCCAGCGAGTGCTCCTCGGTGAGCATCGGCATGCCCTTGTGGTTGGGGGCGAAGACCGACCCGAGGAACACCCCGAACAGTCCGAGGTGGACGCCCATGAAGGCGAAGGCCAGGCCGGGGGAGAGGACCAGGAACAGCCCGCCGAAGTAGAGCGCGAAGTGCGCGACGAGCAGGGAGCCTTCGAGGACCGGGCGCTTCGTCGTCGGGCTGCGCAGCGCCTTGAAACTGTTGAAGCTGAGGTTCAGGCCCTCCAGGGTCAGCAGCGGGAAGAACAGCCGGGACTGGTGCTTGCCCATGAACCGCGGCAGCCCGGTGGCCGCCTTCGCCTGGCGCTCGGACCACACCAGGATGTCCGGGGAGACGTCCGGGTCCTTCAACTCGTGGTTGGGGTTGGCGTGGTGGCGGGTGTGCTTGTTCATCCACCAGCCGTAGCTCATGCCCACGAAGAAGTTGGCCGCGATCAGACCGCCCACCTCGCTGGGCCGGCGCTTGTTGAACACCTGCCGGTGGGCCAGATCGTGGGTGACCAGCGCGGCCTGAACGAACACCACGGACATCACCGACGCGACGAACAGCTGCGACCAGGAGTCCCCGAGGGCGACGAACGCCGCGCAGCCACCCAGGTAGGCGAGGCCGACGAGGGTGAATCGGACGGTGTAGTAGAGCGGGCGCCGGTCGAGGAGACCGGCCTGGACGATCCTGCGGGACAACCGGGCGAAATCGCTGCCGGTCGTCTGCGGGACCGGCCGGGCATCTGGCGTGATCGCAGCATCGAGCGTCATGGCGGCAAGTCTGCGGTCCTGGTCAGGGGGCCGGAATCCCGTGACGGCCCCTATTTCGGGGGAGGACCGACCCCGCCCCGGGCGCTCCGCGCCCCGGTTCCGGCGCTAGGGGTTGCCGGAACGACCTCGGTCGTTCTGCGCGTGCGCCATGGCGCTCGGTCGTCCGGTACGGGTGTCGGTTCTCCGGTGCTCCTGTACGTGTGCCGCGCCCCCGGTGCCTCCAGCGTGATGGCGGTGAGCCCGAGGCCCGCCCCGACCAGCCAGCGTCCTGAGAGCAGACCGACGCGGTCGCCGTTCACCCGTAGGCCCTCCGGCACCAGGAGGCGGGCGGTGAACGTGCCGTCCAGGTCCAGGACGATGTCCGCCTGCTCGAAATCGAGCCAGCTGCGGTTCAGCGGGAACCACACCTTGTACACGGACTCCTTGGCGCTGAACAGCAGCCGGTCCCAGTGGATTTCGGGCCGCTGCGCCGCTCGCTCGGCCAGCATCCCGCGCTCCTGGGGCAGGGACACGGCGCCCAGTACGCCGTCCGGCAGCGGCCGGTGCGGTTCGGCGTCGATGCCGACGGCGAGTACGTCACCGGCGGTGGCGAGCACCGCCGCGCGGTATCCGGCGCAGTGGGTCATGCTGCCGACCGTGCCGGTGGGCCACAGCGGTTCGCCCCGCTCGCCGGGAAGCACCGGCGCGGCGGGCACCCCCAGTTGGGCCATGGCGATCCTGGCGCAGTGCCGCGCGGTGTGGAACGACCGCCGGCGCTCGTCCACGGAGCCGGCGACCACCGCCTTCTCCTGAGGGAACGGTGAGACGGGGTCCGCGTCGTCGAAACGGTCTGCGCAGGCAACCGTCGCGGGCACGATCTCCTCTATCACCGTTGCTCCCAGTTCGGAAATATTTCACGCAGCGTGCCGCGGACCAGCCCTCGGGCGCGCCACTCGCGGGGATATCCAATGGAGACTTCTTCAAATCTCACGCCGTCGTACCAGGTGGTGCGCGGGATGTGGAGATGGCCATAGACCACCGCCGCCGTGGAATACCTGCGGTGCCAGTCGCTGGTCAGCTGCGTGCCGCACCACTGGGCGAACTCCGAGTAATGAAGTACATGGGTGGGGTCAGGTACCAGCGGATAGTGATTCACCAGGACAAGAGGTGCCCCGGGATCAACTTCGGCCAGACGCCTTTCGCTGTACGCGACCCGTTCACGGCACCAGTCCTCCATGCTGGCATAGGGCTCGGGATGCAGCATGTATTCGTCCGTACAGACAATTCCCGCGTCACTCGCGCGGGCCAGGGATTCTTCTTTGGTCAGCGTCGGGTCGGTGCGGAAACTGTAATCGTAGTGGACGAAGAGCGGTGCGACGGTCAAGGGTCCGCCAGGGCCTTCCCAGACGGGATACGGATCCTCCGGCGTCACCACGCCCAGGCTCCGCAGGAGCTCCACGAGGTGGCGGTACCGCTGCTCGCCGCGCAGCTGGAGGGGGTCCTGCGGGACCGTCCACAACTCGTGATTGCCCGGCGCCCAGACGACCTTGGCGAAACGCCCTGCCAGGAGCCCGAGCGTCCGCTCGATATCCGTGCTGATCTCGCCGACGTCACCTGCGACAAGCAGCCAGTCGTCATCGGACGTCGGATGCAGGCCCGCTACGAGGTTTTGGTTCTCCGATATACCGGCGTGGAGATCGCTGACGGCGAGGAGCTTCCTTGGACCTCTGCCGTTCGACCCTTCTCCGATATTCCGTGAGGAATTGTATTCCGGCAAGATGCTTTCATCCTTCGAGTTGTTTTCACGGCGGTCGGCCATGGTGGGAGCAGTGAAAGTGGAAAGATGGACAAATTAGGCAATGTGCTCCCCCTAGTGGTACCCCTGTGACCCCCTAAGTGAGGGGGGCCGGAAAGGCGGCAGCCTCGGCCGCGCAAGGGTTGCCGGCCGGGCTTGTGATCTGGGTCACTGCGGGGGGAGTTGGTGACGGTGTAGAAGAAGACATTGAGAATGCACTGAGGTGTGAAGGTGGAGGGGGGGCCTAGTGAACATCTCGTTAAAGCGAGTTTTTGAGGCAGAACGGGTCAGTGCTCTGGATACCCTGGAGGGTCTTCTGGATGAATGTAATGACGGGGTTGGGAATGTTGTACTGGTCAGTGGGGTGCTGGCGAGCGGAAAAACCGAGTTACTGGACACATTCTTAGGTCGGGCCGCTGAGAGCGGCGCTTTGGTTCTCGGGGCGACGGGCGCCAAGGCCGAGCAGTCCCTGCGGATGGGCGTCATCAGCCAGCTGTTCCAGCACGCCGGCCTGCCGGCCGAGGTCACCGCCCAGATGTCGGAGCTGGTCCCGGTGGTGGCTTCGGGGCCCGGGGAGGCCGGTGCGGAGCCGGACGAGCTCCGGCACAGCGACGTCCAGGGAGTCCACGAACTGTGCGCCCTGATCATGGACCTGGCTGTCGAGCGGCCCGTGGTGATCGGCATCGACGACGTCCACTTCGCGGACTCGGCCTCGCTGCAGGTCCTGCTGTACCTCCAGCGACGGATCCGCTCCGCGGGCGTCCTGATGGTGCTCAACGAATGGTCCAGGCCCCGGCTGGCCCGACCCTTCTTCCATGCCGAGACCACCCGGCAGCCGCACCACCGCATCAGGCTGGACGCCCTGTCGCGCATCGGCGTCCGGGAGCTGCTCGTACACGCACTCGGGTCCGGGGTACCGGACACCTTCGTCAACTCCTGCTTCGAGTTGACCGGCGGCAACCCCATGCTGCTGCGCGCGCTCATCGAGGACATCCAGGAACGTTCCGACGGGTCCGAGGCGTCCGGTTTCACCGAGGTGCTGCCCGGCGTCGCGTTCGGCCAGGCCGTCCGCGGCTGTCTGCACCGTTGGGAGCCGGCGCTCCTCGAAGTCGCCCAGGGGCAGGCGGTGCTGGGGGAGTACGCCTCCCCGGCGCTGATCGGCAGGCTGCTGGGGATGATGCCGGAGCAAGTCGCAGAGATGCTCGACATCCTCGGTACGTCCGGGCTGCGCGGCGCGTCCGGATTCCCCGCCCCCGTCGCCGCCGCCGTGCTCGAAGGCCTGGAGGTGGAGAGCCGCTCGCAGCTCCACGGACACTGCGCCGAACTGCTGCACAAGCTCGGCTCCAGCACCGCGGAGATCGCCAAGCACCTGATCGCGGCGGACAGGGCGGTCGGCCGCTGGGCCATGGAGGTACTGCGGGACGCCGCGGCCCAGGCGCTCGCCGGCAATGACGCCGAACACGCGCTCAAGTGCCTCGAACTCGCCCTGGAGGCCTGCACGACCGACGCCGAGCGGGTCGCCATCACGGCGATGCTGGCCCGCGCCGCCTGGCGGATCAACCCGGCCACGATCCTGCCGCACATAGACGCCCTCCAGGCCGCCGTGCGCAGCGGCGACCTCATGGGCCGCGACGTGGTCAACGTCATCCGCTACCTGCTCTGGCAGGGCGACTTCGAAGGGGCGACGGAGGCCCGGAAGATCTTGTACCAGGCGGGAGACCTGGACGACGCGCAGCTCACCGCGGAGCTGAGCCTGATCTTCCAGTCGATGTGCGGCCCGGGCAACCGGATCCCGCCGCAGGAGGGAGGCCGCATGGTCCTCGGCCACCCCGAGTTGGGCGGCTCCGTCGGCAACCCCTGGGCGCGTGCCACCGCGACGCTCACCAACGTCCTGGAGAGCGAAACCGAGGACGCCGCGGTCACCAGCGCCGAATACATCCTCCAGGGCTGCCGGCTCAACGACACCACACTGGAGATCATCGCGTTCGCGCTGCTCGCCCTGCAGTTCTCGGGCCGCCCCGATCTCGCCGCGATGTGGTGCGACGGGCTGATCGAGGAGGCCGTGCGGCGCCGGGCCAACACCTGGCAGGCGGTGCTCGGCAGCGTACGAGCGGAAATCGCCCTGCGCCAGGGGGACCTGGCCATCGCCGAAGCGCAGGCCGAGGCCGCGTTCGGACGCCTCCAGGCCAAGAGCTGGGGAGTGCTGATCGGCCTGCCGATCAGCACGCTGGTGATGGTCAACACGGCACTGAGCAGGCACGAGCGCGCGGCGGAACTGCTCAACCACCTGGTCCCCGAAGCCATGTTCGACACGGCGTTCGGCACCCTCTACCTGCGGGCCAGAGGACATCATCACCTTGCCGTCGACCGTGCGCTGGTGGCCCTCAGCGACTTCCAGGCCTGCGGGCAGAAGGTCCGGGCCTGGGAGGCCGACGTACCGATACTGATGCCGTGGCGCAGCGACCTCGCCGAGGCGTACCTGCGCCTCGCCCGGCCCGAGGTGGCCCGGGAGCTGGTGGCGCGCCAGATGGAACGCCCCGGAGCGCAGGGCGCGTTCATCCGAGGCATCTCCATCCGGGTGCAGGCGGCGGCCAGCGAGATCAGCCAGCGTCCGAAGCTGCTGAAGAAGGCCGTGGACCTCCTGCAGAGTTCCGGCAACCGCCTCGAACTCGTACGGGCCCTGGCCGACCTCAGCAGGGCTCACCACACGCTCGGGGACTTCGGGCAGGCCCGCACCGTCGGCCGCCGCGCCGTGCAGGAGGCGAAGCTGTGCCACAGGGACGCCGTATCGATGCAACTCCTGCGGGGTCTGTCCGGAGACGCCTTCGTGTCGGCGAAGGAGGAGACGGAGGTCAAGGAGGACGACGCCTCCACGGCGCTCAGTGATGCCGAGCGCCGCGTCGCCACCCTGGCCGCCGTGGGCCACACCAACCGGGAGATCGCCCGCAAGCTGTACATCACGGTGAGCACGGTCGAGCAGCACCTCACCCGGATCTACCGCAAGCTCCAGGTCAGCAATCGTGACGAGTTGCTGGAGGGGCTGTCCCTGCGCCGCGAACCGGGCAAGGCGCCCCTTGAGCAGGACGACGACCTCGGCGTCCCGGCGAACGGTTCCGCGGGACAGGGCGAAGCCTCCCGCGCACACGCGTCGGGCGGCTGATCGACCCGACCCGCCCGACGGGCACGGCAGTCGGAGCGCCGCGGGGATCATTCGCAGAGTGATCCCCGCGCGCCCGCTAGGCGGCGCCGGCCGGATGTGCTGCCGCGCAGTCGGCGAGCAGGCGATTGACCGTGGCCGCGTGCGGGGCGAGATAGAAGTGCCCACCGTCGAACACCCTCAGATCGAATGGCCCACTCGTGTGATCCGACCAGGAACGGGCCTCGTCCACGGTCACCTTCGGGTCGTTGTCGCCCACCAACGCGTGGACGGGGCAGCTCAGATCGGGTCCCGGCCGGTAGCGGTACGTCTCGGCGGCCCGGTAGTCGCTGCGAATGGCCGGCAGGATCATCCGGAGAAGCTCCTCGTCCCCGAGCACGCCCGGCTCCGTACCGCTCAACTCCTTGAGCTCGTCCACGAGTCCCTCGTCGTCCCGCAGGTGCACGGTCTCGTCCCTGGCCCGCCCCGGCGCCCGGCGGCCCGAGGCGAAGAGAGCCAGCGGAACGATCCCTTCCTGCTCCAGTCGACGGCCCACCTCGAAGGCCAGCGTGGCACCCATGCTGTGTCCGAACAGCATCAGCGGCCTGTCCGCCAGGGGCCGCAGCTCCGCGACGAGGGCCTCGGCCAGGTCGTGCAGGTCACCGATGCCCTCCTCGTGCCTGCGGTCCTGCCGGCCCGGGTACTGGATCGCGACGACGTCGACCGCCGGTGCGAGCGTGCGGGACACCGGGAAATAGAACGAAGCCGAACCGCCCGCGTGCGGGAAGAGGATCAGCCGGACCGGCGCGGCAGGAGCCGGATGAAACTGCCGAATCCACGGACTGGTGCCTCCGGTGGCCTCTCCCATGGTTCTTGACCGCCCTCTCCCTGACGTGACTGCGGTGAAATGGAATTCCGCAACGTAGATATTTCTGATGTCTTCCTGGCGCAGGCTATTGGGTAGTGTCCGGGCTGTGCAAGAGGGCCTGTAATGGATAGTGGTCGCACGGCCGATCCGGCCCGGTGGGTGCCGTCTCCTTAGGGGCGAATAGGGGCGGACTAGGGGTGGGATGCGGGACTTGGCCTGCGTAGCGTACGAGCGTATGCGCCGCGGGGGTGTTTATCCGACGTGTCTTGATTTCGAGCCGTTGGGGATTCAGCTCTCAAGCATTTTGAATTCCTGGCCGGATCTTGAGGGGACATTGGCGTGGAGAACGAGGAGAAGCTTCTCGACTACCTGAAGCGGGCGACCGCCGATCTTCGGGAGGTTCGCCGACAACTTCGGGAAACCGAGCGCCGAGAAAATGAGCCGATCGCGATCGTCGGGATGAGCTGCCGTTTCCCGGGCGACGTACGGTCGCCCGAGGACCTGTGGCAGTTGGTGGCCGAAGGCGCGGACGGGGTCTCCGAGTTCCCGGACGACCGCGGCTGGGACGCACGGGACATCTACGACCCGGAGCCGGGGAAGCCCGGCAGGACGTACGCGAGGTCGGGCGGGTTCCTGCACGACGCCGCCGACTTCGACGCCGAGTTCTTCAGCATGAGCCCGCGCGAGGCGCTGGCCACCGACCCGCAGCAGCGACTGCTCCTGGAAGCGTCCTGGGAAGCCGTCGAGCGGGCGGGCATCGTCCCGTCGTCCCTCAAGGGCAGCAGGACCGGGGTGTTCGCCGGCGTGATGTACCACGACTACGCCTCGCGCCTGAGCGTCGTCCCCGACGAGCTCCAGGGGTACATCGGCAACGGCAACACCGGCAGCGTCGTGTCCGGGCGCATCGCCTACACGCTCGGCCTGGAGGGCCCCGCCGTCTCGGTGGACACCGCCTGCTCCTCCTCCCTGGTGGCCCTGCACTGGGCGGCGAACGCACTGCGCCGCGGCGAGTGCGACCTGGC
Organism: Streptomyces sp. NBC_01439; assembly: GCF_036227605.1. Lineage (GTDB taxonomy): Bacteria > Actinomycetota > Actinomycetes > Streptomycetales > Streptomycetaceae > Streptomyces. Next base: position 2,813,759 of record NZ_CP109487.1, on the reverse strand, counting down.
CCTCGCGGGCGGGGTGACCGTCATGCCGACGCCGGAGACCTTCGTCGAGTTCAGCCAGCAGCGCGGTCTCGCCGCCGACGGCCGGATCAAGGCGTTCGCGGAGGCCGCGGACGGCACGGCCTGGGGCGAGGGAGTCGGCGTCCTCCTCGTGGAGCGCCTCTCGGACGCGCGCAGGAACGGTCACCAGGTGCTCGCGGTCGTCACTGGTTCCGCCGTCAACCAGGACGGTGCGAGCAACGGCCTGACCGCCCCCAACGGTCCCTCCCAACAGCGCGTCATCCGCGCCGCGCTGGCGAACGCCGGACTGTCGGCCGCCGACGTGGACGTGGTCGAGGCGCACGGCACCGGCACCACCCTGGGCGACCCCATCGAGGCGCAGGCGCTCCTTGCCACGTACGGCCAGGAGCGACCGGAGGGCCGCCCGCTGTGGCTCGGCTCGGTCAAGTCCAACCTCGGACACACCCAGGCCGCCGCCGGGGCCGCGAGCGTCATCAAAATGGTCATGGCGATGCGGCACGGCGTGCTGCCCAGGACGCTGCACGTCGACGCCCCGTCCTCCCACGTCGACTGGACCGCGGGCGACGTCACGCTCCTCACCGAGGAGCAGCCCTGGAAGACCGGGACGGACACCCCCCGCCGGGCCGGCATCTCGTCCTTCGGCATCAGTGGCACCAACGCCCACGTCATCATCGAGGAAGCCCCCCGGGAAGCGCCGGCCGAGGCCCCGGCGGAGACCGGGCAATGGCCCTCGGCCGTCCCCGTGCCCTGGGTGCTCTCCGGCAGCACCGCCGAGGCGCTGCGCGCACAGGCGGCGCGGCTGCACGCGTTCGCGACTGGCACCGACCGCACCCCGGTCGACGTGGGCTTCTCACTGGCCTCCACCCGAGCCGTACTCGACCACCGCGCCGCGGTGCTCGGCACGAACCGCACCGAACTGCTCGTGGGCCTGGAGAAGATCGCTGTCGGCGAGGAGCCCCCCGGCACCCCCCGGTCGGAGGGCCGCACGGCGTTCCTGTTCACCGGCCAGGGCAGCCAGCGGGTCGGCATGGGCCTCGAACTCGCCGACCGGTTCCCCGTCTTCGCCCAGAGTTTCGACGCGGTGTGCGCCCTGCTCGACAAGGAGCTCGGCCGTCCGCTGCGCGAGGTCGTCTCCGGCGATCAGGAGCTGCTGAAGCAGACGACGTACAGCCAGACCGCGCTGTTCGCGATCGAAGTGGCGCTCTTCCGGCTGCTGGAATCCTTCGGCGTACGCCCCGACTTCCTGGCCGGCCACTCCGTCGGCGAGATCGCCGCGGCCCACGTCGCGGGGGTCCTGTCCCTGGAGGATGCCTGCCGACTGGTCGCCGCGCGCGGCAGGCTGATGCAGGCGCTGCCCGCCGGTGGCGTGATGGCCGCCGTCCGGGCCGCCGAATCCGACGTACTGCCGCTGATCGAGGGAAAGGAGGACCTGGTCGGCATCGCCGCCGTCAACGGTCCCGCCTCCGTGGTGCTTTCCGGCGCAGAGGCCACCGTCGACGAGATCGTCGCCGCGCTGGAGCTGCAGGGCGTCTCCGCCGCACGGCTCGCCGTCTCGCACGCCTTCCACTCCCCGCTGATGGAGCCGATGCTGGATGAGTTCCGGCAGGTGGTCGAGGAGTTGGAGTTCGCCGAGCCGCGCATCGCCGTCGTCTCCTGCGTGACCGGACGGCTCGCCGAAGCCGGTGAGCTGGGCGATCCCGAGTACTGGGTGCGCCACGTCCGCCGAGCGGTCCGCTTCGCCGACGGCGTCGGCGCCCTCGAAGCCGCGGGCGTCACCCGGCTGATCGAGCTGGGGCCCGACGGCGTGCTCTCCGCGATGGCCAGGCCCCTGCTGGAGGAGACCGGGGACGTACTCCTCGTCCCCGCCCTGCGCAAGGACCGCCCCGAGGCGCAGACCCTGCTGACCGCGCTCGCCCAGGCCTTCCGGGCCGGCGTCGACGTGGACTGGACCGCGGTGTTCGAAGGTTCCGGGGCACGCCGGGTCGACCTGCCCACCTACGCGTTCCAGCGCGAGCGCTACTGGCTCGACGACACGAACGGGCGCGTCCTCGGCGACGCGGCGGCCTTCGGACAGCTGCCCTCCGCCCACCCCCTGCTCAGCGCCTCCGTCGAACAGCCCGACTCCGACGGCGTCGTTCTCACCGGACGCCTCGGCCTCGACACCCAGCCCTGGCTCGGCGACCACGCCGTGTTCGGCACGGTCCTGCTGCCCGGCACCGCCTTCGTCGAGATGGCGGTCCGGGCCGCCGACCAGGCCGGCTGCGAGGTCGTCGAGGAACTGACCATCGGGGCGCCCCTGGTGATCCCCGAGCAGGGCGGTGTACGCCTCCAGGTCGTCGTCGGGCCCTCCGACGGCTCCGGGCGGCACTCCCTGTCGGTGTACTCCCAGCCCGAGGACGCGGACCCCGACACCGGCTGGACCCGGCACGCCGAGGGCGTACTGGGCGGCAACGGCCGCCCCGACCCCTACGACCTGACCGTCTGGCCGCCCGAGAACGCCGAGGAAGTGTCCCTCGAGGGCGCCTACGAGGGACTCGTCGGCCGGGGCTACGGCTACGGCCCGGTGTTCCAGGGGCTGCGCCGAGCCTGGACCCGTAACGGCCGGGAGGTGTTCGCCGAGGTCACGCTGCCCAAGGACGCCCGCGCCGACGGCGAGGCCTTCGGACTCCACCCGGCGCTCCTCGACTCTTCCTTCCACGCCTCGCTGTTCGTGGAGCCCGACGGGTCGGGCGTGCCCAGACTGCCGTTCTCCTGGCAGGGCGTCTCGCTGTTCGCCGCGGGCGCCACCACGGTCCGGGTACGGGTCGACTCGACGGGCCCCGACTCCGCACGCGTCGACGTGGCCGACGTGACCGGCGCGCCCATCGCCTCCGTGGAGCAGCTGGTGGCGCCGCCGGTCTCCGACGACCAGCTCCGGTTGACCCGGGCCGAGACCGTCGAGTCGCTGTTCCGGCTCGATTGGCAGGAACTCGACCGGCGGAAGCCGGGCGGCGACCCCCGGCCGTCGGCCGACGGCGCCGGGGCCGTGACCCGCTGGGCCGTGGTCGGCCCGGTCGCCGCGCCGTGGACCGCGGTCGCGGGTCGGCTGGCCACCGCCTTCCCGGACGTGGCGGCGCTCGGCGCCGCACTGGACGCGGGCACACCGCTGCCCGAGACGGTGCTGCTCACCGTGCCGGCCGGCGACGACTCCGACGTACCCGGCGCCCTGCGCGCCACCGCGGGGCGGGTCTTGGCGGAGGTCCAGGCGTGGCTGGCGGACGACCGCTTCGAGCCGGCCCGGCTGGTCGTGTTGACCTCGGGCGCCGTGGCCGCCGCCGGCACCGTCGCCGATCTGACGGCGGGGCCGGTGTGGGGCCTGGTGCGCTCGGCACGGTCGGAGAACCCGGGACGACTGACGCTGCTCGACTGGGACGCGGCCCACGGCACGCTCGGCGCGCTGCGGCACGCCGCACTGACCGGCGAACCCGAGGTCGCGGTCCGCGACGGCGCCCTGTTCGTGCCCCGCCTGGCCCGGGTCGCCGCGTCCGGCCGGGACGGCGCCCCCGCCGCCTTCGGCGCCGACGGAACGGTCCTGGTCACCGGCGGCACCGGCGGCCTCGGCGGCCTCACGGCCCGCCACCTCGTCACCGCCCACGGCGTACGCCACCTCCTGCTGCTCAGCCGCCGCGGCGCGGACGCCCCCGGCGTGCCCGAACTCCGCGCCGAACTCACCGCTTCGGGCGCCGCGAGCGTCACCGTCGAGGCCTGCGACGCCTCCGACCGGGAAGCGCTCGCCGCCGTCCTGGAGCGGATCCCCGCAGACCGGCCGCTGACCGGCGTGTTGCACACCGCGGGCGTCACCGACAACGGGGTCGTGGCCGCCCAGACCCCCGAGCGGCTCGACACCGTACTGCGGCCCAAGGCCGACGCCGCCTGGCACCTGCACGAGCTGACGCGCGACCTGGACCTGACCGCCTTCGTGCTGTTCTCGTCGGCGGCCGGACTGCTGGTCGGCGCCGGACAGGCCAACTACGCCACCGCCAACGTCTTCCTGGACGACCTGGCCGAGCACCGCCGCGCGGCCGGCCTGCCGGCGCTCTCCCTCGCCTGGGGGCTGTGGGCCTCCACCAGCGGCATGGCCGGGCAGTTGGGCGCCGCCGACCTCGGGCGGCTGCACCGCCTCGGCATGCCGCCACTGGAGAGCGAGGAGGCACTCGCCCTGCTCGACGCCGCGCTCGCCGACGGCGGCGCCGCACTCGTGCCGATCAGGCTCGACCTGCCGGCACTCGCCGACCACACCGACGAAGTGCCCGCAGTACTGCGCGCGCTGAGCCACCCCCGCACCAGGTCCCGGCGCTCCGCCGCCCGGCCCGCTGCTCCGGCCGCCCCCGCCGGCCAGGGGCTCGCCCAGCGCCTGTCCGTGCTGTCCGAGACCGACCGCAGGCGTCAGCTGCTCGCCCTCGTCCGTGCGAACGTCGCAGGGGTGCTCGGCCACGAGTCCGCCGACTCGGTCGACCCGGACCGGGCGTTCAAGGACATGGGCTTCGACTCACTGGCCGCCGTGGAGCTGCGGAACCTGCTGAACAAGGCCACCGGGCTGCGCCTGCCGACCACCCTCGTCTTCGACTTCCCCTCGCCCGCCGCGCTGGTCCAGCACCTGGCCGCGGAGATCGCCCCGGCCGGCGTCGGCACACCGCAATCGCTGGAGGCCCAACTCGATCAGCTGGAGACGACGCTGGCGCAGGTCGACCGGGCCCACGACCACGACGCCGTCACCACCCGGCTGAAGGACCTGCTGCGGCGCTGGAGCGAGACCCGCGGCGGCCAGGTCGGGGAGTCCGCCCAGGACGCCCAGGACTTCGGTGAGGCCAGTGACGACGAACTCTTCGAATTCCTCGACAACGAACTCGGCATCGGGTGACGGAGCAGGACCGCCCGCTGAACCCCGGCCACTCCAAGAACGGTTGAGACCCTGATGGCGCATGACGACAAGCTCCGCACCTACCTCCGGCGCGCGACGACCGACCTCCAGGACACCCGCCGCAGGCTGCGCGAGGCCGAGGAGGCGCGCAACGAACCCGTGGCGATCATCGGGATGAGCGGTCGCTACCCTGGCGGCGTACGGTCCCCGGAGGACCTCTGGCGGGTCGTGGCCGACGGCGTCGACGTCGTCTCCGACTTCCCGACCGACCGGGGCTGGAACACCGAAGCCGTGTACGACCCGGAGCCCGGCAAGCCCGGCAGGACGTACGTCCGCAGGGGCGGATTCCTGCACGACGCGGCGGAGTTCGACGCGGAGTTCTTCGGGATCAGCCCCCGCGAGGCACCGGAGACCGATCCGCAGCAGCGGCTGCTCCTGGAGGTCTCCTGGGAGGCCCTGGAGCGGGCCGGGATCGACCCCACGTCGCTCAGGGGCAGCAGGACGGGAGTCTTCGCCGGGCTGATGCACCACGACTACCCGCGCTCCAGCACCGCGGGCAGCATCGTCTCCGGCATCGTGTCCTACACCCTCGGCCTCGAGGGCCCCGCCGTGACCACGGACACCGCCTGCTCGTCCTCGCTGGTCGCGCTCCACCTGGCCTGCCAGTCCCTGCGCGCCGGTGACTCCACGCTCGCCCTGGCGGGCGGCGTGTGCGTGATGGCGACGCCACAGCTGTTCGTCGAGTTCAGCAGGCAGCGCGCCCTGTCCTCGGACGGCCGCTGCCGCTCCTTCGCCGACACGGCGGACGGCGCGGGCTGGGCGGAGGGCGCGGGCATCCTCGTCCTGGAACGGCTGTCCGACGCCCGCCGCAACGGACACCCCGTCCTGGCCGTCGTACGCGGCTCCGCCGTCAACCAGGACGGCGCGAGCAACGGCCTGATGGCGCCCAACGGACCGTCCCAGCAGCGCGTCATCCGAGCCGCCCTGAAGAACGCCGGGCTGGTGGCCGCCGACGTCGACGCCGTCGAGGCGCACGGCACCGGCACCACCCTGGGCGACCCCATCGAGGCCCAGGCGATCCTCGCCACCTACGGCCAGGACCGCCCCGAAGGACGGCCGCTGAGGCTCGGCTCGATCAAGTCCAACATGGGCCACCCGCAGTCCGCGGCCGGAGTCGCGGGCGTCATGAAGATGGTGCTCGCCCTCCAGCACGAGACACTGCCGCGCACCCTGCACATCGACCGGCCGACGCCCCACGTCGACTGGTCGGCGGGCCGGGTCGAGCTGCTCACCGACGAGGTGCCCTGGCCCAGGGGCGAACGCCCCAGGCGCTTCGGCGTCTCCTCGTTCGGCATCAGCGGCACCAATGCGCACGCCATCCTCGAAGAGGCCCCGGCCCCCGAGGGCACCACCCCGAACCCCGGGGACGTCTCCGCCCCCGACCGCGCCGGGGAGCCCGCAGTGCGCACCGCGCCCTCGGTCACCGAAGAGTCCGCGGCGACCCCCTGGCTGCTCTCGGCCCGCACCGAGCCCGCGCTCCGCGCCCAGGCCGGGCGGCTCGCCACCCACCTCCTGGAACGGCCCGAACTCGCCCCCGATGACGTGGCGTTGTCGCTCGCGGTCGGCCGCGCGACCTTCGAACACCGGGCCGTCGCGATCGGCGCCGGCCGCGAGGAACTGTTGCGCGGGCTCACCGCCCTCTCCGAAGGCCAGGACACCCCGGGGCTCGTGCGCGGCGAGGTGCGGGGCAACGGCGGGACGGCGTTCCTCTTCACCGGACAGGGCGCGCAGCGCCCCGGCATGGGCCAGGAGCTGTACGAGGCGTTCCCCGCCTATGCAGCCGCCTTCGACGCGGTGTGCGCGCAGCTCGACGGACTGCTGCCCGGGCCGCTGCGCGAGGTCGTGTTCGCCGCACCCGGATCCGACGGAGCGGCGCTCCTGGACCGCACGCTCTACACGCAGGCCGGGCTCTTCGCGACCGAGGTCGCGTTGTACCGGCTGCTCGAAACCCTCGGGGTGCGCCCCGACTGCGTCGTCGGACACTCGGTCGGTGAGATCGCCGCCGCCCACATCGCGGGGGTGCTCTCGCTGCCCGACGCGGCGCGGTTGGTGGCCGCACGGGGCCGACTGATGGACGCGCTGCCCGAGGGCGGCGCGATGATCGCGGTGCAGGCCGCCGAGGCCGACGTCACTCCACTGCTGGCCGGCCGCGAGGACCAACTGGCTCTCGCCGCCGTCAACGGGCCGACCGCGGTGGTGCTCTCCGGCGACGAGGACGCCGCCACCGAGGTCGCCGCGCTCCTCGCCGAGCGCGGCGCCCGCACCAAGCGACTGCGCGTCAGCCACGCCTTCCACTCGCCCCGCATGAACGGCATGCTCGAAGAGTTCCGCCGGGTGCTCGAAGGCCTGACCTTCCACGAGCCGTCGGTCCCCGTCGTCTCCAACGTCACCGGCGAGTTCGCCAACGCCGGCGAACTGTGCACCCCGGACTACTGGGTGCGCCACGTCCGCGGCACCGTGCGGTTCTTCGACGGGCTGCGCACCCTGCGCCGCCACGGCGCGGACACCTACCTGGAGATCGGCCCCGGCGCGACGCTCACCGCGATGGCCGGCGAAGGCCTCGACGCCACCGAGGACGGCGCGCCGCCGGCCCTCTGCGTGCCCGCCCTGCGCGGCGGTGCCCCAGAACCGCAGGGCCTGCTCACCGCGCTCGCCCAGCTCCACGTCCGGGGCGTCCACGTCGACTGGACCGGCTGCCTCACGGGCCGCCGGGCCCGCCGCGTCGATCTGCCGACGTACGCCTTCCAGCGCCGCTGGTACTGGGCCGAGACCGAGCCCGAGACCGAGCCCGAGACCACGGCCCCCGGCGCGGGCAGCGCGGCCGGCGGTGCCTTCTGGGCAGCCGTGGAACGAGCCGACCTGGACTCCCTCGCAGACACCCTGGAAGTACGCGGCGGCGACCAGCTGGCGTCACTCGGCGCGGTGCTGCCGCTGCTCACCGAATGGCGAAGGCAGAGCGTCGAGCAGGCCACAGTGGACGCCTGGCGCTACCGCATCGGCTGGCAGCCGTACTCCGTGCCCCGGGGCTCCGCGCTCACCGGCACCTGGCTGGCGGTGCTGCCTGCCGACGGCACCGGCGAGGAGTGGGCCGAGGCCGTCGTACGGACCCTCACCGAGCGCGGCGCCGACGTCGTACGGATCCGCGCCACGGCGGCGGACACCGACCGCAAGGCGATGGCCGACCACCTGCGCACCGAGGTGGGCTCGAACACCCCCCTCACGGGCGTCGTCTCCCTGCTCGCCCTCGACGAGACCCCCGACCCGCGGGGCCCCGTCGCCCCCCGGGGCCTCACCTCCACCGTGGCGCTCGTCCAGGCCCTCGCCGACCTCGACACCCCCGCGCCGGTGTGGAGCCTGACCCGAGGCGCGGTCGCGGCGGGCGCCACCGAGGAGCTGGTCAACCCCGGGCAGGCACAGGTCTGGGGACTGGGCCGGGTCGTCGCACTGGAGACTCCGGAGCTGTGGGGCGGACTCGTCGACCTGCCCGCAGACGCCGCGCCCGACGGGCACCTCACGGCCCGGCTGGCCGACGCACTCGCCGACACCACGGGCGAGGACCAGATCGCGGTACGGGCCGCGGGTGTCTTCGTACGCCGCCTGGAGCGCGCCACCAGTGCCACCAGCCCGGCGGCCGGCGAATGGCGGCCCACCGGGACCGTGCTGCTGACCGGCGGCACCGGCGCGGTCGGCGCGCACGTCGCGCGGTGGCTGGCCCGCTCCGGTGCCGACCACCTCGTACTGGCCGGCCGCCGGGGCGACCGGGCGCCCGGCGCCCGGGAGCTGGCGGCCGAACTCACCGAGCTCGGCGCCACGGTGACCCTCGCCGCCTGCGACGCGTCCGACCGCGACGCCCTCGCCGCACTGCTGGCGGAGCTGCCCGCCGACGCCCCGCTGACCGCCGTCATGCACGCCGCCGGCGTACTCGACGACGGCACCCTCGGCTCCCTCACCCCCGAACGGCTCGCCGGAGTGCTGCGGCCCAAGGTCGCCGCCGCCCGCAACCTGCACGAGCTGACCCAGCACCTCGACCTGACCGCGTTCGTGTCGTTCTCCTCCGTCGCGGGCCTGCTCGGCGGCGCGGGACAGGCCGCGTACGCGGCGGCCAACGCCTACCTGGACGCCCTCGCCGACCATCGCAGGTCACGCGGTCTCGCGGCCTCCTCCATCGCCTGGGGGCCCTGGGGCGGCGGCGGCATGGCCACCAAGGAGGAGACCCAGGACCGCGCCTGGTGGCGCGGCCTCACCGAACTGGACCCCGGCCTCGCCGTGGCCGCGCTCCAAGGCGTCCTCGAACGCGGCGAGAGCGGCATCGGCGTCGTCGACGCCGACTGGGCCGAGCTCGCGCCCTCGTTCACCGCGGGCCGCACCAGCCCGCTCATCGGAGGGGTCCCCGAAGCCCAGCGGGCACTGACCGCCGACCGGCCCCGCGGCGGCGCCCCATCGGCGGCCGACGCAGCCCGGTTCACCGAGCACCTCGCCGGACTGACCGCGAGCGAGCAACGGCGCGCCGTGCTCGACCTGGTGCGCGGGCAGGTCGCCACGGTGCTCGGACACGACAGCCCCGAGGCCGTACCGCCCACGAGGGCCTTCAAGGACATGGGCTTCGACTCGCTGACCGCGGTCGAACTGCGCAACCGCATGAACACCGCCACCGGCCTGAAACTACCGGCCACCCTGCTCTTCGACTTCGCCAACTCCGCCGCCCTGGCGGAGCAGCTACACGAGGCACTGGTGGTACCCGCCGACGGTGCGGGGAGTGGCTCCGTGGCCGCCGAACTGGACCGACTGGAGGCCCTCGTGGCGTCCCTCGCACCGGAAGAGATCGAACGCACCAAGGTCACCACCCGACTCCAAGCCCTGCTGACCCGGTTGAACGAGGCGAACGCCACCCAGGAGGCGGCCGCGGTCGCCCACCAGCTGAAGGCCGCTTCGGCAGACGAATTGTTCGACTTCATCGACAAGGAACTCGGGATCTCCTGACGGGAACTCACGTGCTCCCGAAGCGTCGTCTGCACGAACAGTTCCACGAACAGTTCCTGGACTTAAGAGAATTGGTGAGGCCCTGATGGGGAACGAAGAGAAGCTGCTCGACTATCTCAAGCGCACCACGGCCGACCTCGCACAAACGCGGCAGCGGCTGCGTGACGTCGAGTCGGAACCGATCGCGATCGTGGGGATGGCCTGCCGCTTCCCGGGTGAGGTGCGCTCACCGGAAGACCTCTGGGAACTGGTCGTCCAGGAGAAGGACGCCATCAGCGGATTCCCGGACGACCGCGGCTGGGACACCGGTGGCCTCTACGACAGCGAGGACGAACGGGCCGTCAGCGGATACACCCGCAGCGGCGGTTTCCTGCACGGCGCGAGCGAGTTCGACGCCGAGTTCTTCGGGATCAGCCCCCGCGAGGCGATCGCCATGGACCCGCAGCAGCGGCTGCTCCTCGAAGCCTCCTGGGAGGCCTTCGAGCGGGCCGGCATATCCCCCGACGCGTTCAAGGGCGGCCCCGTCGGCGTCTTCACCGGCACCAACGGCCAGTCGTACTTCGGCCTGAAACTGCCCGAGGAGTCCTCGGCGTACATGACGACCGGCACCAACGGCGCGGTGCTCTCCGGCCGGATCTCCTACGCCCTCGGTTTCGAGGGGCCCTCGGTCTCCGTGGACACCGCGTGCTCCTCGTCGCTGGTGGCGCTGCACCTCGCCGTCCAGGCGCTGCGCCGCGGCGAGTGCTCCCTCGCGCTGGCGAGCGGCGTCACCGTGATGGCGACTCCGGATCCGTTCATCGCGTTCGGCAAGGCCCGCGGTCTGTCCGCCGACGGGCGCTGCAAGGCCTTCGCGGAGGCCGCGGACGGTACCGGCTGGGGCGAGGGAGCCGGTGTGCTGCTCGTCGAGCGCCTCGCGGACGCCCGCAGGAACGGCCACCCCGTCTTGGCCGTCGTACGCGGCTCCGCACTCAACCAGGACGGCGCGAGCAACGGCATCACCGCCCCCAACGGCCCCTCCCAGCAGCGGGTCATCCGCGCCGCGCTGGCCAGCGCCGGGCTGTCCACTGCCGATGTGGACGTCGTGGAGGCGCACGGCACCGGCACCACGCTGGGCGACCCCATCGAGGCGCAGGCGCTCCTCGCGACGTACGGCCAGGGACGCACCGCCGAAAACCCGCTGCGACTGGGTTCCGTCAAGTCCAACATCGGCCACACCCAGGCGGCGGCCGGAGTCGCGGGCGTCATCAAAATGGTCATGGCGATGCGCCACGGCATCCTGCCCAGGACCTTGCACGTCGACGAACCGTCCCGGCACATCGACTGGACCGCGGGCAACGTCGAACTGCTCACCGAGCGGACGGTGTGGGAGCGCACCGACCGGCCCTATCGCGCGGCGGTCTCCTCCTTCGGTCTCAGCGGTACCAACGCGCACGTGATCCTCGAAGAGGCGCCCGCCATCACCGAAGAGGCGCCCGCCGCGCCCGCCGGGGAGGAGGCGTCGCGGCCCGCCGACGGGTCCGGCTGGCCCTCGGGCGTTCCGGTGCCGTGGGTGGTGTCCGGACGCACCGCCGCGGCGCTGCGCGCGCAGATCGACCGGCTGCGGGAGTTCACCACAGGACCGGAGCCGTCCCCGGTCGACGTGGGCTTCTCCCTCGCCGCCACGCGCGCCGTACACGATCACCGCGCGGTGGTACTGGGTACGGATCGTGCGGAGCTGCTTGCCGGTCTCGAGGCGCTGGCGGTCGGGGACGGGATCGGCGGCACTGTGCGGGCCGAGGGCAAGACGGCGTTCCTGTTCACGGGTCAGGGCAGTCAGCGGGTGGGTATGGGCCGCGAGCTCGCGGCCCGGTTCCCCGTGTTCGCGCGCGCATTGGATGAGGTCTGTGTCCTTCTGGACGCGGGTCTCGAACGTCCGTTGCGGGAGGTGATCTTCGGTGAGGAGGAGTTGCTGACCAGGACCGCTTATACGCAGGCTGCGTTGTTTGCGGTGGAGGTGGCGTTGTTCCGTCTGGTGGAGTCTTTTGGGGTGCGCCCTGACTTCGTCGGTGGTCATTCGGTGGGGGAGATCGCGGCTGCGCACGTGTCGGGGGTGTTGTCCTTGGAGGGTGCTTGTCGGCTGGTTGCTGCGCGGGGTCGTTTGATGCAGGCGTTGCCCGCTGGTGGTGTGATGGTGGCGGTGCGGGCCGCTGAGGCGGATGTGCTGCCGTTGTTGAGTGGTGTCGACGGTGTGGGTTTGGCGGCGGTGAACGGGCCGGAGTCCGTGGTGGTTTCGGGCGCGGAGGGCCCGGTTTTGGAGGTAGTGGCGAGGCTGGAGGCGCGGGGTGTCGCGGCCAGGCGGCTGGCGGTCTCGCACGCCTTCCACTCGCCGTTGATGGACCCGATGCTGGAGGAGTTCCGGCAGGTGGTGCGGCAGATCGAGTTCGCCGAGTCGCAGATCGCGACGGTTTCCAACGTCACCGGCACCATTGCCGGTGCGCGGGAGCTGGGCGATCCCGAGTATTGGGTGCGTCATGTCCGTGAGCCGGTGCGGTTCGCCGACGGCATCCGGGCGCTCGAGGCCGCGGGTGTGTCGACCTTCATCGAGCTGGGTCCCGACGGCGTCCTGTCCGCGATGGCCCAGCCGTCCCTGGAGAAGCCCGAAGCCGCCCTGCTCGTTCCCGTCCTGCGCAAGGGCCGCGACGAGGCACACACCTTGCTGACCGCGCTCGCCCAGGCCTTCCGGGCAGGGACGGCGGTCGACTGGCAGGCGCTGTTCGCCGGCACCGGGGCGCGGCCGGTGGACCTTCCCACGTACGCCTTCCAGCGCGAGCGCTACTGGCTCGACCAGGCCCCCGCCCCGGCCGACGCCTCCTCGCTCGGTCTGGGCGCCACCGGGCACCCGATGCTGAGCGCGGTCGTCCAACTGCCCGACTCCGAAGGGCTGGTGCTCACCGGGCGCCTGTCGCACGACAGCCACCCCTGGCTCGGCGACCACATGGTGTCCGGCACGGTCATCGTCCCCGGCACCGCACTCGTCGAGATGGCCGTCCGCGCCGGCCAGCAGGTCGGCTGCGACCGGGTCGAGGAACTCGTTCTGGAAGCACCGCTGGTGCTGCCCGCGACCGGCGGGGTGCAGGTACTCGTGCTGCTCGGCGCGCCGGGCAGCGGTGCTGCCCGCGACGTTCGGCTGTACTCGCGCGACGCCGACGCACCCACCGAGACGGCGTGGACCTGCCACGCGACCGGCGCACTGTCCACAGGCCGGCGCAGCGCACCCTTCGATTTCGCTGCCTGGCCGCCCGAGGGCGCCGCACCGGTCGCCGTGGACGCCGTCTACCCGGACTTCGCAGCGGGCGGCCTCCAGTACGGCCCGGTGTTCCAAGGGCTTACGGCCGCGTGGCGGCACGGCGACGAGGTGTTCGCGGAGGTCACGCTCCCCGACACCGTCCACAGCGACGCGGTGGACTTCGGGCTGCACCCGGCGGCGTTTGATGCGGCACTGCACGCGGTGAGCCTTTCGGAGGCCGTCAGCCAGGGCGGTCTGCCGTTCGCCTGGTCGGACGTCGAGCTGTTCGCGACCGGCGCCACCCACCTCCGGGTGCGGGTGCGCACGGTTGACGGCAGGGACGCGGCATCGCTGGACATCGCGGATGCCGAGGGTCGACCGGTGGCGTCGGTGGGCGCCCTGGTCGTACGCCCCGTGTCGGACGCGCAGATCAAGGCCGCGGCCGGAGCCCGCAACGACTCGCTCCACCGGCTGTCGTGGACACCGCTCCCGGCCGGGGAAGCGGCCGACGGCAGCTGGGCGGTGCTCGGCGGGGGAGGCGACGGAGGACAGTGGGCGGACCGGCTCGGAGTCGCGTCCGTGCTGGATGCCGACGCCGACGCCGACGCCGACGCCGACGCCGACGCCGATGCCGGGGCGGCGGCCGACTTCGTGTTGCTGCCCATGGGCGCCGCGACGTCCGATGCCGGCGCCGGCGCCCCGACCTCCGACCTGGTGGGGTCCGTGCACGCCGAGACCGAACGGGTGCTGGCCACCCTGAAGGGCCGGCTGGCCGACGACCGGTACGCCGCGTCCACTTTGGTCGTGCTGACCCGCGGTGCGGTGGCCTTCGACGGCGGTGACGTGCAGGACCTGGCCGGCGCTGCCGCCGCCGGGCTGGTGCGCTCCGCGCAGGCCGAGAACCCCGGCCGGATCGTCCTGGTCGACATCGACGACGACGTACGGTCCCTGCGCGCCCTGCCGGCTGCCGTGGCCACCCTCGGCGAGGGCCGGCTGGCGGTGCGCGCGGGCGAGATCCACGCCGCGCGCCTGACCCGCGCCCTGCCCGCCGGGGAACCGGGCCGACCTCCCGCCGCCTCCGAGGCCGACGGCACCGTACTCATCACCGGCGCGACCGGTGGCCTGGGCGCACTCTTCGCCCGCCACCTGGTGACCGAGCGCGGAGTCCGCCATCTGCTGCTGGTCGGCCGACGCGGCAAGGACGCACCCGGTACGGCCGAACTCCACGCCGAACTGCTCGAGTCGGGCGCCCTCAGCGTCACCTTCGCGGCCTGCGACGTCGCCGACCGCGAGGCACTCGCCGAGCTGCTGGCCACCGTCCCCGCCGAGCATCCGCTGACGGGCGTCGTGCACGCCGCGGGCATCCTCGACGACGGCACCGTCGCGACGCTGACCCCGGCACAGCTGCACACCGTGCTGCGCCCCAAGGTCGACGCGTCCTGGAACCTGCACGAACTGACCCGCGACCACCCCCTCACGTCCTTCGTGCTGTTCTCGTCGGCCGCCGGGGCCCTCGGCGTCCCGGGCCAGGGCAACTACGCGGCGGCCAACGCCTTCCTCGACGCCCTCGCGGCACGCAGGAGAGCCATGGGGCTCACCGCCACCTCGCTCGCCTGGGGGCCCTGGGCCGAGGGCGGCGGCATGGCCGGCGCACTGGCCGAGGTCGACCGCGAGCGCATGTCCCGCGGCGGCATCGTCCCGCTGAACGCCGACGAGGGCCTCGCGCTGTACGAAGCCGCCCGGGACTCGGGCGAGCCCGCGCTCGTACCCGTCAAACTCGACGCCGCGGCGCTCCGCGCCCAGGGCGAGACGCTCGACCCGCTCTTCCGCGGATTGGTGCCGGTCGCCAGGCGAGCGGCCGCACGAGGCACAGCCCAGGCGGGCACGCTGGTCGCACGGCTGGCCGGGCTGGATCGCGCGGAGCGCGAGCGGGAGCTGCTGCACCTCGTGCGCACGCAGGTCACGCAGGTGCTCGGGCACAGCTCACCGGATGCGGTCGAGCCCGAACGGCCCTTCAGCGAACTGGGCTTCGACTCGCTGTCAGCGGTCGAACTGCGCAACGGCGTGGGAGCGGCCACCGGCCTGCGCCTTCCCGCGACCCTCGTCTTCGACTACCCCTCGTCCGCCGCCCTGGCCGGCTACCTGTACGAGCAGCTGCTGGGCTCGCTGCAGGGCGCCGGGGAGCCGGCGGACGTACCGGACCCGACGCGTACCACCGCGACGGACGGCGACCCGATCGTGATCGTCGGCATGAGCGCCCGCTACCCCGGCGGCATCAAGTCCGCCGACGACCTTTGGGAGTTGGTCGCCGCAGGCCGCGACGCGGTCTCCGAGTTCCCCGACGACCGGGGCTGGGACCTGGACCGGCTCTACGACCCCACCCGGGTGCGCCCCGACACCAGCTACGTCAACGAGGGCGGCTTCCTGCACGACGCCGCCGACTTCGACGCCGCGTTCTTCCGCGTCAGCCCGAACGAGGCACTCGTCATCGACCCGCAGCAGCGGCTGCTCCTCGAAGCGTCCTGGGAGGCCATGGAGCACGCGGGGATCGACCCGGCGGCGCTGCGCGGCAGCAGGACCGGTGTGTTCGCCGGGCTGATGTACCACGACTACCCGACCAGCCACGCGATGGGCAGCGCCGTCTCCGGCCGGGTCTCCTACACCTTCGGCTTCGAGGGCCCGGCGGTGTCGGTCGACACGGCCTGCTCGTCGTCGTTGGTCGCACTGCACTGGGCCATCCAGGCCCTCCAGCGCGACGAGTGCTCGCTGGCGCTGGTCGGCGGCGTCGCGGTCATGGCGACCCCCGAGGTGTTCGTGGAGTTCAGCCGACAGAAGGGCCTGGCGGCCAACGGCCGGATCAAGGCGTTCGCGGAGGCCGCGGACGGCACGGCCTGGGGCGAGGGCGCCGGTGTGCTGCTCGTGGAGCGCCTTTCGGACGCGCGCAGGAACGGTCACCAGGTGCTCGCGGTGGTCCGTGGTTCCGCCGTCAACCAGGACGGTGCGAGCAACGGCCTGACGGCCCCCAACGGACCTTCCCAACAACGTGTGATCCGAGCTGCGTTGGCGAGTGCAGGGCTGTCGGCGGCCGACGTGGACGTGGTCGAGGCGCACGGCACCGGCACCACCCTGGGCGACCCCATCGAGGCCCAGGCGCTCCTTGCCACGTACGGCCAGGAGCGACCGGAGGGCCGCCCGCTGTGGCTCGGCTCGATCAAGTCCAACATGGGCCACACGCAGGCCGCCGCCGGAGTCGCGGGCATCATCAAGATGGTGCAGGCGATGCGGCACGGCGTCATGCCGAGGACCTTGTACGTCGACGAGCCGTCCACGCACGTCGACTGGGAGGCCGGAGCGGTCGAACTTCTGACCGAGGCCAGGACGTGGGAGACAACGGACGGTGCGCCGCGTCGTGCGGGCATCTCGTCCTTCGGTATCAGCGGTACCAATGCGCATGTGATCGTGGAGGAGCCTCCGGGGCAGGTTGTGGGGGAGGTGGTTGCCGGCGGGGATGTTGCTGTGTCGGGTTGGCCCGTGGGTGTTCCGGTGCCGTGGGTGGTGTCGGGTCGTACGGCGGATGCGTTGCGTGCGCAGGCGGCGCGGTTGCACGAGTTCGTTGCTGCTGGTGCGGACTTATCCCTGGTGGATACCGGTTTCTCGTTGGTGACTTCGCGTGCGCTCTTCGATCACCGCGCGGTGGTACTGGGTACGGATCGTGCGGAGCTGCTTGCCGGTCTCGAGGCGCTGGCGGTCGGGGACGGGATCGGCGGCACTGTGCGCGCCGAGGGCAAGACGGCGTTCCTGTTCACGGGTCAGGGCAGTCAGCGGGTGGGTATGGGCCGCGAGCTCGCGGCCCGGTTCCCGGTGTATGCGAGAGCGCTGGAGGAGGTCTGTGCGCTGTTCGACGCCGACCTGGCACGTCCGTTGCGGGAGGTGATCTTCGGCGAGGAGGAGTTGCTGACCAGGACCGCTTATACGCAGGCTGCGTTGTTTGCGGTGGAGGTGGCGTTGTTCCGTTTGGTGGAGTCTTTTGGGGTGCGCCCTGACTTCGTCGGTGGTCATTCGGTGGGGGAGATCGCGGCTGCGCACGTGTCGGGGGTGTTGTCCCTGGAGGGTGCTTGTCGGCTGGTTGCTGCGCGGGGTCGTTTGATGCAGGCGTTGCCCGCTGGTGGTGTGATGGTGGCGGTGCGGGCCGCTGAGGCGGATGTGCTGCCGTTGTTGAGTGGTGTCGACGGTGTGGGTTTGGCGGCGGTGAATGGGCCGGAGTCCGTGGTGGTTTCGGGCGCGGAGGGCCCGGTTTTGGAGGTGGTGGCGAGGCTGGAGGCGCGGGGTGTCGCGGCCAGGCGGCTGGCGGTCTCGCACGCCTTCCACTCGCCGTTGATGGACCCGATGCTGGAGGAGTTCCGGCAGGTGGTTGGGGGTCTTGAGTTCGGTGAGCCGCGTATTGCGGTGGTCTCGAACGTGACCGGGCGGGTCGCCGGTGCGGGGGAGTTGGCCGATCCCGAGTATTGGGTGCGTCATGTCCGTGAGCCGGTGCGGTTCGCCGACGGCGTCCGGGCGCTCGAGGCCGCGGGTGTGTCGACCTTCATCGAGCTGGGTCCCGACGGTGTCCTGTCCGCGATGGCCCAGGCGTCCCTGGAGGACACTGCGCTCCTGGTGCCGGTCCTGCGCAAGGGGCGGGACGAGGCGCACACCTTGCTGACCGCGCTCGCCCAGGCCTTCCGGGCCGGCACCTCCGTCGACTGGCAGGCGCTGTTCGCCGGTCTGGGCGCCCGCCGGGTTGATCTGCCCACGTACGCCTTCCAGCACGACCACTACTGGCTCGACGCGGACACCAGCGGTGGCAGCGGCTACAGCTCCTCCGAGCACTCCTTCCTCACCTCCTCGGTCGAGCTTGCCGAGGCCGACGGGGTGCTCTTCTCCGGCAAGGTCTCCGTACAGTCCCATCCTTGGCTGTCCGACCACACCTTCGGGGGCGCGACGCTGTTCCCCGGCACGGGCTTCGTGGAGCTGGTCCTGCACGCCGGTGGCCGGATCGGTTGCGGGCGTGTCGCGGACCTGGTGCTCGAAGCCCCGCTGGTACTGCCCGGGCGGGGCGGCGTGGATCTTCAAATCTCCGTCGGCACCCCGGACGCGACGGGTTCTCGGCGCTTCACCGTGCATTCGCGTCAGTCCGGGGCCGCGGCGGGCGACCCGTGGGCCCGGCATGCCACGGGCGCACTCGACGACGTCGTCTCGCACCCCTCCTTCGACCTGGGGGTGTGGCCGCCGGCCGGTGCCGATGCGCTCGAACTGTCGGGCATGTACGAGCGGTTCGCCGACGGCGGGCTCGGTTACGGCCCGGCGTTCCAGGGGCTCACCGCCGCATGGCGCGACGGTGCCGACGTACTGGCCGACGTCGTCCTCCCGGAAGAGACCGTGGCGAGCGCTACGGGCTTCGGGCTGCACCCGGCGGCACTGGATGCCGCTCTGCACGCCATCGGGCTCGCCAGGGACGGTGACCGGGCGGAGCTGCCGTTCGCGTGGTCGGACATCGAACTGTTCGCCACCGGCGCCACCCGGCTGCGGGTGCGGTTGCGCCCGGTGCCGGGCCGGGACGCCGTGGCCCTGCACATCGCCGACGACCGGGGCCGGCCCGTCGCCGTGGTGGGTTCGCTTTCCGTGCGGCCGGTCTCGGCGGACCAGCTGAGCTCCGGAGGAGCCGCGTTCCATGACTCCCTCTACCGGGTGGACTGGTCCCCGATCCACGCGGAGAGCACGGCCAGGACCGGATCCTGGGCCGTGGTCGGGCCGCAGGCCGCCAAGTGGGCAGCGGAGCTCGAGGCCGAGGAGGCCGACGGACTCGACCGGGCGACCGGCGCCGACGTGGTCGTGCTGGTGAGCGGCGCCGCCGCCGGTACGGGCAGCGAACCCGATGCCGTACGCAACGAGACGCACCGGGTGCTGGCGGCCCTCCGGGCCTGGCAGACCGACGACCGGTTCGCCGCGTCCACCCTGGTCGTGCTGACCCGCGGGGCGGTGGCCGGGGACGCCGGGGAGGCGGTCGACCTGGCCGGCGCCGCCGTGGGCGGGCTGGTGCGCTCCGCGCAGGCCGAGAACCCCGGGCGGATCGTGCTGGCCGACCTCGACGACTCCGTCGCTTCGCGCGGTGCGCTGACCGCAGCTCTGGCGTCGGGCGAGGAGCAGGTGGCGCTGCGCGAAGGCACGGTGCTCGTGCCCAGGCTGACCCGGGTCGCCCGGGCCGGTGCGGACGCCGGTGAACCCCCGGCCGGTGCGGACTCCGGCGCAGGGACCGTTCCCACGTGGGACGCGGCCGGCACCGTGCTGCTCACCGGAGCCACCGGTGGTCTGGGCGCGGTCTTCGCCCGCCACCTGGTGGCCGAACATGGCGTACGACACCTGCTGCTCGTCAGCCGGCGCGGCGTGCATGCTCCGGGCACCGGAGAACTGCGCCAGCAGCTCCTCGGGCTGGGCGCCACGACCGTCACCGTCGAGGCCTGCGACGTCGCCGACCGCGCTGCGCTGGCCGACATCCTCGGGCGGGTCCCCGCCGACCGCCCACTGACCGGCGTGGTGCACGCCGCCGGTGTGCTGGACGACGCCACGATCGCGTCCCTCACACCCGCCCGGATGGACGCCGTACTGCGCCCGAAGGTCGACGCGGCCTGGAACCTGCACCAGCTGACCCGGGACGCGGGACTCACGGCGTTCGTGCTGTTCTCGTCCGTCGGCGGCGTACTGGGCGGTCCGGGACAGGGCAACTATGCAGCCGCCAACGCCTACTTGGACGCCCTCGCGCAACAGCGCCGGGCGTCCGGGCTGCCCGCCACGTCCCTCGCCTGGGGCATGTGGGGCACGGACGGCATGGCGGGCACGCTCGATGAGGCCGACGTGCGGCGCGCGGCCCGGGCCGGTGTGGAGGTGCTCACCGCCGAGCTCGGCACGGCCCTTTTCGACACGGCCGTCGCGCTCGGCGAGCCGGCACTGGTCCCGGTCAAGCTGGACCTCAAGGCACTCGGCGAGGCCGGCGCCGAACTCCCGCCGCTCTTCCGCGGACTGGTACGGGCCCCGGTGGCGCGACGGGTCGCCGGCACCGCCGGCACCGGGGCCGACACCCTGCGGCGCAGGCTCACCGAGGCACCCGAGGCCGAGCGCGAAACGCTGCTGCGCGACCTGGTCCGCGCTCAGGCCGCGATCGTCCTGGGCCATCGGGGAACGGAGACCATCGAGGAGGAGCGGGCCTTCAACGAACTCGGCTTCGACTCGCTGACCTCCGTGGAGTTCCGCAACCGCATGAACGAGGCGACCGGGCTCCGACTGCCCGCCGCCCTGATCTTCGACTACCCGAGCATCCGCACCCTCGCCGCCCACCTGAGGGAGCAATTGGCGCCGGAGGCGCGCCCGGAGGCGGAGGTCGAGGCGCGGCTGCACCAGGCCTTCCAGGCCCTCTCGCTGCCGCAGCTCCGGGAGGCAGGGCTGCTCGACAGCCTCCTCGAACTCACCGGACTGGGCGGCGGCCCGACGGGCGCAACGGAACGAGGGGTGTCCGAGGCCGAGTACGCCGAGGACATCGACGGGATGGACACCGAGAGCCTCATCGAGATGGCGCTCAACGACACGACGCGGGAGGCGTGAGCCCATCATGGCCCAGAACGAGGGAAAGCTGATCGAGGCCCTGCGGGCCTCGCTCAAGGAGACCGAACGCCTGCGGGACCAGAACCGCAAGGTGGTGTCCGCCTCCCGCGAACCGATCGCGATCGTGGGCATGGCCTGCCGGTTCCCCGGCGGCGCACGCACCCCCGACGAGCTGTGGGAGTTCGTCAGGGCCGGCCGGGACGGCATCACCGGCTTCCCGGGGGACCGGGGCTGGGACCTCGAGCAGCTGCACGACCCCAAGGGTGAGCGCGCCGGTACGACGTACAGCCTGGACGGCGGCTTCCTGCTCGACGCGGCAGACTTCGACGCCAAGTTCTTCGGCATCGGCCCGCGCGAGGCGCCGGTCCTCGACCCGCAGCAGCGGCTCATGCTGGAAGCCTCCTGGGAGGCCATGGAGCACGCGGGGATCGTCCCGGCCAGCCTGCGGGGGACCACGACAGGTGTCTTCTCCGGCGTCATGTACCACGACTACCCGCACAGCTTCGGCAGTGGCAACATCGTCTCGGGCCGGGTCGCCTACACCTTCGGCCTGGAGGGCCCTGCCGTATCGGTGGACACCGCGTGCTCGTCCTCCCTGGTGGCCCTGCACCTGGCGGTCCAGTCACTGCGGCGCGGCGAGTGCGAGCTGGCCCTCGCCGGCGGTGTGACCGTCATGGCCACCCCGGGCACCTTCGTGGAATTCAGCCGCCAGCGCGGCCTGGCCCCCGACGGCCGCTGCAAGTCCTTCGCGGACGGCGCGGACGGCACGGGCTTCGCCGAGGGCGCCGGTGTGCTGCTCGTGGAGCGCCTCTCGGACGCGCGCAGAAACGGTCACCGGGTGCTGGCGGTCGTCACTGGTTCCGCCGTCAACCAGGACGGTGCGAGCAACGGCCTGACCGCCCCCAACGGACCTTCCCAACAACGTCTCATCCGGGCCGCGTTGGCGAACGCCGGACTCAAGGCCGCCGACGTGGACGTGGTCGAGGCGCACGGCACCGGCACCACCCTGGGCGACCCCATCGAGGCGGACGCACTGCTCGCGACCTACGGGCAGGAGCGCCCGCAGGGACGCCCCTTGCGGCTGGGCTCGGTGAAGTCCAACCTCGGACACACCCAGGCCGCCGCCGGAGTCGCCGGTGTCATCAAGATGGTGCAGGCGTTGCGCCACGGCGTCATGCCCAGGACCCTGCACGTCGACGCCCCGTCCACGCACGTCGACTGGACGGCGGGCGACATCGAGCTGCTCACCGAGGAGGTGGAGTGGCAGCAGCGCGAGGGCGAGACGCGTCGTGCGGGCATCTCGTCCTTCGGTATCAGCGGTACCAATGCGCATGTGATCGTGGAGGAGCCTCCGGGGCAGGTTGTGGGGGAGGTGGTTGCCGGCGGGGATGTTGCTGTGTCGGGTTGGCCCGTGGGTGTTCCGGTGCCGTGGGTGGTGTCGGGTCGTACGGCGGATGCGTTGCGTGCGCAGGTGGCGCGGTTGCACGAGTTCGTTGCTGCTGGTGCGGACTTATCCCTGGTGGATACCGGTTTCTCGTTGGTGGCTTCGCGTGCGCTCTTCGATCACCGCGCGGTGGTACTGGGTACGGATCGTGCGGAGCTGCTTGCCGGCCTGGCGGAGGTGGCAGCGGGTGCGGGTGCGGGTACTCGGGGTACCTCGCGGGCGGAGCGGGGCAGGACGGCGTTCCTGTTCACCGGTCAGGGCAGTCAGCGGGTGGGTATGGGGCGGGAGCTCGTGGCCCGGTTCCCGGTGTTCGCGCGCGCGTTGGATGAGGTCTGTGTCCTGCTGGATGCGGGTCTCGAGCGTCCGTTGCGGGAGGTGATCTTCGACGGGGACCAGGGGCTGTTGGACCGGACGGTCCATGCGCAGGCTGCGTTGTTTGCGGTGGAGGTGGCGTTGTTCCGTCTGGTGGAGTCTTTTGGGGTGCGCCCTGACTTCGTCGGTGGTCATTCGGTGGGGGAGATCGCGGCTGCGCACGTGTCGGGGGTGTTGTCCCTGGAGGGTGCTTGTCGGCTGGTTGCTGCGCGGGGTCGTTTGATGCAGGCGTTGCCCGCTGGTGGTGTGATGGTGGCGGTGCGGGCCGCTGAGGCGGATGTGCTGCCGTTGTTGAGTGGCGTCGACGGTGTGGGTTTGGCGGCGGTGAATGGGCCGGAGTCCGTGGTGGTTTCGGGCGCGGAGGGCCCGGTTTTGGAGGTGGTGGCGAGGCTGGAGGCGCGGGGTGTCGCGGCCAGGCGGCTGGCGGTCTCGCACGCCTTCCACTCGCCGTTGATGGACCCGATGCTGGAGGAGTTCCGGCAGGTGGTTGGGGGTCTTGAGTTCGGTGAGCCGCGTATTGCGGTGGTCTCGAACGTGACCGGGCGGGTCGCCGGTGCGGGGGAGTTGGCCGATCCCGAGTATTGGGTGCGTCATGTCCGTGAGCCGGTGCGGTTCGCTGACGGCGTCCGGGCGCTCGAGGCTGCGGGTGTGTCGACCTTCATCGAGCTGGGTCCCGACGGTGTCCTGTCCGCGATGGCCGAGGCGTCCCTGGAGGACGCTGCGCTGCTGGTGCCGGTCCTGCGCAAGGGGCGGGACGAGGCGCACACCTTGCTGACCGCGCTCGCCCAGGCCTTCCGGGCAGGGACGGCGGTCGACTGGCAGGCGCTGTTCGCCGGCACCGGGGCGCGGCTGGTGGACCTTCCCACGTACGCCTTCCAGCGCGACCGCTACTGGCTCGACGCGACTCCCGTTTCCGTTGACGCCTCTTCGCTCGGACAGGTGGCGACCGCGCATCCCTTCCTCGGCGCAACCGGCCTGCCCGCGTCCTTCGCCGCGCTGCCGGTCGCGGAACAGGTGCGGGAACTGCTCGCCCTGATACTCGGCCGGGTCGCGGTGGTGCTCGGCCACGCCTCTGCCGACGACGTCGAACCGGAACGCGACTTCCTCGAATCCGGGGTGGACTCGCTGTCGGCGATGGAGATCCGCAACCTGGTGAACCAGGCGACCGGCGCAAGCCTGACCACCAGTGCCATCTTCGACCACCGCACCCCTGCGGCGCTCGCCGGGCACCTTCAGCAACAACTCGCGGAAGCCGCCCGGGCCACCGCGCCCGGAAGAACCGCCCGTCCTTCCGAGGACAAGCCGGGCGAGACCCCGGAGTCCATCCGCGGTCTGTTCCGGCAGGCGATCCTCAACGGCAATCTGCCCGGCGGAGTCCGGCTGATCAAGGCGGCCGGACAGATCCGCCCCTGGTTCCACTCGGTGGCCGAGCTCAAGGAGACCGAGGAGAAGGTGGCGGCGGACGGACGGAACGGCGCGGTGTTCCCCGAACCGGTCACGCTGGCCCGTGGACCACACGGGCCGGCCCTCGTCTGCATGCCGTCCCCGATGGCGATGGGCGGCGCGCAGCAGTACGCGCGCTTCGCGGTCAACTTCCGTGACGTGCGCGACGTGATCGCCCTGCCCGTGCTCGGGTTCCGGCCTTCGGACCGGCTGCCGGCCACGGTGCCCGCCGCCGTCGAGGCGTTCGCCGAGCACGTCCTTCGAGCCGCCGGGGGAAAGCCGTTCGTGATTGTCGGCTATTCGTCGGGAGGTCAGTTCGCCCACGCCGTCGCTGAACGCCTGGAAAGCGAGGGGACTCCGGCGTCCGGTGTCGTACTGCTCGACTCCTATCTGCCCGACACCGGTGACGACGACAATGACTCGGCCGGCTTCTGGGGCCAGATGATGGCCGGGATGTTCGACCGCGAGGACGACTTCGGCGGATTCGACGCCACCCGGCTCGGTGCCATGGGCCGGTACGTCGAACTGATCGGCGACGTGCGGCCCCACGAGATGCGTACACCCGTCCTGTTCGTCGGACCCACGGAGAACTTCGTCGCCGACGACTCGTCCGGCGGAGACGGATGGCGGGCCGTTTGGTCGACCGCGCACACCCGCGCCGAGGTCCCGGGCACCCACTTCACGATCGTCGAGAACCACGCGGTCGAGACGGCCCGGGCCGTCGAGGAATGGCTGCGGAACACGACCGGCTGACCACCTGCCCCGCGACCTGCCCCGCGACCGGACCACGAGGGTCGCACCGCCGGGCCGTCAGGGGTCCGTAGGGGCCGGATAGGGGTCTGCCCGCATGGGCGGGTCCTATACCTTGCAGACAAACACACGCCGGGCCGTAACGTTTCGTGGCCGTTCCACGGCCACGGGACGTCCGCTCGATCACCGCGGAGAATCGTTTTCCGGCATGGACTCGGCAGTGCTGTCCGGAAGTGATTGGTGGACCCCGGACAATTCTGATAGGGAGATTCATGTCCAGAGCGCCGAGCGCCAAAGGAACCGTTTCTTTCAAAGAATACAAAACCTGGTACCGAGTAACGGGCCATCTCCACGGGGGACGCCCGCCCATAGTGGTGCTGCACGGCGGTCCCGGCAGTACGCACGACTACATGCTCGCGTTGTGCGAACTGGCCGCCCAGGGCTGGCCGGTGATCCACTACGACCAGATCGGCAACGGCGGGTCCACCCACCTGCCCGACCGTGGACCGGACTTCTGGACGGTCCAGCTCTTCCAGGACGAGCTGAACAACCTCCTGCGCAAGCTGGGGGTCGACCAGGACTACGTGCTGTTCGGGCACTCCTGGGGAGGCCTGCTCGGGGCGGCGCACGCTGCGGAGGGGCCCGCCGGCCTGCGCGGCCTGGTGATCGCCAACTCCCCCGCCTCGTACGGACTCTGGCTGGGGGCGATGGACGTACTGCGCGCCGAACTGCCGGTGGACGTCCAGGGGACGCTGCTGCGGCACGAGGCGGCCGGCAGTACGGACAGCGAGGAATACCTCGCCGCCATGCGGGTCTTCTACGACAAGCACGTGTGCCGGGTCGTGCCCTGGCCCCGTGACTTCGTCGCGTCCTTCATGGAGATCTACGACGACCCGACCGTCTATTACACGATGAACGGCCCGAACGAGTTCCATGTGATCGGGACGCTCAAGGACTGGTCGGTCGTCGACCAACTCGACCGGATCGACGTCCCCACGCTGCTGCTCACCGGCCGCCACGACGAGGCGACTCCGGAGACCGTACAGCCCTACTTCGACCGGATTCCCGACGTGCGGTGGGAAATCCTGGAGAACTCCAGCCACCTGCCGCACCTGGAAGAACCCGAGCGCTTCAACGAAGTGCTGCTCGGATACCTCGACACACTCCTGGAAGGAGAGCGCGGATGACCTCCGGGCTCCGGGCCGAAACCGCGATCGTCTTCCCCGGAATGGGAGCCTCCACCTTTTCCGAGGTGGGGAAGTTCATGCTGATCAACCCGGCCGCACGGCGGCTCACGGCGCGGGCGGACGAGGTGCTCGGCTACTCGCTGATCGACCGGTTCCGCGACGACGAGGACGACTACTCGGAGGCCGCGCAGGTCGCGTTCATGGTGAACTGCCTGGCCTCCGCCGATTGGGCCGAACGGACCCTGGGCCTGGTGCCCGAGGTCTGCACCGGGCCGAGCTTCGGCGAGAAGGTGCTGAGCGCGTACTCCGGTGCACTGTCCTTCGAGGACGCGGTCCGCATGACGGCCGGCGTCGCCCGCTGCATGGCGGACTACTTCACCACCGACCACCAGGACGTGGTGACGCACTCCTTCCTGCGCACCCCGCAGGACAGACTGCAGCAGATCTTCGCCGAGTTCGAGGAGCGCGGCGAGTTCCACGAGGTCTCGTGCTACATCGATCACGACTTCCACATGGTGTCGATGCGCGAGCACAGCCTCGAATGGTTCCGCCCTCGGCTGCGCGAACTCGGCGGGATGTCGCTCTACACGATGCGCCCGCCCGTGCACTGCTCGGCCTTCGGCTCGCTGCGGGCCAGGGCAGAGTCGGAGGTCTTCTCCTCGCTGACCTTCCACGACCCGCGGCTCCCGGTCGTGGCCGATCAGGACGGCACCGTCCTGACCACCGCCGACGAGATCCGCACCATGCTGTTGGACAGCTTCGTCACGCCGATGCGGTGGCCCGCGGTCGTGGCCTCGCTGCGCACCCTGGGCGTGACGAAGGCGTGCGTATCGGGCCCGGACGCCCTGTTCGGCCGGGTGCCCCTGACCCGCAACAGCTTCGAGGTCGTACCCGCCAGCCCGGCCGTCGCGATGCGGCCGCGCAGCCGCTCGAAGGCCGCGGCCTGAGGGCCTGCCGACAGCGCGGCACCGGCACCACCACCAACGTGCACCGCCAGCAA
Source organism: Streptomyces sp. NBC_01439 (assembly GCF_036227605.1). GTDB lineage: Bacteria > Actinomycetota > Actinomycetes > Streptomycetales > Streptomycetaceae > Streptomyces. The sequence continues at coordinate 2,786,708 of NZ_CP109487.1, read as the reverse complement.
ACCTGCACCACCACCCACCTGCACCACCCATCCCAGAGTGAGGAAACACCACCGTGTGGGACGACAAGTTCGAAGACATGGTCCGCGGCTACCTGCCCTTCTTCGGCGACGACGAGGCGTTCACCAGCGACATCGAGCTGCGTGACCTCGGCCTGGACTCGCTGGGTACCGTCGAGCTGCTCGCCCAGCTGGAGAACGCCTACGACGTCCGCTTCCAGGACGACGCCCTGAGCCTGGAGACCTTCCGGACGCCCGGCGTCCTGTGGAAGGCGCTCTCCGGCCTGCTCCAGCCGGCTGCCTGACCGTGCGGGCACCAGCTGAGCACGCGCTGTACGCGCGCTTCCTGCGCGGACTGGCCAAGTCGCCGGACCGCGCCGCGGTGCGCGTCGGCACGGAGTCCCTCACGTACGCGCACGCCCACGAACTGGCGCTCCGCTGGGCGGGCGCCCTCACTGCCGACGCGGCCGGCCCGCCCAGGGCCGTCGGCGTACTGGCGTCGAAGGGAGTCACGGCGTACGTGGGCATCCTCGCGGCGCTGTACGCCGGCGCCGCCGTGGTGCCGCTGCGCCCCGACTTCCCACAGGCCCGCACCCGGGGCATGCTCGACGCGGCGCCGCTCTCCGCGGTGATCGCCGACGCCGGTGGCGGCGCACAACTGCCGGCGCTGCTCGGCCCGGACAGCGCCGTCCCGGTCCTGCTCGCCGACTCCGACGCCGCACTCGGCGGCGGGCTGCGCCGGATCGTGCCCGACCAACGGCACGCACTTGCGGAGCCCCGGCCGGTCGGGCCGGGCGACATCGCGTACATGCTGTTCACCTCGGGCTCGACCGGCCGCCCCAAGGGCGTCCCGCTCACGCACGGAAACACCAGCCACTACTTCGGTCTCCTCGACGAGCGGTACGACTTCACCGCCGACGACGTCTTCTCGCAGACCTTCGACCTGAACTTCGACTGCTCGCTGTTCGACCTGTTCTGCGCCTGGGGCGCCGGTGCGACCGCACTCGTCATCCCGGCCCAGGGGTACCGCGACCTGCCGGGCTTCCTGACCGAGCACCGGGTGAGCGTGTGGTTCTCGACACCGGGCGCCATCTCGCTGGCCCGCCGCACGGGCGGGCTCGCGGCCGGCTCGCTACCGTCCCTGCGCTGGAGCTTCTTCGCGGGCGAAGCACTCAAGTGCCAGGATGCCGAAGCGTGGCAGCGGGCGGCCTCCGGATCCGTGCTGGAGAACCTGTACGGGCCAACCGAGTTCACCGTCACCATCGCCGCACACCGCTGGGACCCGGTCCGCTCGCCGGAGCTGGGCGCCAACGGGATCGTGCCGATCGGCGCCGTACACGCGGGACACGAGCACCTGCTCCTCGACGCGGACGACAACGAGGCCGCGACCGAGGGCGAACTGGTCATCTCAGGACCGCAGATGGCGCCCGGCTACCTCGACCCCGACGACGAACGGGGCCGGTTCGTGGAGCGCGACTCGCGACTCTGGTACCGCACCGGCGACCGGGTCCGTCGCGTCGGAGGCGGTGAACTCGCCTACCTGGGACGGCTCGACGCCCAGGTCCAGATCCAGGGCTGGCGCGTCGAACTCGCCGAGATCGACCACGCCCTCGGTGCGGTCGAAGGGGTCGGCGAGGCGGTGACCGTGGACGCGGCCACCGACGAGGGAACCCAACTCGTTGTCTTCTACATCGGTCAGCAACCCGTACGTCCCGTCGAGTTCGCCAGGAAGCTGAGCGAAGTGCTCCCGCGCGGGCTGCTGCCCAGGCGTTATGAACTCCTCGATGAATTCCCTGTGAACGCCAACCGGAAAATCGACCGCAAAGAACTGCGGAATCGTGCTGGTGACCTGCTGCGTGCCGGGAATGGCCGGAGCGGCAATAGGGGGGATTAGGGGTGGGGCAGGGTCTCCTGTCGCGGGTAACTTCGTAGCGGATCGATTTCAGCAATGCATCGATCTCCCCATGCGGAGCCGGCGACAGGAGAACGGCCTTGGATACCATTCCTTTTGCGGATCGAATACCCGGCGAATCGCTTTCCCGCCGGAACAAGCTCGTGCACGAACTGCTGACGGAAGCAGTTGCCGATTCCGCGCAGTCCCGGGCGGTCAGCGACGACACCGGAACGTGGACGTACGCGGAACTCGACGCCCACGCACACGCCTTCGCCGACTGGCTGGCGGAACAGGGGCTGGTCCCCGGCGACCGGCTCGTGGTCCAGCTGCCCACCACCCGTGAGCTCGTCGCGATGTTCTACGGCGCCAGCCGCAGCGGGGTCGTCTTCGTGCCGCTCAACCCGGGCATGAAGACCTTCCACCTCGCCCCGGTCCTGGAGAACTCCGAGCCGGCCCTGGTCATCGTCACCGCCGACGCCGAGGAGACCGTGCGCGACCTCACCCCGGCCCTCGTGCGGGAGTACGGCGCCGCCTGGACCGAGGTCGAGAAGCACGCCGAGATCGACGCCCGCCCGCCGGCCGCAGAGATCTCCGCCGACGACCCCGCGGTCCTCGTCTACACCTCCGGCAGCACCGCCGCCCCGAAGGCCGTGATCTGCCCGCACGCCCAGATCACCTTCGTCTCCGAGGCGCTCGAGGGCGTCATCGGATACCGGCCCGACGACGTGGTCTTCTGCCGCTTCCCGATCTCCTGGGACTACGGCCTGTACAAGGTGCTGCTGTCCACCATCGGCCGCTCCGAGATCGTGCTGGCCGACGGCGCGTCCGACCTGGTGCTGCTGCGCCGCATCCGCGAGAGCGGCGCCACCATCGTGCCGATCGTGCCCTCGCTGGCCGCCATGATCCTCCGGCTCGCGGAGCGCGAGGAGAACCCGGCACCCACCGTGCGGATGTTCAGCAACACCGGTGCGGCTCTGCCGCAAACCACCATCGACGCGCTGCGCGCCAAGTTCCCCGGCTCCCGAGTGGTCCGCCAGTACGGGCAGACCGAATCCAAGCGCATCACCGTCATGCCGCCCGAGCAGGAGAAGGAACGCCCCGACTCCGTGGGCCGCGCGGTTCCCGGCACCCAGGTGTTGATCCTGGACGCAGACGGAGCCCCGCTGCCGGCGGGCGAGACCGGTGAGATCGTCGCCGTCGGCCCGCACGTGATGCCCGGCTACTGGCGAAACCCCGAACTGAGCGCCAAGACCTTCCGCCCGGGCCCGGACGACGGCGCCCTGCGCCTGCACACGGGCGACTACGGCTGGCTCGACGAGGACGGCTACCTCTACTTCGACGGCCGCCGCGACGACATGTTCAAGCGCAAGGGCGTCCGGATGAGCACCACCGAGATCGAGTCCGCCGCCGCCGACATCCACGGCGTCCGCGCGGCCGTGGTGCTGCCGCCCACCGACGAGCGCGACCTCGTGCTGTTCGTCGAGGCCGACCGGGCCAAGCACGAGATCCTGCGCGAGCTCACCTTCCGACTGGAGGCCCAGAAGGTGCCCTCCGTCTGCCACGTCCTCGACGCGATCCCGCTCACGCCGAACGGCAAGAACGACAAGAAGGAGCTGGCCCGGCTTCTTGAGGAGACCTCCAAATGACCCGTTACGCCGACCTCGTGGAGCGCCATGGCACTCCGGCCTACGTCTATGACCTGAACCGGGTCGAGGCCGCGAGGGACGACCTGTTCGCCGCCCTGCCCGAGGAGTTCGAGCTCTTCAGCGCGGTCAAGGCCAACCCGCACCCGGAGGTCATCCGGGCGCTGCGGCAGGGCGGCAACCGTGCCTGCCGCGCCGAAATCAGCTCGACGGGTGAGCTGGACGCCGCCCTGAGCGCCGGCTTCGACCCCGGCGAGTGCCTCTACACCGGACCGGGCAAGACCGACGGCGAACTCGACGAAGCCATCGCCAAAGGCGTGCGGATGTTCTCCGTGGAGTCCCTCACCGACCTCCAGCACATCGGTGCCGTGGCCCTCCGTCTCGGGGTCGTGGCCCAGGCCCTGCTCCGCATCAACAGCGCGTCGGCCAGCGCCACCACCAGCATCCGGATGACCGGCGCCCCCTCCCAGTTCGGCATCGACAGCGAGACCCTCGTCGAGCAGATCCCGCTGCTCAGGGCCGTCGAGGGCACGGAGATCGTGGGTGCCCACTTCTTCCCGCTGAGCAACGCCCGCGACGAGGACGCCCTCATCGGCGAGTTCCAGCACACCATCGCCCAGGCGGCCAGGACCTTCCACGACATCGGGCTCGACGAGCCCCGCTTCCTGGACATCGGCGGCGGCTTCTCCGTGCCGTACGCGGTTCCCGGCGAGCGTCCCGTCTACGGCCGGCTCCGCGAAGCGCTGTCGCAGACCCTCGACGAGCACTTCCCGCGCTGGCGCGAAGGCTTTCCCAAGGTGGCCTGCGAGTCCGGCCGCTACCTCGTCGGCGACAGCGGCACGCTGCTGGCCGGGGTGGTCAACATCAAGGAGAGCCGGGGCCGCAAGTTCGTCATCCTCGACGCGGGCATCAACACCTTCGGCGGGATGTCCGGCCTCGGCCGGCTACTGCCGGTGGCGGTCAGCCCCGACACCGCGGGCGCTTCCCCGGAGTCGGTGGAGAGCTGGGAGAAGTCCAGCCTCGTCGGCCCGCTCTGCACCCCCGGCGACGTGCTCGGCCGGTCGGTGGCGCTGCCGCCGCTGGAGGCCGGAGACGTCATCGAGATCCCCAACGCCGGTGCCTACGGACCCACGTCCAGCCTGCTGATGTTTCTCGGCAGGCCCGCCCCCGTCGAAATCGTGGTGCGGGGCGACGAGGTCGTCTCCGTGTCCCGCATCGAGCACCATAGGACGTACGCATGAGCGAGCTGGCAACCCTTTCCGGTGGCACGACCGACACCTCCACCGGCCCCGGCCTACCCGGTCGTCCGCGGCAGACCGTCGTGGTCAGCGGGCTCTCCTCCGACGCGCACACCTGGAACCTGGTCTTCCTCCAGCTGCTCATCGAGGAACTCGGCTACGACGTCGTCAACCTGGGACCGACCGTCCCCGACGAGCTGCTGGGGTCCGAGATCCGCGAGCACGACCCGGCGCTGGTGGTGATCAGCAGCGTCAACGGACACGGATACCAGGACGGGCTGCGCGTCATCAAGAAGCTGCGCGAGGCCGAGGCCCTGATCCGCACCCCGATGGTGATCGGCGGCAAGCTCGGCATCTCCGGCGGCGAGGACGCCGCGCACATCGAGGAACTCCTCGCCGCCGGCTTCGACGCGGTCTTCGAGGACGGTAGGACCGAAATCGGGTCCTTCGAGCGGTTCATCGGCGCACTCCCGCAGAGAGTCCTTTCGTGACCGAGGAGCACCCCGGGGACCGGTCCGACGTCGAACGCCCCCGGGACCGTTCGGAGCACGAGCACCGCCCGGACGGGCACGCCCCGGCCCGCATCGGGGCCGGGGACGCGCCCGCCACCACCGTGCAGGGCGCCCACTCGGACTTCGGCAGCTTCGTGCGCGCCGCGCACCGGGCGGGGCGCCTCGTGGTCCAGCCGCGGATGGGGTTCAGCGACCCGGCACAGATGCGCCGGGGTCTCGCGGCCACCAAGGGGGCCGACGCCACCACGGTCGGCACCCTCACCATCGACGCCTACACCCGGGTCGGCGACACCGCGGCCGTCGACGAGGCGCTGCGGCGGGGCACCGGCATCAACGGCTTCCCGATCGTCAACTACGGCGCGCACACGACCCGGGACATGCTCGACGGCATCCACGGCCCCGACTTCCCGGTACAGGTGAGGCACGGCTCGGCGAAGCCCTTCGACATCTTCGCCGCCACGGTCCGGGCCGGCCTCAGCGCCTCCGAGGGCGGCCCGGTCTCCTACTGCCTGCCGTACGGGCGCACCCCGCTCGACCAGTCGGTGCGCGAATGGGACCGCTCCACCCTCTTCCTCGCGCAACTGCGCGGCATGGGCGTGGACCCGCATCTGGAGACCTTCGGCGGATGCATGCTCGGCCAGCTCTGCCCGCCGAGCCTGCTGGTGGCGATCAGTGCCCTGGAGGCACTGTTCTTCTACCGGCACGGCATCCGCAGCATCTCCGTCAGCTACGCCCAACAGACCCACTTCGGTCAGGACATCGAGGCCGTCGCCGCGCTGCGGGCACTCTGCGCCGAGCTGCTGCCCGCCGCGACCTGGCACGTCGTGATCTACACCTACATGGGCGTGTACCCCACCACCGACGGCGGCTCCTACCGGCTGCTGGGGCAGGCCGCCCAACTGGCCGCCGCCACCGGGTCGGAGCGGATCATCGTGAAGACCGTCGCGGAATCCCGTCGCATCCCCACGATCGAGGAGAACATCGAGGCCCTCGAACACGCCACCAGGGCCGCCACGGCGTTCCCCGGTGGTGCACGGCCGGGGAATTCCACGGATTCCCAGGTGTACGCAGAGGCGCACGCACTCGTCGCCGCCGTGCTCGATCTCCACGACGACGTGGGGCAGGCCCTGATCCTCGCCTTCAAGCGCGGTCTTCTCGACGTTCCTTACTGCGTGCACCCCGACAACATGGGGCGCACCCGCAGCTATATCGACGACACCGGCAGGCTGCGCTGGGCGACGACCGGAGAACTGCCGATCGGGCACCTCGTGGAAAGCTCCGGCAACCGGCGGGTCACCTCGGGAGAACTCCTGGGCGCGCTCTCCTACGTATCGCACAAATTCGACACCGAAGCCATGGAGAAACCGCTCCCGACCAAGGGTTCGACCTCCCTCCGGTAGCACCCCCTTAGGGGGGCTTAGGGGTGTGGCCGCGAAGGCCACCGTAGTTAGCTTCGATACATATTCAGGCCCGAGATTCTGTCTGCCGGCGAGCTGGACGAGTAGTGGAGTACGCGGAATGAGCGAGTCCGAGAACTTGGTTTCCGAAACCGGCAGTGCGTCGGGCGAAGAGCGGAGCACCCCGGGGCAAAGCGCTCCGCTACAGAACGCCCTGACGCGCCGGCTGACGGCGCTCGAGCCGGCCGAGCAGCTGCGTGCCGCACTCCTCCTGGTGGGCGAGCATGCCCGTGCGGCCCTGCGGCACGCCGGGAAGGAGGTGCCCGCGGTCGACGCCGAACGCCCCTTCATGGAGCTGGGCTTCGACTCGCTGGCCGCCGTCGACCTGCACGCCCGCCTCACCGCGGCGACCGGCCTCGACCTGCCGGTCACCCTCGCCTTCGACCATCCCACCCCGAGCGCCCTCGCGTCCTTCCTGCGCGGCCGGGCGCTCGGCCTGACGGACGAGGTCGTCGCCCCCGAGCGGTCGGCGGCGGACGACGAGGACCCGATCGCGCTGATCGGCATCGGCTGCCGCTACCCGGCGGGCATCTCGTCCCCCGAGGACCTGTGGCGCCTGGTGCGGGACAACGGCGAGGTGCTCGCGGGCTTCCCCACCGACCGCGGCTGGGACATCGAGGGCATGTACGACCCCGACCCCGGCGTCCTCGGCAAGAGCTACGTGCGCGAAGGCGGATTCCTCGATGAGGCCACCCTCTTCGACGCGGACTTCTTCGGCATCAGCCCGCGCGAGGCGCTCGCCATGGACCCGCAGCAGCGCATGGTCCTGGAAACGGCCTGGGAAGCACTGGAGCGCACCGGCATCGACCCGGCCACCCTGCGCGGCGGCCGTACCGGCGTTTTCATCGGCGCCGAGGTGCACGAGTACGGTACGAGCGTCCTGGACGCCCCCGAGGGCCTCGACGGCTACCTGATGACCGGCAACGCGCCCAGCGCCATCTCGGGCCGGCTGTCCTACTTGATGGGCTTCGAGGGCCCCGCCATCACCCTGGACACCGCCTGCTCGGGCTCCCTGGTCTCCATGCACCTCGCGGCGAACTCCCTGCGCCAGGGCGAGAGTTCTCTCGCACTGGCCGGCGGCGTCACCGTCATGGGCAGCCCCGGCATGTTCAGCGCCTTCAGCCGCCAGCGCGGCCTGGCCGCCGACGCCCGCTGCAAGCCGTTCGCGGCGGCGGCCGACGGTACGGGCTTCGCCGAGGGCGTCGGAATCTTCATCCTGGAACGCCTCTCCGACGCCCGGCGCAACGGGCACCCCGTACTGGCCCTGATCCGCTCCACCGCGATCAACCAGGACGGCGCGAGCAACGGCCTCACCGCACCCAACGGCCCCTCGCAGCAGCGGCTCATCCGCCAGGCACTCGCCAACGCCGGACTCGTCCCCGCCGACATCGACGCCATGGAGGCGCACGGCACCGGCACCCGTCTCGGTGACCCCATCGAGGCCCAGGCCATCCTCGCGACGCTCGGCCAGGACCGGCCCGCCGACCGCCCCCTGCGGCTCGGCTCCGTCAAGTCCAACCTCGGGCACACCCAGGCCGCGGGCGGCGCCGCCAGCGTGATCAAGCTGGTCATGGCGATGAAGCACGAGACCCTCCCCAAGACGCTGCACGTGGACGCGCCGACCCCGCACGTGGACTGGTCCGCGGGCCGCGTCGAGCTGCTCACCGAGGCCATGCCGTGGGAACCCGCCGAAGGCAGCCCGCGCCGCGCCAGCGTCTCGGCGTTCGGCATCAGCGGCACCAACGCCCACCTCATCTTGGAGCAGGCGGCGCCGGAGGACCGGGAGCGGCCCGAACCGGCCGCCGGATCCGAACCGACCGGTACCGTCCGGCCCTGGGTGATCTCCGCGCGCAGCCCCGAGGCGCTGCGCGGCCAGGCACGGCGGCTGCACACCTTCGTCGCGGGACCGGCGGGCTCCGACGCCTCCGTCGCAGACGTCGGCCACTCGCTGGTCACCACCCGTACCGCCCACGACCACCGCGCCGTCGTCCTCGGCGAGGACCGCGAGACGCTGCTGAGCGCACTGGCCTCCGTCGCCGAGGGCGTCACCGTGCCCGGCGCCTTCGACGGCCGGACCACCGCGGGCCGCCTCGCCTTCCTCTTCACCGGCCAGGGCGCGCAGCGGGTGGCGATGGGCCGCGAACTGTACGACACCTTCCCGGTGTTCGCCGACGCACTTGACAACGCCTGCGACTACCTGGACATGCAGCTCGAACTTCCCCTGCAGGAGGTGCTGTTCGCCGAACCCGGCAGCGCGGAGGCAGCGCTGCTCGACCAGACCGTCTACACCCAGACCGCGTTGTTCGCCGTCGAGGTGGCGCTGTTCCGCCTCGTCGAGTCGTTCGGCGTACGGCCCGACTTCCTTGCTGGCCACTCGGTGGGCGAGATCGCCGCCGCGCACGTCGCCGGGGTCCTCTCACTGGAGGACGCCGCCGTCCTGGTGGCGGCCCGCGGCCGCCTGATGCAGGAACTGCCTGCCGGCGGAGTGATGTTCGCCGTCCGCGCCACTGAGGCGGACGTGACTCCGCTGCTCGCCGGGCGCGAGGACCGGGTCGGTCTGGCCGCCGTCAACGGCCCCGCCTCCCTGGTGATCTCCGGCGCCGGGGACGCGGTCGCCGAGGTCGTCGCCGAGCTCACCGCGCAAGGGCACAAGACCAAGCAGCTCACCGTCTCGCACGCCTTCCACTCACCGCTGATGGAGCCGATGCTCGACGAGTTCCGCAGGGTCGCCCAGGCGGTCGCCTACCGCGAACCGAAGATCGCCGTCGTCTCCAACGTCACCGGAGAGATCGCCGCCCCGGGTGAGCTGGGGGACCCGGAGTACTGGGTGCGGCACGTCCGTCAGGCGGTGCGCTTCGCCGACGGGATCCGCGCACTCGAAGCCGCCGGTGTCACGGCCTTCATCGAGCTGGGACCCGACGGCGTACTGACCGCTATGGCCCAGGGCTGCCTCCAGGACACCGAAGGCACCCTCCTCGCGCCCGTGCTGCGCAGGGACCGCACGGAGGAGCGCGAACTCCTCGGCGCCCTGGCGCAGGCGTACGTACGCGGCCACCACGTCGACTGGGAAACCCCGTTCGCCGGCACCGGCGCCCGCTGGGTCGAGCTGCCCACGTACGCCTTCCAGCGCCGCCGCTACTGGCTGGAGTCGTCCAGCGGCACCAGGGACGTCACCGGCGTCGGCCAGCTGGGCGTCGACCACCCCTTCCTCAGCGCGGGCGTCCTGCTCCCCGACTCCGACGGCGTGGTCCTCACCGGCCGGCTGTCTCTGCTCAGCCACCCCTGGCTCGCCGATCACACGATCACGGGCCGCGTCCTGCTGCCCGGCACCGCCTTCGTCGAGATGGCGGTGCGCGCGGGGGACCAGGTCGGCTACGAGACCCTGGAGGAACTGACCCTCCAGGCACCACTGGTGCTCCCGGAGTCCCGCGGCGTCGCGGTGCACGTACTGGTCGGCGCGGTGGGCGACGACCGGCGCCGCCCGCTCGCCGTGTATTCCCGCACCGAGGGCTCCCCGGTCGACGCGCCGTGGACCCTGCACGCGAGCGGCAGCCTCGCCCCGGCAGCGGCCGCCGCGCCGACCGCCGACCTCGGCGTCTGGCCGCCGCAGGGCGCCACCACGCTCGACGTCTCGGGCGCGTACGAGCGGATGGCGGGCCAGGGCTACGGCTACGGCCCCGTCTTCCAGGGGCTGAAAGCCGCCTGGCAGCGCGGCGACCAGGTGTTCGCCGAGATCGCGCTGCCCGCCGAAGAGCGCACCACGGCAGGCACGTTCGGACTGCACCCCGCCCTCCTGGACGCTGCGCTGCAGGCCTCGGACCTGGCCTTCACCGGTCAGGACCAGACGGACGAAGGCACCCTGCTGCCCTTCGCCTGGAACGACGTCACCCTGCACGCCGTCGGTGCGGACTCGCTGCGCGTGCAGATCACCGTCAGCAGCCGCGAGCAGTCCTCGCTGATCATCGCCGACGGTACGGGCCGTCCCGTGATGACCGTCGGCTCGGTGATCGCGCGCCCCGTATCGGCCGAGCAGATCGAATCGGCGCGCGGCGGCGCACAGCCGCTGTACCGGATGCAATGGACCGAGCTGCCCGGCGCGGACCTGGCCGCCCAGGGGCAGTGGGCCGTGACCGGCCCGCAGGCCGAGGCGTGGGCGGCGACGCTCGGCGCCGAAGCCGTCACCCTCTCCACGGTGACCGGCGCCGACGTGGTGCTGCTGTCACCGGGCCCGGCGGGCGAGGACTTCGAATCGGCACGGGCCGAGAGCGCCCGGGTCCTCGAAGCCCTGCAGACCTGGCTGGCCGAGGAGCGGTCCGACTCGGCGAAGCTGGTCGTGGTGACCCGCGACGCGGACCTGGCCGGCGCCGCCGTCTCCGGCCTGGTGCGCGCCGCACAGGACGAGAACCCCGGCCGCATCGTCATGGTCGCGGTCGACGGATCCGAGCTGTCGCTGCGGGCGCTGCCCGCCGCGCTGGCGGCGGGGGAGCCGGAACTGGCGGTACGCGAAGGGGTCGTCCTGGTGCCGAGGCTGGCCACGGCGCCGGCCGCTTCCGCCCCGGCGCCGGCCTTCGACGCGAGCGGAACGGTCCTGATCACCGGCGGTACGGGCGGACTGGGCAGCCTGGTGGCCCGGCACCTCGTCGCCGCACACGGCGTCCGCCACCTGCTGCTCGTCAGCCGCCGCGGTGAAGACGCCCCCGGAGTAGACGAACTCCGCACGGAACTCGCCGAGTCGGGCGCAACGAGCGTCACTGTCGAGGCCTGCGACCTCGCCGACCGGGACCGCCTCGCCGCCCTGCTGGCCCGGGTGCCCGCCGACCGCCCACTCACCGGGGTCGTCCACACGGCGGGCGTCGTCGACGACGGCATCCTCTCCTCCCTCACCGCCGCACGCCTGGACACCGTCCTGCGCCCGAAGGCGGAGGCGGCCTGGCACCTGCACGAACTGACCCGTGACCTCGGGCTCACCGCGTTCGTGCTCTTCTCGTCGATGTCCGGCACCCTGGACGGCGCCGGGCAGGGCAACTACGCGGCGGCCAACGCCTTCCTCGACGGTCTCGCGATCCGCCGCCGAGCCGCGGGACTGGCCGCGCACTCCCTGGTCTGGGGCCTGTGGGACAGCGGTACGGGCATGGGCAGCCGGCTCACCCGTACCGAGGTCGAGCGGCTGAACTCCTCCGGCATGGTCGGGCTCACGGCCGAGGAGAGCCTGGCCCTCTTCGACGAGGCACTCGGCGTGGACGAGCCCGTACTCGCACCGGTCAAGCTGGACCCGGCAGCTCTGCGGGCCCGCACCGAAGGGGTTCCCGCACTGCTGCGCGGCCTGGTCCGCGGCACCGGCCGGCGCACCGCCCAGGCGGGCGGCCGCTCCGGGGCGTCCCCCTCGCCGATCGCCCAGCGGCTCGCCGGTCTCTCCGCCGACGACCGCACCCGCACCCTCGTCGACCTGGTGCGCACCCATGTCGCCGAGGTCCTGCACCACGAGTCGGGCGTCGCCATCGACCCGAAGCGCGCCTTCACCGAGATCGGATTCGACTCGCTGTCGGCCGTGGAACTGCGCAACCGCCTCAACAAGGAGACCGGACTGCGGCTGCCCGCGACCCTCGTCTTCGACTACCCGACACCGCTGGCACTCGCCGACCACATCCGCGAGACGGTCGTGGGGGCCGAGGCGGACGTCGCGGTACCGGAGCCCGTCACCGTGCTGTCCGACGACGAACCGATCGCGATCGTGGGCATGAGCTGCCGCTTCCCGGGCGACGTGAACTCGCCGGAGGAGCTGTGGCGGCTCCTCGCCGAGGGCGGCGACGGCATCAGCGGGTTCCCGGAGAACCGGGGCTGGGACCTCCAGGGCATCTACGACCCGGAGCCCGGCAAACCCGGCAAGACCTACTCCAACGAGGGCGGCTTCCTGCACGACGCGGCCGACTTCGATGCCGAGTTCTTCGGCATCAGCCCGCGCGAGGCGCTGGCCACCGACCCGCAGCAGCGACTGCTCCTGGAAGCCTCCTGGGAGACCATCGAGCGGGCGGGCATCGACCCGGCCTCGCTCAAGGGCAGCAGGACCGGTGTCTTCGCCGGTGTGATGTACCACGACTACGCCTCGCGCCTCGGCGCGGTCCCGGAAGACCTGGAGACCTACCTGGGCAACGGCAGCCTCGGCAGCGTGGTCTCCGGCCGGGTGTCCTACGCGCTGGGGCTCGAAGGGCCCGCGGTCTCGGTGGACACCGCGTGCTCGTCCTCCCTGGTGGCCCTGCACTGGGCGGCGAACGCACTGCGCCGCGGCGAGTGCGACCTGGCCCTCGCGGGCGGCGTCACGGTCATGGCGACCCCGGAGACCTTCACCGACTTCGCCCGTCAGCGCGGTCTCGCCGCCGACGGCAGGATCAAGGCGTTCGCGGAGGCCGCGGACGGTACGGGTTGGGGCGAGGGCGTTGGTGTCCTTCTCGTGGAGCGTCTGTCGGACGCGCGGAGGAATGGTCATCAGGTGCTTGCGGTGGTTCGTGGTTCCGCTGTCAACCAGGACGGTGCGAGCAATGGTTTGACGGCTCCCAACGGTCCTTCGCAGCAGCGTGTGATTCGGGCTGCGTTGGCGAGTGCTGGTTTGCGGTTCTCGGATGTGGATGTGGTGGAGGCGCACGGTACGGGTACGACGTTGGGTGACCCGATCGAGGCGCAGGCGTTGCTTGCGACGTACGGGCAGGAGCGGGTGGCGGGTCGTCCGTTGTGGTTGGGTTCGGTGAAGTCGAACCTGGGGCACACGCAGGCTGCGGCGGGTGTGGCTGGTGTGATCAAGATGGTGCAGGCGTTGCGTCATGGTGTGATGCCCAGGACGTTGCACGTTGATGCTCCGTCGTCGCACGTGGACTGGTCGGCCGGTGATGTGGAGTTGTTGACGGAGGCCAGGCCGTGGGAGCGGGTGGAGGGTGTGCCCCGCCGGGCCGGTGTGTCGTCCTTCGGTATCAGTGGTACCAATGCGCACGTCATCATCGAGGAGGCCCCTCGGGAGGAGTCGGTCGAGGCTTCGGTGGAGGTCGGGCAGTGGCCCTCGGGCGTTCCCGTGCCGTGGGTGGTCTCCGGCAGCACCCCCGAGGCACTGCGCGCCCAAGCAGCACGACTGCACGAACACGTCGTCGACGGCGACCTGTCGCCGGCCGACGTGGGCTTCTCACTGGCCTCCACGCGAGCCGTACTCGACCACCGTGCGGTGGTGCTCGGCACGGACCGTGACGCACTGCTGGCGGGCCTCGCGGCCATCGCCGCTGGTGAGGCGGACGGCGAGCACGGTCCGCGCGCCGCGACCTCCGACGGGCAGACCGCCTTCCTGTTCACCGGCCAGGGCGCGCAGCGCCTCGGCATGGGCCACGAACTCGCCCGACGCTTCCCGGTGTTCGCAGCGGCGCTGGACAAGACCTACGCACTCCTGGACACCGGACTCGACCGCCCGCTCCGGGAGGTCGTCGCCGGTGAGCAGGACGGAGACCAGGGCGGTGACCAGGGCGGTGGCCAGCAGCTGCTGGACCAGACCGCGTACACCCAGGCCGCGCTGTTCGCGGTCGAGGTGGCGCTGTTCCGCCTCGTCGAGTCGTTCGGTCTGCGGCCGGACTTCCTGGCCGGCCACTCGGTGGGCGAGATCGCCGCCGCGCACGTCTCGGGGATCCTGTCCCTGGAGGACGCGTGCCGGCTGGTCGCCGCGCGGGGCCGGCTGATGCAGGCCCTGCCCGCCGGCGGAGTGATGGTGGCCGTGCGGGCCACCGAGGCGGACGTACTTCCCCTGCTGGACGGCCGCGAGGACCGGGTCGGCATCGCTGCCGTCAACGGGCCGCGGTCCGTGGTGATCTCCGGGGAGCAGGCCGCGGTCGCCGCCGTGGTCGCCGAGCTGGAGGACGCGGGGTTCGCCGCGAAGCAGCTGAACGTTTCGCACGCGTTCCACTCGCCGCTGATGGACCCGATGCTCGACGAATTCCGCCAGGTGGTTCAGGAGCTCGAATTCGGTGAGCCGCGCATCGCCGTGGTGTCCAACGTGACCGGACAGGTCGCGGACGCGGGAGAGCTGTCGGACCCGGAGTACTGGGTGCGGCACGTCCGTCAGGCGGTGCGCTTCGCCGACGGCATCCGCACGCTGGAAGCCGCGGGCGTCACGACCTTCGTCGAGCTGGGCCCCGACGGGGTGCTCTCCGCGATGGCCCAGGCCTCCCTGGCGGACACCGCGCTCCTGGTCCCGGTCTTGCGCAAGGACCGCGACGAGGCGAGCACCCTGCTGACCGCGCTGGCCCGGGCCTTCGAAGCCGGCACCGACGTGAACTGGCCGACGCTGTACGCCGGATCGGGTGCACGTCGCGTCGACCTGCCGACGTACGCCTTCCAGCGCGAGCGCTACTGGCTCGACGCGGTGGCCGCGGCGGGCGACGCGTCGACCCTCGGGCAGGTCGCCACCGCGCACCCGTTCTTGGGTGCAGCGGTCGAACTACCCGACTCCGAGGCCTACTTGCTCACCGGCCGGGTCGGTCTCGACACCCAGCCCTGGCTGGCCGACCACGCCGTCGCGGGCGCGGTCCTGCTGCCCGGTACGGCCTTCGTCGACATGGCGATCCGGGCCGGCACGTACACCGGCCACGGCTTCCTGGAGGAACTCACCCTCCAGGCGCCGCTGGTCCTCACCGAGCGCGGCGGGGCCCAGATACGGGTCAGCGTCGGCGACCCGGACGAGACCGGCCGGCTGCCCCTCTCCGTCTACTCGCGAACCGAGGACCTGGCCGGCGAGCGGCCGTGGCTGCTGCACGCCACCGGCACCCTCACCGACGCGCCGCCCACGCAGTCCGTCGGGTTCGGCGTGTGGCCGCCCAAGGGCGCCACGGCCGTCGGACTGGACGACCTCTACGCCGGACTCGCCGCCGACGGGCTCCAGTACGGCACCGTGTTCCAGGGCCTCAAGGCCGCCTGGCGACGCGGCTCCGAGGTGTTCGCCGAGGTGGCGCTCCCCGAGGAGGCGCACGGCGCCGCCGCCGCGTTCGGCCTGCACCCGGCACTCCTCGACGCCGCCCTGCACGCCACCGAGCTGCTCGACAACTCCCCGCGCGACACGAAGGGCGCCTCGCTGCCCTTCGCCTGGTCCGGCGTATCGCTGCTCACCCCCGGCGTCACCTCGCTGCGGGTCCGCGTCACCTCGTCGGCCCCCGACGAATCGTCCCTGACGATCACCGACAGCGCGGGCCTGCCCGTGATGACGGTCGCTTCCATGGCGGCCAGGCCGGTGTCGGTCGAGCAGATCGAGGCCGCACGCGGAGGCGGGACACGGCCGCCGTACCGTCTGGAGTGGACCGAGCACCCCCTCGACACCGCCCCCGCCGCGGGGCGTTGGGTCGTGGTCGGCACACAGGCGCAGGACTGGGCCTCGGCGCCGGCCGTCACGACGGCCACCGACCTGGGTGCGGTGACGGCCGCCGATGTGGTGCTGCTGCCCGCCGGTTCGGCCGCGAGCGGATTCCAGGCCGTACGGGCCGAAACCGGCCGGGTCCTGGAAGCGCTCCAGACCTGGCTGGCCGAGGAGCGGTTCGAGTCCGCGACGTTGGCCGTCGTGACCACCCGCGCGGTGTCCGCCGGCGGCTCGGGCACCGCCGACCTGGCCGGCGCCTCCGTCCGGGGCCTGGTGCGTTCGGCGCAGTTGGAGAACCCCGGCCGGATCGTCCTGGTCGACCTCGACGGATCCGAGCTGTCGCTGCGGGCGCTGCCCGCCGCACTGGCGACGGGCGAGCCCGAGCTGGCACTGCGCGAAGGCGCGTTCCTCGTCCCCCGGCTCGCCGCGACGGCCGCCGCCGACCCGGTGGAGTTCGACACGGACGGAACGGTCCTGATCACCGGCGGTACGGGCGGACTGGGCAGCCTGGTGGCCCGGCACCTCGTCGCCGCGCACGGCGTACAGCACCTGCTGCTCGTCAGCCGTCGCGGTGAAGACGCCCCCGGCGTCGATGAGCTCCGCGAGGAGCTCGCCGACTCGGGTGCCAAGAGCATCACCGTCGCGGCGTGCGACACCGGAGACCGCGACGCCCTCGCCGCGCTCCTGAAGGCAGTCCCGGCCGAACATCCGCTCACCGGCGTCGTGCACACCGCCGGAGTGGTGGACGACGGAACGATCCCGGCTCTCACCGCCGGACGGCTGGACACCGTACTGCGGCCCAAGGCGGACGCGGCCTGGCACCTGCACGAGCTGACCGCCGACCTGGACCTGAGCGCCTTCGTCCTGTTCTCCTCGGTCGCGGGCACCCTGGACGGTGCCGGGCAGGGCAACTACGCCGCCGCCAACTCCTTCCTCGACGCCCTCGCACGACAGCGCAGAGAAGCTGGCCTGGCCGGGCTCTCGCTGGCCTGGGGCCTGTGGGACAGCGGCACGGGCATGGGCAGCCGCCTCACCCGCACCGACGTCAAGCGCCTCAACTCCGGCGGCCTCGTGGGGCTTTCCGCCGAGGACAGCCTGGCGCTGCTCGACGCCGCGCTGGGCTCGGACGAACCGTTCCTGGTACCGGTCCGGCTGGACCCGGCAGCACTGCGGGCCCGCCCCGACGGCGTCCCCGCCCTGTTGCGCGGCCTGGTCGCCGCGCCCGCCGCCCGGGCACCCCGGGCCGTGCAGGCCACGGCCGAACCGCTCGCCGGAGAGACGCTGGAGGAGCAGTTGGCCGGACTCTCCCAGGACGAACAGCTGCGTCTGCTGCAGAGCCTGATCTGCGCCCATGTCGCCGCCGTACTCGGCCACTCCTCCGCGGCCCTGGTGGATCCGGCCCGCTCGTTCCAGGAAGTGGGCTTCGACTCGCTCACCGCCATCGAGCTCCGCAACCGGCTCAACAAGGCGACGGGCCAGCGGCTGCCGGCGACGCTCATCTTCGACTACCCGAGCCCCGTGGCCCTCTCGAAGCACCTCCTGGAGGAACTGCTCCCGGACAATACCGCGGCCCCGACGGAGGTCCCCGACGAGGAGGCCTTCCGCAGGACGCTCGGCGCCATTCCGCTCGACCGCATCCGCGAGGCCGGGCTGTTGGACGCCCTGCTCGCGCTGGTCGGCACGGACGAGGCGGTCGCCGCCGGGCCGCAGGAGGACCGGAGCGACACGATCATGGCGATGGACATCGAGGCCCTCATGGCCGAGGCCGCCAAGCGCAGCGACTCCGAGTGACCACTGAGGAATCCGGTGACCGAGGAATCCGAACGGCCGGGGAACGCGATGACTGGGGAATCCGAGTGACCGAGGAAGGCGAAAAGTAACCGTGGGTACTTCTGTCGAGCAGATCGCAGAGGCGTTGCGCACGTCTCTCCTGGAGAACGAACGGTTGCGCCAGCGCCACGACCAGGCCGTCGCCGCCGCCAACGAGCCGATCGCCATCGTCGGCATGAGCTGCCGTTTTCCCGGCGGTGTGGAGAACCCCGAGGACTTGTGGAACCTGGTCGCGCAGGGCCGGGACGCCATCACCGGCTTCCCGGACGACCGCGGCTGGGACCTCGCCGGAATCTTCGACGAGGACGCGTCGCGCTCCGGCAAGACCTACGCCAAGGAGGGCGGGTTCCTGCACGAAGCACCGCTGTTCGACGCGTCCTTCTTCAGCATGAGCCCGCACGAGGCGTCCGCCACCGACCCCCAGCAGCGGGCCGTCCTGGAGGCGTCGTGGGAGGCGTTCGAGGACGCCGGAATCGATCTGCGCACCCTGCGCGGCAGCCTCACCTCCGCGTTCGTCGGAGTGATGGCCGCGGACTACCACGCCAAGCCGGGCACGGTCGCCGAGGGCGCCGAGGGCTTCCTCGTCGTCGGCACCGACAGCAGCGTGGTCTCGGGCCGCGTCTCGTACTCCCTCGGGCTCGAGGGTCAGGCGGTGTCGATCGACACCGCCTGCTCGTCCTCCCTGGTGGCGCTGCACCTGGCGAGCCAGTCGCTGCGCCAGGGCACTTCCACGCTCGCCCTGGCCGGCGGCGTGACCGTGATGTCGACACCGCGCACCTTCGTGGAGTTCAGCAGACAGCGCGGCCTCGCCCCGGACGGCCGCTGCAAGTCCTTCGCGGAGTCCGCAGACGGCACCGGCTGGGCCGAGGGCGTCGGCATGCTCGTACTGGAGCGGCTCTCCGACGCGCGCAGGAACGGCCACCGCGTCCTTGCCGTCGTACGTGGCTCCGCCCTCAACCAGGACGGCGCGAGCAACGGCCTGACCGCGCCCAACGGTCCCGCCCAGCAGCGCGTCATCCGGGCGGCCCTGGCCAACGCCAGGCTGTCCGCCGCCGAGGTCGACGCGGTGGAGGCGCACGGCACCGGCACCCGGCTCGGCGACCCCATCGAGGCGCAGGCGCTCCTGGCGACGTACGGCCAGGAGCGCCCCGCAGGCCGCCCGCTGCGGCTGGGCTCCATCAAGTCCAACATGGGCCACACCCAGGCGGCCGCCGGAGCCGCGGGCATCATCAAAATGGTGCAGGCCATGCGGCACGGCGTACTGCCCAGGACCCTGCACGTGGACGCGCCGAGCTCCCAGGTGGACTGGGCGGCGGGTGAGGTCGAGCTGCTCACCGAGGCGCTGCCCTGGGACACGGTCGACGGAGCGCCGCGCCGCGCGGGCATCTCGTCCTTCGGCATCAGCGGTACCAACGCCCACGTCATCATCGAGGAGGCGCCGCCCACCGAACCGGTGGCGGACGCCCCCGCGGAGCCGACCGGCACCGCCCTGCCCCACCTCCTGTCGGCCGCGAGCGAACCCGCGCTGCGCGCCCAGGCACAGCGCCTCCTGCGCCGCATCGAGGGCGACGCGCCGCCGCGCCCGCTGGACGTGGCGTACTCGCTGGCGACCTCGCGCACCCACCTGGAGCACCGCGCGGCACTGACCGCGTCCGACCGGGAGGGCACACTGGCTGCGCTGCGTGCGCTCGCCGCCGGTGAACCCGCCGCCGCTCTGGTGCGCGGCGCGGCAACGGGCGAACCCCGTACGGTCCTCGTTCTCCCGGGAGACGCAACACACTGGCACGACACCGCAGTCGCATGGCTGGACACCTCACCGGCCTTCACGGAGACCTTCCGTGAGAGCGCCGCCGCGCTGGGCGCCCACACGGGCTGGGACCTGCTCGCCGTGGTCCGCAATGAGCCGGGCGCCCCGGCACCGGAGCGCCCGGACGTGGCGCGGGCCGGCCTGTTCGCGGTGCTGGTCTCGCTCGCGGCCCTGTGGCGCGCGTACGGAGTGAGGCCCGCCGCCGTACTCGGGCAGGGCAGCGGAGAGATCGCCGCGGCCCAGGTCGCCGGGGCGCTGTCCCTGACCGACGCGGCCCGCGTCGCAGCCGGCACTCCCACGGGCGTCGACCCCCGACCGACCCGGATCCCCCTCTACTCGGCGGCGACCGGCGCGGCCCTGGACGGCTCGGCACTCGACGCCGCGTACTGGACCGCGGACCCGGACGGCGCCAGGGACGACGAAGACACGGACGCGGTGGCCCGCGCCCTCCTGGAGACCGGCCACACGGTCTTCCTCACGGCCGGCGTCCACCCGGCGCTCTCGGACAGCATCCGCAACGACGCACCCGAGGCGGGCGCACCCGCCGTGGTCATCGACGGCCCCGGAGCGCGCGACAACGGCCCCGGGGCGCTCGCCGGAGCGCTCGGCGAGGCCCATGTGCACGGCGTCCCGGTGGACTGGGCGGCCTTCTTCGAGGGCCGGGGCGCCCATCGCGTCGATCTGCCCACGTACGCCTTCCAGCACAAGCGGCACTGGCCCGAAGCCCTCCTGGAGACGGGCAACGCCGCCTCGCTGGGCCTGAGTGCCGCGGACCACCCCCTGCTCGGTGCGGCGATCGCCCTGGCCCACGCCGACGAAGCGGTGCTCACCGGCCGCGTCGGTCTCGACACTCAGCCCTGGCTGGCCGACCACGCGGCCGGTGGCACGGTCCTGCTGCCCGGCACCGCGTTCGTCGAGATGGCCATACGAGCGGGCGACCAGGTCGGCTGCGGCCGGCTCGACGATCTGACGCTGACCGCGCCGCTGGTGCTCCCCGAGCACGGTGGCGTCCAGGTCCAGGTGTCGGTCGGCGCACCCGGTGACGACGGCAGGCGCCCGGTCCACGTGTACGCGCGCCCGGACGACCGGAGCGCGGACGGCGGCCCGGACGCGCCCTGGACCGTGCACGCCGCGGGCAGCCTCGTACCCGAGCAGCACGCGGCCGCGTTCGACCTGACGGCGTGGCCGCCGAAGGGCGCCGCCGCCGTCGACGTGTCCGGCGAGTACGCACGGATGGCTCGCGAGGGCTACGGCTACGGGCCCGTCTTCCAGGGCCTGCGCGCCGCGTGGAAGCGCGGCGACGACGTCTTCGCCGAGATCGCGCTGCCCGAGGACGCGCAGGACCAGGCGGGCCGCTTCGGCCTGCACCCCGCGCTCCTCGACGCGGCCCTGCACGCCGCCGGACTCGGCGACCGCGCCGCGTCGGACCCGGGGGAGGGGAGCATCCGGCTGCCCTTCGCCTGGAGCGGGGTGTCCCTGTACGCGACGGGCGCCACCGCACTGCGGGTGCGCCTCGCTCCCGACGGCCAGGAAGCCGTGTCGCTGGAGATCGCCGACGCCACCGGCGCTCCCGTCGCGTCCGTGGAGTCCCTGGCACTGCGCACCATCACCGCCGAACAACTCGCCGCCGCCTCGACCGCGACCCACGACGCCCTGTTCCGGCTGGACTGGATTCCGGCCGTGAACGGCGGACCGGTCCGGGACACCGGCCGCTGGGCCGTACTCGGCGACGACACCGACGGCCTCGTCGAGGCGCTGCGCGCGGCGGGCGGACGGGCCGAACACCATGCGGACCTGGCCGCGCTGGCCGCCGCGGCGGGCACGCCCGCGGACGTGGTGGTGCTCGCCGCGGGCACCACCGGCACCCGTCCCGCGGCCACCACGGACACCCACCCCGACGCCGTGCGCGGTGAAGTGCTGCGGGTCCTCCAGTTCCTGCAAGCCTGGTTGTCGGACGAGCGGTTCGCCTCGGCGACCCTGGTCGTCGTCACCAGGCAGGGGGACCTGGCGGGCGCCGCCGTGACCGGCCTGGTGCGCTCGGCGCAGGAGGAGGATCCGGGCAGGATCGTCCTGGTCCACGTGGACACCCTTCCCGACCAACTGCCCTCGGTTCGCGCCGCCGTTGCCTCCGGCGAGCCCGAGACGTCCGTCCGCGCCGGCGCCGTCCTCGTACCGCGCTTGGCCCGCGTCCCCCAACTCCCCGCCCAGACCTCGGACTCGGCGCCGGTCTGGGACGCGGAAGGCACCGTCCTGATCACGGGTGCGACCGGCGGCCTGGGCGCGCTCTTCGCCCGCCACCTCGTCGCCGCACACGGCGTACGGCACCTGCTGCTCGTCAGCCGGCGGGGGGAGAACGCCCCGGGGGCCGCCGAGCTCCGCGCGGAACTGGCCGAGGCGGGTGCCGACAGCGTCACCTTCGCCGCCTGCGACGTCACCGACCGGGCCGCGCTGGCGAAACTGCTGGAGGCCGTCCCCGCGGCGCACGCGCTGACCGGCGTCGTGCACGCGGCCGGTGTCCTCGACGACGGCACGATCCCCGCCCTCACCCCGGACCGCCTCGACACCGTCCTGCGGCCCAAGATCGACGCGGCCTGGCACCTGCACGAGCTGACCCGCGAACTGAACCTGAGCGCCTTCGTCCTGTTCTCCTCCGTGGCGGGCACCCTGGACGGTGCAGGACAGGGCAACTACGCCGCGGCCAACGCCTACTTGGACGCCCTGGCGGCAGACCGTCGTTCCCAGGGCCTCGCCGGGGTCTCGCTGGCCTGGGGCCTGTGGGACGGCAGTACGGGCATGGGCAGCCGCCTCACCCGGACCGACCTCGACCGGATGGCCGAGGCGGGCGTCCTCGCCCTCTCACCCGACGAAGGCACCGGGCTCTTCGACGCCGCGCTGGCCGCCGACGAAGCCGTACTGCTCCCCGCGCGCTGGGACTTCGCCGCCCTGCAGCGCGCCTCCGGACAGCCCGCGGCCATGCTGCGCGGCCTGGTCCACACCCCGGCACGCCGCTCGGCGGCCGGCGGCCCGGCCGCGGGTACCGGCACGCTCCAGGAGCGGTTGACGCGGATGCCGGACGAGGAGCGCGACGCACACCTGCTCGACCTGGTACGCACCCAGGTCGCGGGCGTTCTCGGCCACGACGCCAAGGACTCCGTGGAGCCGCAACGCGCGTTCAAGGAACTGGGCTTCGACTCGCTCTCCGCGGTCGGGCTGCGCAATCGGCTCCAGAAGGAGACCGGACTGCGGCTGCCCGCGACCCTCGTCTTCGACTACCCCGCGTCCGACGTCCTCGCCCGGTTCCTGAAGACCGAACTCGTCGGGGACGAGGAGAGCACCGTCGAGGCCTCCGCCGCCGGGGTCGGCCCGGCCGCGGCCCTCTCGTACGACGAACCGATCGCGATCGTGGGCATGAGCTGCCGGTTCCCCGGCGACGTGCAGTCGCCGGAGAACCTGTGGGACCTGCTCGTCGCCGGCCGCGACGGCATCACCGATTTCCCCACCGACCGCGGCTGGGACACCGAAGGGCTCTACGATCCTGAGCCCGGCAAGATCGGCAAGACCCTCACCAGGTCGGGCGGCTTCCTGCACGACGCGGCCGACTTCGATGCCGAGTTCTTCGGCATCAGCCCGCGCGAGGCGCTGGCCACCGACCCGCAGCAGCGACTGCTCCTGGAAGCCTCCTGGGAAGCCATCGAGCGGGCGGGCATCGACCCGGCCTCGCTCAAGGGCAGCAGGACCGGTGTCTTCGCCGGCGTGATGTACCACGACTACGCCTCGCGCCTCGGCGCGGTCCCCGACGACGTCAGCGGATACCTGGGCAACGGCACGCTCGGCAGCGTGGTCTCCGGCCGGGTGTCCTACGCGCTGGGACTCGAAGGGCCCGCGGTCTCGGTGGACACCGCGTGCTCGTCCTCCCTGGTGGCCCTGCACTGGGCCATCCAGGCGCTGCGCCAGGGCGAGTGCAGCCTCGCGCTCGCCGGTGGCGTGACCGTGATGGCCACCCCCGAGACGTTCGTGGACTTCACCCGTCAGCGCGGTCTCGCCGCCGACGGCCGCTGCAAGCCGTTCGCGGACGCGGCCGACGGTACGGGTTGGGGCGAGGGTGTCGGTGTCCTTCTCGTGGAGCGTCTGTCGGACGCGCGGAGGAATGGTCATCAGGTGCTTGCGGTGGTTCGTGGTTCCGCTGTCAACCAGGACGGTGCGAGCAATGGTTTGACGGCTCCCAACGGTCCTTCGCAGCAGCGTGTGATTCGGGCTGCGTTGGCGAGTGCTGGTTTGCGGTTCTCGGATGTGGATGTGGTGGAGGCGCACGGTACGGGTACGACGTTGGGTGACCCGATCGAGGCGCAGGCGTTGCTTGCGACGTACGGGCAGGAGCGGGTGGCGGGTCGTCCGTTGTGGTTGGGTTCGGTGAAGTCGAACCTGGGGCACACGCAGGCTGCGGCGGGTGTGGCTGGTGTGATCAAGATGGTGCAGGCGTTGCGTCATGGTGTGATGCCCAGGACGTTGCACGTTGATGCTCCGTCGTCGCACGTGGACTGGTCGGCCGGTGATGTGGAGTTGTTGACGGAGGCCAGGCCGTGGGAGCGGGTGGAGGGTGTGCCCCGCCGGGCCGGTGTGTCGTCCTTCGGTATCAGTGGTACCAATGCGCACGTCATCATCGAGGAGGCCCCTCGGGAGGAGTCGGTCGAGGCTTCGGTGGAGGTCGGGCAGTGGCCCTCGGGCGTTCCCGTGCCGTGGGTGGTCTCCGGCAGCACCCCCGAGGCACTGCGCGCCCAAGCAGCGCGACTGCACGCGTTCACGACCGCCCACCCGGACCTGGGCCTCGCCGACGTCGCCCACGCGGCCCTGACGACCCGTACCTCGCACACGCGCCGCGCCGTCGTCCTCGCGGACGGCCGGGACGCGTTCCTGAACGGCCTTGCCTCCCTTGCCGACGGCGCGACGGCGCCCGATGTGCTCACGGGCCGCGCCGGAACCGGCCGGTTCGCGTTCCTGTTCACCGGCCAGGGCAGCCAACGAGCCGGTATGGGCCGTGAACTCGTCGCCCAGTACCCGGTGTTCGCACAGGCGCTGGACGCAGTGTGCGATCAGTTCACCGGTCGGCTCGAACGCCCGCTACGTGACGTGATCCTCGGTGACCAGAGCGGTGACCAGGACCTGCTGAACCAGACCGCGTACACCCAGGCCGCGCTGTTCGCGGTCGAGGTGGCGCTGTTCCGCCTCGTCGAGTCGTTCGGTCTGCGGCCGGACTTCCTGGCC
This sequence comes from Streptomyces sp. NBC_01439, assembly GCF_036227605.1. GTDB lineage: Bacteria > Actinomycetota > Actinomycetes > Streptomycetales > Streptomycetaceae > Streptomyces. The sequence continues at coordinate 2,761,692 of NZ_CP109487.1, read as the reverse complement.
GGCCACTCGGTGGGCGAGATCGCCGCCGCGCACGTCTCCGGCGTTCTCACCTTGGAGGATGCCGCCACCCTGGTGGCGGCCCGGGGCCGGCTGATGCAAGCCCTGCCCACCGGCGGAGTGATGCTCGCCGTACGAGCCGCCGAAGCCGACGTGCTCCCGCTGCTCACCGGCCGGGAGAGCAGGGTCGGCATCGCAGCTGTCAACGGACCGCGTTCCGTGGTGATCTCGGGTTCCGAAGCGGCCGTGGACGACATCGCGGCGAAACTCGCCGACCGGGGGATCGCGGCCAAGCGACTGACCGTCTCGCACGCCTTCCACTCGCCGTTGATGGACCCGATGCTGGACGAGTTCCGGCAGGTGGTGCGGCAGATCGAATTCGCCGAGCCGCGCATCGCCGTGGTCTCGAACCTGACCGGCCGGATCGCCGGGGCGGGAGAGCTGTCGGACCCGGAGTACTGGGTGCGGCACGTCCGCAGGCCCGTGCGATTCGCCGACGGCATCCGCGCGCTCGAAGCCGCGGGCGTCTCGACCTTCGTCGAGTTGGGTCCCGACGGCGTACTGTCCGGGATGGCCGAGTCGACTCTGGAGAACCCGGAAGCGGCCCTTCTCGTACCGGCCCTGCGCAAGGACCGCCCGGAGATCCGCACACTGCTCGCGGCCGTCGCCGCGGCGTACGTCCGGGGCCAGGAGCTGGACGCCCCGGCCCTGTTGGCGGGCGCGGGCACCCGCCGGGTGGATCTGCCGACGTACGCCTTCCAGCGCGAGCGCTACTGGCTGGACTCGGCACCCGTGCTCGGTGACGTTTCCGCACTGGGTCTTGATCCGACCGCGCACCCGATGCTCAGCGCGGCCGTCGAACTACCCGAATCCGACGGGGTGGTGCTCACCGGACGGCTGTCCCTGGACACCCAGCCGTGGCTCGCCGACCACGTGGTGGCCGGTACGGTCCTGCTGCCCGGTACCGCGTTCGTCGAGATGGCGATACGGGCGGGCGACCAGACCGGCAGCGGCAGTCTGGACGAGTTGACGCTGACCGCGCCGCTGGCGCTGCCCGAACGGGGCGGCGTCCAGGTCCAGGTTTCGGTCGGCGCTCCAGGTGACACGGGAGCGCGACCGGTACAGGTGTACTCGCGGCCGGACGGCGAGTCCACGGACGGCGGCGCGGAAGCCAAGTGGACGGTCCACGCGACCGGCACGCTCCTGCCGGAGCAGCCCGCCTTCGACCTGCCGTTCGATCCGACGGACTGGCCGCCGAAGGGGGCGGACCGCCTCCCCGTCGAGGGCGTCTACGCGGATCTGGCTGCGCAGGGGTACGGATACGGCCCGGTGTTCCAGGGGTTGCGGGCCGCCTGGAAGCGCGGCGACGAGGTCTTCGCCGAGGTCGCCCTGCCCGAGGAGGCACACGCGGACGGCGCGGCGTTCGGCCTGCATCCCGCCCTCCTCGACGCCGCGTTGCACGCGACGCTCATCGGCGACGCCGACAGCACCGACGACTCCGCCGGGCCGCGGCTCCCCTTCTCCTGGAACGGCGTCACCCTGTACTCCACCGGGGCGGCTGCACTGCGGGTCCGCGTGCACGCCTTCGGACCCGAGAGCATCACCGTCGATGTGGCGGACGAGACCGGCAGTCCGGTCGCCTCGGTACGTTCGCTGGTGGCCCGTGCGGTGCCGGCCGAGCAGCTCAGGGCCGGTCAGGACGCCGCGACCGGCTCGCTCTACCTGCTGAACTGGACCGAAGCCGCGACCCCCGCCCCCACTCCGAACGTTCGATGGGCCGTTCTGGGTGGGGAAGGCTCCGCCGCGGCGACGGCACTCGGCGCGGGCACCCCGGTCCACGCCGACCTCGCGGCACTCCTCGCGGAACGCGCGGTGCCCGACGTGGTGGTGCTCGACGAAAGGACGGCCGTCTCCACCGAGGGCCCGGCCGGCCTCGCGGACGCGGCCAAGTCCGCCGCCCGTCGGACCCTGACGGTGTTCCGGGACTGGATCGCAGAAGACCGGCTCGCCGGATCCCGACTGGTGGTCCTCACCGAGGGCGCGGTCGCCGCATCCGACGGCGATGCGGTCCCGGGCCTGGACCGGGCCCCGCTGTGGGGGCTGGTCCGCTCGGCGCAGGCCGAGTATCCGGAACGGTTCGCCCTGGTCGACACCGACGGCACGGACGACTCGTACCGGGCACTGCCCGCGGCAGTGGCCCTGGCCGAACCCGAAGTGGCGGTCCGCGGGGGCTCCCTGCTGACACCACGACTGGTCCGGGCTCCGCAACCGACCGCCGAGGGTGGGGCGCCGGGATCCGGCTGGGACCCGGAGGGCACGGTCCTGATCACCGGCGGGACCGGCGCGTTGGGCAGCGTGGTGGCCCGACACCTGGTGTCCGAGCACGGCGTGCAGCACCTGCTGCTCGTCAGCCGCAGGGGCGAGAGCGCACCGGGAGTCGACGAACTCTGCGCCGCACTGGGCGATTCGGGCGCCAAGAGCGTCACCGTGGCCGCCTGCGACGTCACCGACAGGGCGGCACTGGTCACCCTGCTGAAGGGCATCCCCGAGGAGCACCCACTGACGGGCGTGCTGCACACCGCGGGCGTACTCGACGACGCCACCCTCGCGTCCCTCACCCCCGAGCGGCTGGACGGTGTCCTGCGTCCGAAGGTCGACGCGGCCGTCAACCTGCACGAACTGACCGCCGGGCGGCCGCTGTCGGCCTTCGTCCTCTTCTCTTCGCTCGCCGGGACCATGGGCAGTGCGGGGCAGGGGAACTACGCCGCGGCCAACTCCTTCCTGGACTCCCTGGCCCAGCGGCGCCGGGCGGCCGGTCTGCCCGGTGTGTCCCTGGCCTGGGGCCTGTGGGAATCCAGTGACGGCATGGGCGACGCCCTGGCCGCCGTCGACCAGCAGCGGATGGCCCGCTCCGGCATCTCGGCACTGACGGTGGCGGACGGCCTGGAGCTGTTCGACGCGGCGCTGCGTTCGGAACGGGCCACCCTGCTGCCGGTGCGTCTCGATACGGCCCCGATCCGGGCCCACGCCGCGGTGGACGGGGTGCCGCCGCTGCTGCGTGACCTGGTCAGGCCGCCGGCCCGACGGGGCCGCCGGGCCGGCGCCGCTGCCGAGACCGGTCGTGGGTCCGAGGCGCTGTCCGAGCAGCTCGCGGGAGTGTCGACCGAGGAGCAGCTGCGGCTGCTGGTCGCTCTGGTGCGCACTCATGTGGCGGGCGTACTCGGCCACGCGGGCCCAGACGCCATCGACGCGGACCGCGGCTTCTCGGAGCTCGGCTTCGACTCGCTGGCCGCCGTGGAGTTGCGCAACCGCCTCGGGTCGGCCTGCGGCCTGCGGCTGCCGTCGACGCTGATCTACGACCACCCGACGTCGACGGCAATGGCCGCACATCTCCACGGTGTGCTGGTGGTGGAGGAGAAGGCGCCCTCCTTGGAGGACGAACTGGCCCGGCTGGAGAGCATCCTGGGCTCGGCGGTCCCGGTCGGCGGTGAGCACGCCAGGATCGCGGCCCGACTGCGGGCCCTGACCTCCCGATGGGTCGAGAGCTCGGGCCCCGCCCCGGACGCCGAGGCCGGCGCCGCGAGTCTGGATTCCGCCTCGGCGGACGAGATCTTCGGCATCCTCGACGAGGAGCTGGGCCTCTCCGACTGATCCCGCCCCACCGAAATCCCCCCTCCGGTGCGCCGGGCCGAGCAAGACGGCCCGGCGCACCGCCGTGTGCGAGGTCGTGTGCGAGGCGGAACGGCCCCGCGCGCAGCTGTGCGCGGGGCGACACGGACGGTTCGTGGGCCGAGGGGCGCGGGCCCTGAGCACGAGGAGCACACGTACGCGCACCTACGGGCCTACGGGCCTACGGACCTACGTACCCGCACATGGATGAGTGCCGCCCCGCGCATGCGCGGGGCGGCACTCATCCATGTGCGGGACCGGGAACGGCGGAAGGTCCGTGCCGGATCACGGGGGATGAATTCCGGCACGGACCGCTTGTGGGGCTGATCGGGCAGTGGCTACCGCGGCCCCGGGGGCCGCGGTGGCGTCACCGCCGCGTCAGCGAATCCTGCCCGTCCGTTCCGTACCGCTGCGGCTGCGGGTGGCCGGTCTGTTGCGGGTACCCGCCGTGCTGCCGCGGGTCTCCCGCCCGGTGCTTCGGCTGCGGCGCGTTCTCCGGCTGCTGTTTGCCCAGTCGGACGTTGCGCAACATCGTGGCGGCCAGCAGCGCCATCAGGATCAGGATTCCGGAGGCGGTGTACATCGCCGCCTGCAGCCCGTGGGTGAACGCTTCCCGCGAGGCCGCCGCCAGTGCCTGACCCGCCGCTTCGGGCAGTCGCCCGGCGACGTCCAGGGCCCCGCCGAGAGTGTCCCGCGCCGTGTCGAGTGCCGCCGGGTCCAGGTTCTTCGGTGCGGTGTCGGCGAGGTCGGCCCGGTACATGGCCGTACCGACGCTGCCCAGGATGGCGATGCCGAGCGCGCCGCCGAACTCGGTGGCGATCTGCGACAGGCCCGAGACGGTACCCGCCTTCTCCGGCGGCGCGGTCGCGATGATCATGTCCGACGAGGTGGTGAGCACGAGCGTGATGCCACCTGCCATCGTCGCCGTACCGGCGACCAGCGCCGCGGTTGCGGTACTGCCGTCCAGCTGGCCGAGGATGACGAAGCCGGCGGCACCGATCAGCAGACCGAGGCCGACCACGAACGCCGGACGGACCTTGCGGACGATCAGCGGAGCCAGTCCGGCCGCGGTCATCGCCGCGCCGGCGGCGGGCAGGGCGTACAGACCGGCGATCAGCGGCCGGACACCCGCCACCATCTGGAGGTACTGCGTGGTGAACAGGCTGGAGCCGACCATCGAGAAGACGCCCAGGGTGTTGGCGGAGATCGACGCGGAGAAGCCCCGGTTCTTGAACAGCTGGATGTCGAGCATCGGGTCCGTCAGGGAACGCTGCCTGCGGATGAAGGCGTAACCGAGGGCGAAGCCGACCAGTATGGCCGCGACGGGCAGCCAGCTCAGCCCCTCCTGGGCGATGTGCTGCACACCGTAGATGGTCGGCAGCATCGCACCCAGGGACATCAGCGCACTGGTGACGTCGAACCGACCCGGGTTCGGGTCGCGGGACTCCGGGAGCAGCAGCGGGGCCAGGATGATCAGCAGCACCATGATGGGCAGGTTCACGAGGAACACCGCGCCCCACCAGAAGTGCTCGAGAATCGCGCCGCCCATCAGCGGGCCGAGCATCGCGCCACCGGCGAACGCGCCGGTCCAGACGGCGATGGCCACCCGGCGCTGATCCGGGTCGTGGAACATGTTGCGGATCAGGGAGAGCGTCGACGGCATGAGCGTCGCGCCACCGACACCGAGCAGAGCGCGGGTTGCGATCAGCATGTCCGCGCTGGTCGAGTACGCCGCCAGAACCGACGCGGTGCCGAACGCCGCTGCGCCGAAGAGAAGCAGCTTCCGCCGGCCGATCCGGTCCCCGAGCGTGCCCATCGTTAACAGCAGCCCCGCCAGCATCAGCGGATAGATGTCGAAGATCCACAGTAACTGGGAGCTGCTGGGCTCCAGGGAGTTGCTGATGAAGGGCAGCGCGTAGGACAGCACATGCATGTCAAGAGAGATGAGCAGGACGGGGAGTACCAGAACGGCAAGGCCGATCCAGGCCTTCCGGTCGGCAGATTGCGTGTCTGCGTTCATGAGCTGAACCATACGTACGTCTCAGTCGCTTGTCTAGTACGCGTGATTACGAAGAGCGTCTAGGACGGACGTATATGACGGACGTGTGTTCTTGGCTATGATGACGACGTGGGAAATCGAGAAGACTTGCTGGTAGGTGCCAAGAAATGCCTCTACGAGAAGGGGTACGCCCGCACGACGACACGGGACATCGTCGCCGCGTCGGGTGCCAACCTCGCCTCGATCGGCTACCACTTCGGCTCTAAGGAGGCCTTGCTGAGCGAAGCCGTGATGGAGGCGTTCGAGGAGTGGGGAGAGGAGCTCAGGGACCTCCTCGCCGACACCGCGGACGCGGAACCCGACCTCGATGCGGTGTGGGAGCGGGTCTCCGGTTTCTTCGTCACCCACCGGCCGCTGCTGCTCGCCAGCATCGAGGCATTTGCTCAGGCCAATCGGGTGCCCGGGCTGCGTGAGCAGCTCGCCGAAGCCTATGAACGGGCGCGGGTGGCGCTCGTGGAGCCGCTCAGGCACGCCCTGGCCGGCGAGGGTGGCGAGGTCGACGAGAAGACGGAACGGGCCGTCGGGTCCTTCCACCTGGCCGTCATCTCCGGCCTCGGTCTGCAATGGCTGCTCGACCCGGACAACGCCCCGTCCGGAGCTGAACTCGCCCAGGCGCTGCGGGTGTTCGTCAGAGCCGTCGACGTTGACTAGGTCGCTGTTGCTGCCGCTGCCAACGCCCCCTGTGGAGGTGGGAATTCCCCACCTCCACAGGGGGCGTTGGGGGCGTTGGCGGCTTCTCGTGGCGCTGGTGGGACCATGGCCTTACATTGAGCGACGGCCCGTGTGCCAAGAGTGGTGAGTTCCGGTACGGGGGCGTCCGAGGCTTGCATCGGCTACCCCTGAGGAGCAGCAGCACATGGAGGAAGAGGAGAAAGAGGTATGGGCGCGGGTGAGGCCCGTGTCCGAGGTGATCGCCGCCGTCGCGGCCGACGGCGAGCTGGAGTTGGCGAACGTGGCGACCGGCGAACGGTTCACCTGCGATTCTCAGGGGGCAGCGATGTGGGTCGCCCTCCAGCAGCACGAATGGCGGCTGGATGCCACGGCGACGGAGCTGAGCAGGGCCTGGATGATGGATTCGCTGCGGGTACGGGTCGCCCTCGGTCGCTGGGTGGAAGAGCTCCAGATCGCAGGACTGGTCGAGGAAGCCTGACCCTCCGCACCACGTCCCGCAGGGCACGGGGAAGACGCCGAACCATCGCGCGCACCCGCAGAACCACCCCGCCACCCGTAACCGGCATCCGGACAGCAAGCGGCATCCGGACCGTTACCCGAACCCCCTCCAAGACCTCCTCGGAAACGAGTGGCGAGGTCACGACCAACTCCGCTGTAGGGGTTCCCTGTTGCTCGGCCGTTCCGCAGCGGTGCGGGGTGCTGGCGGTGAGAGCTGGCCGCCTTGTGACATGGCACCAGGCGGCAGCGATTTGCTCACCGTCGTCGAGGTGGCGGCGATCTAAGGTTCCTGTGTGTATGCCATCAAGGTCGTCCTGCAGCCGCAAGAGAGCGCCCCTCGCGTTGAGCAGAGGCCCTGTGACGCGGTGGCCTCGTGGATCCGGTGTGATGCGCAGCCCGGGGTCGAGCACGTGACGCTCGTCCCGGCGCCGCCGTACGTCGTGGCCATGACCTTCGTGATGGCCAGGAACCTGCTGGGTGCGGAGGGCGTGGCTCTGGCGGCCTGGGAGCACTGGCTCCGCCAGTCCTGGTTGGACGCCTGGCGGCTCGTCTCCTGCGCGGGGGACCTCGGACTCGGGGTCCCCGCAGTGGCCGAGCTGTTCGTCGCCAGTGAAGGGGCCGATGACTCCGGGGGCTTCTGAGGCGCGAGGCCCCGTCCGTCGCCGATGGCGGTCATGGTTCCGTGGGCCCAAGGGCCCCGGGGTGTCGGCGACGGCTGAACTCGGACCCTCTGACGGCGTATCAAAAGTGACCCACTTGGTGATCTTCATCTGACTCTGACCTTGGTGATCAAGGTCAGGAGGGAAGGGTGATCCTCGTGGAGGACTGGGCAGAGATCCGCCGGCTGCATCGGGCCGAGCGGATGCCGATCCGGGCAATCGCCCGGCATCTGGGGATCTCGAGGAACACGGTCAAGCGGGCTCTGGCCACGGACCGGCCACCGAAGTACGAGCGTGCGGTGAAGGGCTCGGCGGTCGACGCGGTCGAGGTGCAGATCCGTGAGCTTCTGCGGGAGACCCCGACGATGCCGGCGACGGTGATCGCGGAGCGGATCGGCTGGGACCGCGGGATGACGATCCTCAAAGACCGGGTGCGCGAGCTCCGGCCGGCCTATGTTCCGGTCGACCCGGTCTCGCGGACGGTTTATCGGCCCGGCGAGCTGGCCCAGTGCGACCTGTGGTTTCCCGAGGCGGACATTCCGCTGGGCTATGGGCAGTGCGGGCGGATGCCGGTGCTGGTGATGGTCTCCGGCTACTCGCGGGTGATCACCGCGAGGATGCTGCCCTCGAGGCGGACCGGGGACCTGATCGACGGGCACTGGCGGCTGCTGACCGAGTGGGGTGCGGTGCCCAAGACGCTGGTCTGGGACAACGAGGCCGGCGTCGGCCGCGGCCGCCCGACCTCCGAGTTCGCCGCGTTCGCGGGCCTGCTCGCCACGAAGATCTACTTGTGCCGACCTCGCGATCCAGAAGCGAAGGGCCTGGTCGAGAGGGCGAACGGCTACCTGGAGACCTCGTTCCTGCCCGGCCGCCACTTCAGCGGCCCGGACGATTTCAACAGCCAGCTGACGGCCTGGCTGAAGGTCGCCAACCGCAGGATCCACCGCACCCTCGGCGCCCGCCCGGCCGACCGATGGGAAGCCGACCGGGCCCAGATGCTGACCCTCCCGGCCGCCGACCCGCCGACCTGGTGGCGGTTCCAGGTCCGCCTCGGCCGCGACCACTACGTCCGCGTCGACACCTGCGACTACTCCGTCGACCCGGCCGCGATCGGCCACCAGGTCACCGTCCTGTCCGACAACGAAAAGGTGATCGTCCTGGCCGCGGGCGGGGAGATCGTCGCAGAACACACCCGCTGCTGGGCCCGCCACCAGACCATCACCGACCCCCAGCACGCCGAAACCGGCCGGATCATGCGCCGAGAACACCACCACCAGCGGCCCACCGGTCACATCCGGTCCGTCGATTCCGGCCCGCTGGTCGAAGTCGAACAACGCGAGCTTGGCACCTACGACCGTCTGTTCACCGTGATCGACGGTGGAAGAGAGGTGATCTGACATGCCCCGCACCACCATCGCCGACACCACCGAGGACACCACCGCCGCTTCGGCTGGAGTGAACCGGCGGACCGGGCAGCAGACCGCCTCCGACCTGGCCTTCCTCGCCCGCGCGATGAAAGCCCCCGCACTCTTGGATGCCGCGGGCCGACTGGAGGAACGGGCCCGCAAGGAATCCTGGACCCACACCGAATACCTCGTCGCCTGCCTCCAGCGGGAGGTATCCGCCCGGGAATCCCACGGCGGCGAAGCGAGAGTACGGGCGGCGCGTTTCCCCGCGGTCAAGACCCTGGAGGAACTCGATGTCACCCACCTGCGCGGCCTGACGCGCCAGCAGCTGGCGCATCTGGGCACGCTGGACTTCATCGCGGGCAAGGAGAACGTCGTCTTCCTCGGCCCGCCCGGCACCGGCAAGACCCACCTGGCCACCGGACTTGCGGTCCGGGCCTGCCAGGCCGGTCACCGCGTCGCGTTCGCCACCGCGGCCGAGTGGGTCGACCGCCTGGCCGATGCCCACCACACCGGCCGCCTGGCCGACGAACTCACCCGACTCGGACGCTATCCGCTGATCGTGGTGGACGAGGTGGGATACATCCCCTTCGAGGCCGAAGCCGCGAATCTGTTCTTCCAGCTCGTCTCGAACAGATACGAACGCGCGTCCGTGATCGTCACCAGCAACAAGCCCTTCGGACGCTGGGGAGAAGTCTTCGGCGACGAGACTGTCGCCGCCGCCATGATCGACCGCCTCGTCCACCACGCCGAGGTCCACTCCCTCAAGGGAGACTCCTACCGCATGAAAGGACGAGAACTCGGCCGCGTTCCCACCGTCAACGACAACGACTGAACCGACACCAGCGGGTCACTTTTCAACCGGCCAAACTGGTCCACTTTTCAGCCGACGCCGACACGGGGCGCGACATGGCTGTGTCCCGCACGTCGTCGACGTGCGGGACACGGGCCGGTTCCGCATCAGGCTCGCGTCAGCGCCTTCAGGTCTCGCTTTCCGTTGTGGTTCGTGGGGATCCCGTCCACTTCGACCACTTGGCGCGGAACCATGTACGCGGGCAGGTCCGCCGCCAGCGCCTCGCGCAGGCGGGTCTGCGAGTAGTCCGGGCCCGGGACCACGTACGCGACCAGGGCGACGGCGCCGGCCCTGTTCGTCGCCGTGGTGACCGCACAGTCGACGACGCCGGGACAGGCTGCGGCGACGTGTTCGATCTCGCCCAGCTCGATGCGGTAGCCGCGGATCTTCACCTGGGCGTCGATTCGACCGAGGTACTCGATGGTGCCGTCGTCCAGCCAGCGGGCCAGGTCGCCCGTGCGGTACAGGCGGCCCCCGTCCTCGAAGGGGTTCGGTACGAACCGCTCCTCGGTGAGCTCGGGTGCGTTGAGGTAGCCGCGGGCCAGGCCGGTTCCGGCGATGCACAGTTCGCCAGGGGTGCCCACGGGCGCCAACTGGCCCGCTCTCGTCAGGATGTAGAGCCGGATGTTGTCGATCGGGCGGCCGATCGGGACCGCGCGGGTGGTATCGACGTCGGTGCACGCCTGGTACGTGACGTCTACGGCGGCCTCCGTGGGCCCGTACAGATTGACCAGTTGTGCGGAGGAGCCGAGCCGGCGCGTGAACGCCTCGCTGTGGCTCACCGCGAGCGCCTCGCCGCTCGCGAACACCCTTCGTAGCGAGGAAAGTTCGGGAACATCGCGCGTGACCGTGGTGTACAGCAGGAAGGCGTGCAGCATCGAGGGAACGAAGTGCATCGTGGTGACCCCGGCATCGGCGATTCGCCGGGCGATCCGCTGCGGGTCCCTTTCGTCACCGCCGGGCAGGGTGACGACCGAGGCGCCGGCCAGCGACCACCAGAAGATCTCCCACACCGAGACGTCGAAGGTGAACGGCGTCTTGTGCAGGATGACGTCGTCCGAGCCCAGCGGGTAGGCGCGCTGCATCCACCACAGGCGGTTGACGATGGCCCGGTGCTCGACCATGACGCCCTTGGGGCGGCCGGTGGAGCCCGACGTGTAGATGACGTACGCCAGGTCCTCGGGGCCGCTCACGGCCTCCAGGTCGGTCGCGTCCGAGGCCTCCACCGCCGGGTCGTCCGCGTTGACCGCCGTGCGGCCCGTCGCGACGTGCGCGGTCTCGTCGGTCACCACGACCACCGAGGTGCCGCTGTGGCCGAGGATGTAGTCGATGCGGTTGGCCGGCAGCGTCGGATCCACCGGCAGGTACGCACCACCCGCTTTGAGGACGGCGTACACCGCCACGAGCATGCGGGGTGAGCGCGGGACGCAGACGCCGACCACGTCGCCCGCGCCGATGCCCCGGGACCGTAGTGTGCGGGCGAGGCGGTTCGCCGCCGTGTTCAGCTGGGCGTAGGTCGTGCCGTCGTCGACGACGGCCACGGTGTCGGGCGTGGTGGCGGCCCGCTCCTCCAGGAAGCTGTGCAGGGTGCGGTCCGCCGGAAACGCTGCCGATGTCGCGTTGAACTCACGTCTCATCAGGGAGCGTTCGAAGTCGGTTGCGGGGAGGAGGGAGGTGACGGACTGCGCGGGGTCCTTGAGCAGCAGGCCCATGAACTCCACGAAGGACTCGGCCAGGCGATGGGCAGTGGCACCCGAGAACAACCGTGCTTCGTAGAGCAGCTCGATCCAGCCGGATCCGCCCTCCGGCTCAAGACGCAGGTCGAGCAGGAGCGGGCAGCCGCGGGCGGAGGCGTCCTCCTCGGTGAGGCAGCCGCCCACGGCGAGCATCAGATCGGTGGGCCGGGTCTCTTCCGCGTCCAGGAGCGCGTGCAGCGGAACGTCCAGGTGGACCGACGCCTCCTCGAGGGCGGCGCGAGCCGAGCCGAGCAGGCCCTCCCCGGTGAGGTCGTCCGTCAGTGCAATGGTCACGGGGACCGCCAGGTCTCCGCCCGCCGCCGCGGGCAGCGGGAGGAACACGGTCACCTCGTCCCGATCGGTGGCGCGCGCCGCGAGCAGGGCGAGCACCGAGCCGCCGAGCACCCGGGTCAGTAGCGGATCGCCGGAGGTCAGGGACCGGGCGGCGAGGGCCGTGTGGTCCGGGAGCGCCACGGTGACGGCGGTGCGGCCGCCGGCGTGGTCGCGCAGGTGGTCGCGGACCAGCGCCGTGGGATCGGCCCAGGTGGTCCGCTGTCGCTGCCAGAACGCAGCTTGATCCGGGAAGTCCTGCAGGATGAGCTGGAGTTCGAGGGCGTTGCTCACGAAGCGTCCTAGTAAGAGAAGTCGGTGGCCGCAGCAGCCGCGACGGGCTGCTGCGGCTCGGATCGCGGCCGGAGGGCCGCCAGGCCGTGTTCCCGGCGAGTGCTCGGTGGGTCGTGCCGACACGACCCACCGAGCACCGTCAGTCCCAGGCCCAGTTGCCGGGCGGCGCCTGCTCCGTTGCCCCGGCCGTTGTCTCGGCCGTTGCCTGGGCGGAAGCCAGGGCGGAGGCCGGGGCGGGCGCCTGGGCCGGTGCCTGCGCGACATAAATCGGCGGAATGACGAAGAGCGCGGAAAGGAACGTCCCTCGAAAGACGTTCGTGATGTATCGATTCACTCTCGACCTCGCATGATCGGACTGTCTGGACCCAATCCTGTTTGCTGCAGGATGCCGCGTCACGCTTTCGGGCTGGCACTTACAGGTCATGTCCTCCAGAGGCCAAACCCCGATGGCGCGGATGTCAGGGAGGCGGCCCATCCCCGACGCGCCGGTTCTGCGGGATCCGGCGGGCCGCGACGTGGCCTCTGGGTGCCATGGCCGGGAGGGGCCAGCTCGAAAGCATGACGCCGCACTTCGCGAAGTCCAGGATTGGTCGAGACGGCCGGGTCGCTCAACTTCATCAGATTCGACGGCTATTTCGCGCCGTCCGACCGGACGGGCCTGAAGGTGCGTCGGTACGTAAGTAATTTCCAATCGGGCCCGGACTGGCCGTAGTTGTTTCCACTCACTGGGAGTCGGCGTGGTAGCTGTTGGCTGTGAAGATCGAGCCGTACCGGCGCGGAGGGTTCTCCTCATCGGCTGGAGGATCGCCACCTTGAGTGCGCTGCGTGAGCTGGGCGCCAGGGTGTGGTGCGTGGCCACCCCGGACATCTACGCCCGGTTCGGCGACCAGGCCGAGGTGGAGAGCGCCGTTCTGGTCTCCGACTGCACGGATGTGGAGGAGATCCTGTGCGCTCTTCAGCGAGAGGGTCTCAGCCCCTCTGATTTCGACGCCGTCTGTAGCCAGCAGGAGTTCTCCCTCGTCGCCACGGCGCTCCTCGGTGCGGAATTGAGCCCGATAAAGCCGTTGACGGCGGCTCTGCTGCGGGACAAGTACCTGCAGAAGAGCCGGATAGCGGAGGCAGATATTCCAGTCGCGGGTTGTCGCATTCATCCCGACCTCGCTGCGCTGGACAGCGTGTCGGACCAGCTGCCGGTGGTGGTCAAGCCCATTCTGGGCGCCTCGTGCGCGAACACCTATGTGGCGCGGGACACGCAGGAATTCGGCCACGCGATCGCCGAATTCCGTACCTCCGGATTCAACGGGCCGTTCCTGGTGGAGGAGTTCGTCACCGGTGCCGAGCACCACGTGGACGGAATCGTCCGCGACGGCGAACTGCTCTTCCTCGGCATCAGCCGGTACCTCCAGAACGTGATCGAGCTCCGCTCCGGCGTACTGTCCGGCAGCATCGCGCTGCGCCCCGTGCTGTACCCGTCCCTGTACGAGAAGGTCAGCTCGCTGGCACGCGCCTCCCTGGCCGCGCTCGGTCACCGGGACGGGGTCTTCCACATGGAGGTCTTCGTGCACGGCGACGAGGTCACCTTCAGCGAGTGCGCCGGACGCGTCGGTGGCGGTCCCATCGACCAGCTGGTCTCTGCGCACTTCGGCGTCGACCTCCACCTGGAGTGGGCGAAGACGATGTTCGGCGGCCCGGGCCCCGTCACCGCCGCACCCTCCGGCGAGGTGCACGGCTACGCCCTGCTGATGGCCGCGGGCACCGGCACCGTACGCGCCATTCCGAGCCGCGCGGAGTTCCTCGCGCAGGACGGGGTGGTCTCCGGGCGCCCCATGGTGGGCGTCGGCTACCGGGTCGACGCGCCGACCGCCGCATCCGACGTCCACATCGGCGAGGTGGTGGTGCGTGGCGCAACCGAGGACGACGTCGTCAAGAGGCTTCACGAGATCAACGAGTGGTTCCGCGCCCAGGTCGTCCTGGGCTGAGCCGACCGACAAGCGGGTGGGAAGAACTATGGATCAACCGGTACTCATCACCGGGGCGGCCGGGAACATGGGTCGGATGCTGAGGCAGGGCCTGCGGCATCCGCTGCGGCTCACGGACAGCACTCCGGACGAGGGCTGTGAGCAGGCGTCCGTCACCGACCTGGACGCGATGCGGGCCGCGATGCGCGGCGCGAGCGCCGTCGTGCACCTCGCGGGCATCACCGACGAGGACAGCTGGGAGCGGATCGTCGACGTCAACGTCGACGGGACGCGTACGGTCCTCGAAGCCGCGCGCCTGGAGGGCGTCCAGCAGGTCGTGCTGGCGTCGAGCAACCACGCGGCGGGGTTCCAGGAGCGGGGTGCGGGTGAACTGCCGGGCGACATCACCGCACGGCCGGACACCTATTACGGGTTCAGCAAAGCGGCTCTGGAGTCGCTCGGCGCCCTCTACCACGACCGGTTCGGCATGAACGTCGTCTGCCTGCGCATCGGGACCTGTTACGACAAACCGTTCGACGTCCGGTCGCTCTCCACCTGGCTCTCCCCGGCGGACTGCGTGCGGCTGGTCGAGGCGTCGCTGCGGGCCGAGGGCTTCCACATCGTGTGGGGCGTCTCCGACAACACCCGGCGCTGGTGGTCGCTCGACGCGGGCAGGCACATCGGCTACGTACCGCGCGACGACGCGGAGGTGTTCGCCGAGGAGATGCTGGCGAAGGCCTCCGGGGACCTGTCGGCCGACCTCGGGCAGCGCTACGTAGGGGGCTTCTTCTGCGCGCTTCCCCTCGGCGAGCGCCCATGAGGACCGTCCTCGTCGGATACGGGCACGCGGCGCGAGACCTCCACCGAACGGCCATCGAGGAATCCGACCTCAGGTACGCGGTCGACGAGATCGTCGCCGTCGACCCCCGTAGTCCGCAGGCCCATGACCTGCCGGTCTACGCCACCCTCCAGGACCTCCCCGGGATCACCGCGTCCGACGTCTTCCACGTGACGGTCCCGCCCGCCGACCACGCGGCCGTGGTCGAAGAGATCGTTGAGCTGGGCGGCAAGCGGATCATCGTCGAGAAGCCCCTGACGACGGACGGCAACACCGCACGCCGGATGGCGAAGGCGTGCGCGGGTGCGGGCGCCTCCCTCTACCCGGTGGGCATCTGGAACTTCTCGTCGGGCGTGGACCGTCTGCGCCGCGACCTGGACCGGGGCGGGAAGCCCCTGCACTACGAGTTCGAGCAGTCCAAGGACCGCGTCGGCCGGACCTTGTCGAACACGAGTCACAGCAGCGCCTTCGAGGTGGAGCTGCCGCACCAGGTGCTCGCCGCGATCTGGACGTTCGGCGAGATAGAGGACGTCCTCCAGGCCTCGTCGCGGTCGCTGTGGGCCGACGGCCGCGAACTGCCGCACGCCGGCGGCGCGTACGTGGTCGTCAGACACCGCAGCGGCGTGATGGGAACCCTCGTCGGCCACCTCGACAAGGAACTGCGGACCAGGCGCCTGCGCGTCGCCTGCTCCGGCGGCGACCTGCGGGTCGACCTCCCGCTCACCAAGGCCGACAGATCGAGCTTTTACCACGACAGCACGGGGCGGATCCACGAGATCCCGGACCGCCCCCTCACCGAGTGTCTGGTCTCCGCCTACACGGCGGGGCCGGCGGAAGGTCAGGCCAGATTCAACGTGGACATGCACGTGCATTGCATCGACGTACTGGAAGCCGCACGGCGCCGGGCAGGTGCTCCGTGACGAACGTACCGTTCTTCAGGAACTCGACGACCTGGCAGCAGGTGCGCGGGAGCGTCGAGACGAACATCGCCCGGAGCATCGACGAGGGCCTCCCCGTCGACGGCGTCCTGGTGCGCGAGGTCGAGGAGGAGCTGGCCCGGCGGCTCGGCTGCGCAGGGGTCCGCATGACCGCCAGCGGCTCGGACGCGCTGCTCGTACTGCTCCGACAGCAGGGCATCGGCCCCGGCGACGAGGTGATCGTCCCGGCGTACACCTTCTTCGCGTCGGTCGCCGCGGTGATCCACGTCGGCGCGCGCCCCGTCATCGTGGACATCCGCCCGGACTCCTACACGGTGTCCGCGGAGGCCGTCGAAAAGGCGGTCACCGAGCGCACCAAGGCCGTACTCGCCGTCCACCTGTTCACGACCATGGCGGACATGGAGCGCCTCGGCCTCCTCTGCGAGGACCGCGGGCTGCTCCTCATCGAGGACAGCGCGCAGGGCATCGGCATGAGCCGGGCCGGGCGCGTGGCGGGCACGGCCGCGCGCGGCGGAGTGCTCTCCTTCTTCCCCAGCAAGACGATCGGCGCGCTCGGCGACGCCGGGGCGGTCATCGCCACGGACCCGGCCCAACTCGAGCAATTCGACGCCATCTTGGGGCGGCTCGACGGATCGGCGAGCGTGTACGGGTGCGACGAGATCCAGGCGGCCGTCGTCCAGGCCTGCCTGCCGCTCCTCGACGCCTTCAAGGACAAGCGCCGGGAGCTGTTCGCCTATTACGACGGGCGGCTGCGCGACACGGAGGGCGTACGGCAGCTGCCGCAGCTGTCGCCCGAGGACGTCGGCTACGTCTACGTCGGCGAGTTCGACCGCCGCGACGAGCTGCAGGCCCATCTGAAGGCCCGTGGCATCACGACGGAGATCTTCTACCCGCTGCCGCTGTCCCGGCAGGAGTGCCTGGCGGACGTCGCGGACTGCGCGCAGCCCGTGCCGGTCGCCGAGGCCGCGTCCACCCGCGTGTTGGCCCTGCCGCTGTATTCGGATCTCTTGGAAGAGGAGGCAGCACATGTCTGCGACAGCATCGTCGACTTCTACCGCGGGGCGTGACCTGGCCCGCACGGTCCTGTTGTACATGGACGCCGCCGTGCGCGACGAGTCGTTCATCGTCGGCCCGCAGGTGCGGGCGCTGGAAGAGTACGTCAGCGGGGTCACGGGCAAGAGCGCGGTCTGCGTGAGCAGCGGACCGGTGGGCCTGATGCTGGTGCGCCGGGCCGGGTTCGCGGGAGCACCGCTGACCGTGGCGTCGGACGCCGGTGCCGCGGTGCGCGCCGTCGTCGAGGGCGAGGGCCGTCTCGTGCAGCAGGCGAGCGCACTGTGGGCCGATGGGGTTCCGGTTCAAGGATCCCTCTTGGTGAGGGACCTGACGGTGCCCGCAGAAGCTGCGCAGTGCCCGGGCGCGGTCGGTACCGCCGAGGTCGTGGGCATCGGGGAGTTCGCCTCGCTCGTACGCCAGGAGCGGGTCGCCCGACGGGTCGCCGCGGCGGACGCGGTGGTCGTCCACGCCGCCCGCGACTACGGGTACGGAGCCGGTGACTTCGGCATCGTCGCCTGCTCGGAGGAGACCGCCCGGCGTCTGCGCGTGCTGCGCAACCACGGGCGCGACGGTCTGGGTACCTATCTGCATGCCCAGGTCGGCTTCAACAACCGCATGGACGAGGTGCAGGCCCGGTTGCTGCTCGACCGGATCGCAGCCGAGGTCGACGACGGCGCGGAGGGCACGGCGTGCTGAACGAAGGGTGGCGCGACCGGCTGTCCGTCATCGGCGACGAGTGCGGCTTCACCTGGGAGCAGCAGATCGCCAACACCGAGGCCCTGGGACTGAAGAGCATCGAGCTCCGCTCGGTCGCCGGCCGCTCGTTGGGCGCGTACGCGTGGCCCGAGACCGAAGACATGGCCCGCTCCCTGGCGGACGCCGGACTCTCGGTCGTCGCCCTGGACAGCCCGGTCGGCGCCGGGAGCATCGCCGCCACCACGTTGGAGGAGGACCTGGCGACGGCCGAACGCTGGTTGGAGCTGGCCTGTCTCTTCGGGACGCCATCGGTGCGCGTGATGTCGTACGGACGGGCGGAGCTGACCGACGAGGCGTGGCAGGCCGAATCGGTGCGCCGCCTGCTCGCCCTGCGGGACCTGGCCAAGGCCTACGACCGCCGTCTCCTGCACGAGAACTGCGTCGGCTGGGGCGGCCGGGACGCGGCTTCGGCGGAGCTGTTCATGCGGGAGGCCGGCGACGAGCACCTCGCCTTCCTCATGGATACCGGAAACGGCGTCTGGTACGGCTACGACTCCGTCGAGATGGCCGGGGCGGTCCTCCCGTACGTGCGGCACGTACACATCAAGGACGCGCGACTGCGCGAGGGGGAGGCCGTGCCCTGCCTGCCCGGCGAAGGGAGGGCCCGCGTCGCGGACACGCTGGCACTCGTCCTGAGCGAATACCCCGAAATGACGCTGAGCCTGGAACCGCACCTCCTGGTGCAGCCGCACCTGGGAATTCAGTGCGAGGACGGCGAAGCGCTGTACAAGAGCGTCGCCGCATGCATAGAAGGTTTGACCGGATGATGATGGACAATGATGCGATCGAGTTCCTCCTGCGGTTTCTCGAAACCGACAGCGTGAGCCCGCTGGAGGGCGGCGACCCGGCCGGGACGCGGCGGGCGCAGGAGATGTTCGCGGAATTCACCCGGGACCGGGGATTCGAGGTGTCCTGGGAGACCGCCGACGTCACGGCGCTGCTCGCGGACCCGCACACCCCGGTGCTGGTGCGGGAACACGCCGGTGCCGAGGGGTGGCTGAGCGACCAGCCGGTCGTCGCGGCGAGCATCGGTGACGCCGACGCGGAGAAGACGGTCGTCATCAATTTCCACGTCGACACGGTATCCCCGCACCTTCCGGTCGAATTCCGGGACGGCGTCATTCACGCGCGGGGCGCGGTGGACGACAAAGGGGCTGGAATTGCCGTTGTCTGCGGTGTAGCGTACGCATACCGCCAGAATCCGGATCTCGCCGGAAAAGTCCGTACGGTCATTCTTTCCGTACCGGGTGAAGAAGGCGGAGCGATGGGGTGCTACGGCACCAAGCCGGCGCTGGCGAAGCGCGACAAGGCATCGTTGCTGGTGTTCGCCGAGCCGACCGGTCTGCTCGTCCACGACACGTCGTTCGCGACGATGACGCTCGAAGTCACGATGGACGCTCCGGACAGCACGGACGACTTCCCGTACGAGAACGCCAACGCCACGCTCGTCCTCGCGGCCGTCGCCACGGACCTCGCCTCCGGTCTGAAGGACCTGGTGGAGAACCGCGACATCAAATGCTGTGTCGCCGGTCTGCACACCGGCCTCCAGCACAACCGCGTGTACGGAAGCGGGCGCCTGCTCGTCAACTTCGCCTACTGCGACACGCGTTACGCCCAGGTCGTCCACGAGCGGGTGGAGGAGATCCTCGCCGCGTCCGTGGAGCGCGTGAAGGCGGAGTACGGACCGAGCCGGTTCGCCCGCGAGTGGGCCGCCGATCTCGGCGACGCACTGCACTGGCGGTGGCTCAAGCAGGGCCTGCCGTCGTTGCGCAACCGGTCGTCGGAGTACGAGGCACTGCTCGCGGAGTGCGGCCTGGAGCGGCTCGCGGGCGACCAGCTCGACGAAGCCTTCACCAGCGACGCGATCTGGGGCCAGGACGCGGCCGACTACACGGTGGTCTGCGGCCCCGGCGGCCTGGACAGCCACGGCGCCCACACCGACGGCGAGTACGTGGCGGTCAGCGAACTCGACGAGTACGCACGGCGGATCGCCCTTCTGGTCACCAAGGTCGCCGACTCCGGCTGACCGGGCCCGCGGCCCGTCCGACGAACCGACACGAAGCCGGGAATGAGGTTGAGTCATGAGCGAGACTGCCGCACTGCTGCGGGATCTCGTCGAACAGCGCGCGCGCACGAGCCCCGACGTGCTCGCGGTGGGCCGGAACGACGCCGGCTGGCTGACGCTCGGGCAGTTGGACCGGGTGGCGGGCCGACTCGCCCGCGACCTGGCCGCGCAGGGCGTCGGCCCCGGCGACGTGGTGGGGCTGCTGCTGCCGCGCTCGCCCGAGTTCGTCGTCGCCGCCTTCGCCGCGTGGAAGACTGGGGCCGCATACACCCCGGTCGACCCCGCCGCTCCGGAACACCACCGGGCCTTCGTCCTGGACAACAGCGACGTCAAGGCGGTGGTCACCGCCGACGAGGCGGCCGGGCGCGCGACGGGACGGCCGTGGTGCCTCGTCGGCGACGGGCGGCGCCCGGCGGACGGCGTCGGGGGAGGGACGGCGGGCGCCGAGGCCTTCACCTCCGTGCCGCTGGCCCCCCAGGACCCGGCATGGGTGCTGTACACGTCGGGGTCGACGGGGCGCCCCAAGGGCGTCGTCGGCTCGCACGGCGCGACCCTCAACCGGTGCACCTGGATGTGGGAGGCCCAGCCGTTCGCCAGCAGCGACGTCTCGGTCCAGAACACGGCGCCGTCGGTCGTCGACTCCCTCTGGGAGGTCTGGGGTTCGCTCGCGCAGGGCATCCCCGTGGTCCTGCCGCCCGCCCACGCCTCGCTCGACCTGGACCTGCTCGTCCAACTCCTGGCCGAGCACCGGGTCACCCGGATCTGCCTGGTGCCGTCGCTACTGCGGGCGCTGCTCACCAGCTTTCCGGACCTGGGCGCACGCCTGCCCGTCCTGGAGATCTGGACGTGCAGCGGGGAGACCCTCGACCGGGACCTCGCGCAGCTGTTCCGCACGGCCCTGCCCGGACGGACGCTGCTGAACCAGTACGGACTGACCGAGTCGTCCGCCGACGTGACGACGTACGACACCCGGGACCTGCTCACCGACGAAGACGCCGCGGGCGAGGCACGCGTACCGATCGGGCGCCCGATCCGCGGCACCCGCGTCCTCGTCGTCGACGAGGACCTGAGGCCCGTGCCCGACGGAGTGGCCGGTGAACTCCTGCTGGCCGGACCGTCCTTGGCCAACGGATATGCGAACGCACCCGAGCTGACCGCCGACCGCTTCCTGCCCGGCCATCCGGCCACGGGCACCACCGTCTTCCGCACCGGCGACCTCGCACGCCTCGACCCGGACGGCACCCTGCACCACCTGGGCCGGCGCGACCGCCAGGTCAAGATCCGCGGCTTCCGCGTCGAGCCCGAGGGCGTGGAGGCCGTACTCAAGGAGTGCGCCGGGGTACGGGATGCCGCCGTACGGGTGTGGGTGCGCGCGGGCGAGAGCGAGCTGGCCGCGTACGTGGTGCCCGAAACGCCCGGCACACCGCCCGACGCGGGCGAGCTGCGCGCCCGGATGCTGCGGGACCTGCCCTCGCACGCCCTGCCCTCGACGTTCACGGTCCTGGCGGAGTTCCCCCGCACCGCCAGCGGCAAGACCGACCACGGACTGCTGCCCGAGCCGGCCCGGCCCGGCACCCGATCCGGTGCGGTGGCCCCGCGCGACGAGGTCGAGAAGACGGTCGAGCGGATCTGGCGCGAGGTCCTGCGCGAGCGCGACTTCGGCGTCCTGGACGACTTCTACGAACGAGGAGGCCACTCCCTCGCGTTGATGCGGGTGATCGCCCGGGTGAACGCCGCGTACGGCGTACGGCTGCGGCGAGCGGACTTCGCACGCGCCGTCACCGTCGAGTCGCTGGCGCGCGCCGTGGACCGGGCGGCCGCCGAGCCGGATGCACCGGATGCAACGGAGCAGGCGCCGACCACCACCGGCGGCGTCGGTGTCGACCTGGCCTCCGAGACCCAGGCCGCCATGTGGCTGCACGAGAAGTGCACCCCGGCACCGGGGCTCTACAACATCCAGCTGGCGTTCCGGATCCGGGGCGCACTGGACGTCGAAGCCCTGGCCCGCGCGCTCCACGACGTGGTCGCCGCACACCGGGCCCTGCGCATCGGGTTCGAGCACAAGAACGGTGCGCTGCGACTCACCGAGACCCGACCGGCCCTCAGCCGCGTAGAGCTGGCCACTGTCCAGACGGACGAGGAACTCGTCCCGGGCCACCTCGGCGACGAGGGCGCCCGGCCCTTCGACCTGGCGAGCGGACCGCTGTTGCGGGCCCTCCTCCTCGACGTCGGCGACACCGGTCACGTACTGAGCCTCACGGTCCACCACACCGTCTGTGACGGACAGTCCCTGCGCCCGCTGCTCGCCTCGTTGAGCACGGCGTACGCGGCCCGCTCGCAGGGCGCGGCGCCCCACGCCGCCGTGAGCCGGACCCCGGTGGCGGCGCCGGAACCCGCCACGCACGCCCCGCCCCCGCACCGGTACCCGACCGCCCAACTGCCCACGGACCACCCGAGGCCCAAGCGGGCGGACGGCCACGGCGCCACGCTCCGCGTCGACGTACCGGACGATCTGGCCGTACGCGTCCGGGGCCGGGCACGACGGCTGCGGACGACCCCGTTCACGCTGTGCTGCGCGGCCTTCGCGGACGTCGTCGCCTCCTGGACGGACCAACGCCGCTTCGCCGTGTCCATTCCCGTCGCCAACCGCGGTGACGAGGTGTCCGACGACGTCCTGGGCTGCTTCATGCGGACGGTCGCGCTGCACGTGGAGATCGAGCAGGGCGCCCGCGCACCGGAGCTGCTCGACGGGATCCGGGGCGCCCTGGAGCGGGCGTACGAGGCGCCGAGCGTCACGCGGGTCGAGGTCGGCGGCCGGCCCCCGCAGCTGATGCTCGCCTACGACGAGGCGCACGGCGCCGCGTTCTCCCTGCTGGGCACGGACGTCACGCCCCTGCACGTCGAGAGCCGGGTCTCCAAGCTCGACCTGACGCTCTACCTGGACGAGTCGGACGACGACTACGACTGCCGGATCGAATACGCGACGGCCCTCTTCGAGGAGAGCACGGTGCGCCGGTTCGGCCGGGAATTCCTGGCGGCGCTGACCCGCATGTGCGGTGAGGAAAGCGACGCCGGCCAAAACGCCAAGAACGAATTCTAGGGTGGGAACAGTGGATCAGATCGAAAAGGTCGTACGCGACGGCTGGGCCACGATGCTCGGCTGCGAAGTGGACGACGACACCAACTTCTTCGAGGCGGGCGGAGATTCCATATCCGCCATCCTCCTGATTTCCCAGCTCAATGCGGCGCTCGGCACTTCGCTCGCTCCGCACATGCTGTTCGAGGCCGAGGACTTCGGGGCATTCCGAGTGCTGGTCCAGGCTGAACACGGCGGCGGTACGGAGCAGGAGCAGCAGCAGGAGCCGGCAGGGGAACAGGAGGCACCCGCGGCGCGGACCGGCGGCGCAGTGAGCGTCACCTCCCGCCTCCAGGAGCGCTGGTTCGGCCTCGCGAAGGAACAACTGGGCAACGTCGACCTGTTCTTCGAGGTGACCGGCGAGCTCGACCACCGACTCTTCGAGGCCGCACTGACGGAGCTGAGCCGCCGCCACGCCGTGCTGCGCAGCGTCTACGAGCCGGGCAGCCCGCCCCTGCAGCGGAGCCTGACCGACTGGCGTCCCCCGACCCGCACGCAGGACCTGCAGGGTCTGGGCGAGGCCGAGGTGCGGGCTGCGGTCCACGCCGCCGTCGAGCGGTCGATGCGGTTCTTCGACCTCGAGTCCGAGGTGCCCTTCGAGCTGGAACTGCTCACCCTGTCGCCGACCGAGCACCTCGTCATCGGTCACCTGCACCACATCGCCACCGACGGCTGGTCGATCTCCCTCCTGTTCGAGGACCTGGAGCGCGTCTACCACGCCCTGGAACAGGGCACGGACCCCGCGACACTGGAGCCCGCCCCCCAGTACGAGGCGTTCGCCGCCCGGCAGCGCGCGTACGTCGCGGACGGCCGGATCGAGGAGGCGCGGGACCACTGGCGCTCCGTCTTCCGCGGCGCCGGCGCCCCGACGGGGCTCCCGGCGACCCTGGCGCCGAGCTCGCCGGCCGGGTCCGGCGACTCCAGCCGGTACGTGAACCTGCTGCTCGCCCCGGGGCAGGCCGACGCGGTGCGCACGTACGCGCAGCACCAGCGCGTCACCGTCTACAACGTCCTGCTCACCGCGTTCGCCCAGTTCCTTTCCGAGGTCACCGGGAAGGACGACCTGCTGATCGGCACGTCGACCGCAGGCCGCCAGGGCGGCGAGGACGACACCTGCCTGGGCGTGTTCATCAGCCCGATGCCGCTGCGCATCTCGCTGACCGGCGCCGGTCCGGCCCAAGGTCTGCACGCGCTGATCAGCGAGCGGATGCGGGACCTCGCGAAGTACCGGATGTACCCCTTCGCCGACCTGATCGAATCGGTCGAGCCGTTCGCCGGAAAGCAGCTCGCCGAGGTCTTCTCGATCCACTTCATCTACCAGAACCAGCCGCAGCCGAGCGCTGCGCACGGCAGGCGCTATCACCAGATCGACTTCCAGGACGCCGGCCTGCAGCGTCCGCACGGGCTGCCGATGCCGCGCAGCCGGGTCCTGCGCGAGCTGGAGGTGGTCGCCTTCGACCGGCTGGACGGTTCGCTCTCGCTCAACTTCGCCTTCGACCCCGGCCGGTTCAACGAGACCGAAGTGGCGGGCTGGCTCCGGACGTACGGGGCGAAGGTGGCCGAACTCGTCGAGGAACAGCCCACGACGCTCGGGTGACTTCACGGCATGGGCCATGTGCTGGAAAGGAAAGGAAGCCCGTGTATCACTTTCTCGGGGAAATGCTCGAAGAGAACGTGCGCGAGTCGGGCGGGCGGATCGCCCTTTCGGACGCGTACAGATCGTGGAACTACTCCTCCCTCGGTTCCTTTGTCGGCCATCTGGTCGAGGAGTTCAAGAACACGGGAGTCGTGCCCGGCGAGCCGGTGGCGGTCGCGGGACCGCGTGACGCCCGCCTGATGGCGCTGCTGTACGGCGTGCTCGGCTGCGGCAACCCGGTCCTCGTCGTCAGCCCGGACTGGAGCGAGAGCGACCGCGAGCGCAGACTGCGGACGGTCGGCGCCCGGGTGGTCCTGTCGACGCGGGCCGCCGAGGACGCGCACTTCGTCGACGTGGACGACCTCATGGCCCGCGCCGACAGCGGCGCGAGCGTCTGGGGCTGGCAGCCGGACGCCGACGACGTCGCGTACTTCTCCTTCACCTCCGGGTCCTCCGGGGAGCCGAAGGCCGTGGCGGTGGCGCAGCGCAACGCGGCCCACTACGCCGCCTCACTGGCAGGGCGCCTGCGCTTCGAGGCGGCCGAGCCGCCCTCCTTCGCGCACATGACGACCCTCGCGGCCGACCTCGGTCACACGTCGTGGATGCTCGCCCTGGCGACCGGGGGCCGCGTCCACGTCGTCTCGGACGGCGTCGCCCGCGATCCGTACGCGCTGTGGCAGGAACTGGCGGATCACCAGGTCACCTGCCTGAAGACCACCCCCTCCCACCTCGCGGCGCTCCTGCCCGGACGCCCTGCGCGATCGGCCGCGCTGGACACCGTGATCATCGGCGGTGAGCTGCTGTCCCGGGAATTCGCGGCCGGCTTGCTGGAGGGCGGGGTCGCACACCGGATCGTCAACCACTACGGCCCGACCGAGACCACGGTCGGCACGGCTTGCTTCGTCGCCACCCGCGCCGGTGACCTCCCCGAGGACGAGCCGTCCGTTCCCATCGGCACCGCGATCGGCGAGAACACCCTCGACCTGGACCACGGCGCAGAACCCGGGAACCGGGTGGACCGCACGGTCGGCGAGCTGGTCGTGGGCGGCCCCGGGGTCACCCTGGGCTACGTCGGCATCCGGCCGGACACCGCCGGCCGCTTCCGCACCACCGAGGGCGGTACCGTCTACCGCACCGGCGACCGCTGCCGCAGGCTCCCCGACGGCAACCTCGTCTTCCTCGGCCGGGCGGACCGCCAGACCAAGGTGAACGGCTACCGCGTGGACCTCGCCGAGGTCGAGCAGGTCCTCGCGCACTGCCCCGGTGTCGCCGGCGCCGCCGTGCTCGGCCGCATCGTGGACGGTCAGACGCGCCTGGTCGCGGCGGTCACCCTGGACTCCGGGGCGGCCGGCGCGGATCGCGACGCGACGCTCGCCGCGCTCCCCGGGCACATGGCGCACAAGCTGCCCCGGTACGCGCTCCCCGCACCCATCGTCGCCGTCCCCCGGTTCCCGGTCGACGCCAACGGCAAGCGGGACAACCGCAGGCTCCGGGCCATGGTCGAGGAATCGCTGGAAGTTGGGCCGGAACAGCCGCACGACAGC
The DNA here is from genome assembly GCF_036227605.1 of Streptomyces sp. NBC_01439. GTDB lineage: Bacteria > Actinomycetota > Actinomycetes > Streptomycetales > Streptomycetaceae > Streptomyces. The sequence goes on along the minus strand of NZ_CP109487.1, from coordinate 2,735,595 downwards.
GCCGGGGCCGGCCGACTCGCCCACGAGATAGCCGAGTTCTGGGGCACGAGCCTGGGCCTGAGGAACGTCGGGCCCGACTCCGACGTCCTCGCCCTGGGCGGGGACTCCCTCCTCGCCATGCGCACGGTCGTCTTCCTCAAGGAACGCGGCCACGACGTCGTCGTCACCGACGTGTACGACCACCCGAGCGCGGCGCGGCTCGCCGAGGCCGCCGCCCGGCGGGAGAACGCGACGGATCGCGCACCGGCCGAGGCCGCCGAGCCCGGCAGGTGGGGCACGCTGGGCCCCGCGCAGCGCTGGTTCTTCGACGCCGTGCCGGGCGGCACGGCGCACTGGAACCAGGCGATGCTGCTCGCCTGCGAGCCCACCCTGGACATCGCTGCGCTCAGCGCGGCCCTCGCGGCGGTCCTCGACCGCCACGAGGCACTGCGCGGCTCGGTCGGCGCGACGGGCGCCCTCGACGCCCTCTACCCGGTGACCGGCACGCTGGCCGTGACCTGGTCGTCGGTCGGGGACGGGCCGCCGGCGGCGGAGGCGATCGCACGTACGAGCGCCGAGCTGAACCGCTCCCTGGACCCGGCCTCGGGCCGGCTCCTGCGCTGCCACGTCTTCCGGGGCGGCCCGGGCGCAGCGGACCGGCTGCTGCTCGTATGCCACCACCTGGTGGTCGACACCATCTCCTGGCGCATCGTCCTGGACGACCTGCTGCGGGCGTACGAGGCCGCCGCCGAGGGCGCCGACATCTCCCTCGCGCCGTCGCGGTCGTACTACGACTGGGCCGCCGCCCTTCCCGACGCCGAGGAGCGCGCCCCGCGCGGGGCGGCCGGTGACGTGCCGGACGTCCACGGAGCGACGTACACGTGGACCGCCGCACCGGAGGTGACCCGGAGCCTGCTGGCGCGGTTCGGTCACGGACTTCGCCTGGAGGCCCTGGCCATCGCGTCGATCGTGCGGGCGCTGCAGAACGCCACCGGCTCGGAGCGCACCCGCGTCACCGTCGAGACCCACGGCCGGGACCAGGGCGAGCACACCAGCGCCTACCTGGACACCGTCGGCTGGTTCACCGCGGTCAAGCCGCTCCTGGTGAGTGCGCTCGGCGACGACCTCGCCCGCAACGTCGCCGAGGTCGAGAACAGCGTGGCGAACGCCCCCGTCGAGCGCCTGGACTCGGCGCGGCCGGGTGCCGAGATCGCGGTCAACTACCTGGGACGGTTCAGCCCGCCCCGGGGCAGGAACGTCACCTGGACGTTCGCGCCGGAGTACTGCGGCCCGGCGCGCGCCGAGCGGCACGACCCGATGTACCCCATGGTGCTGACGGCCAGGCTGGTCGACGACGCGTTCGTGGTGGACCTCGTCTGCACCGAGCGGGAACGCGCCCGGGGAGCGGCCCGGCAGGCCTTCGACCGCTTCGTGGCCGACATCCAGCGCGCTGCCGGCGCCCGGGAGTCCGCGCCGCCCGTCGAGGAACTGCGGCGGACCACCTCCGGCCTCCCCGCCTACGCGGGCGGTCTGCCGCCCGAGACCAGGGCGCGCACCCTCGTCACACAGGCGCCCCGGGTCCTGCTCACCGGAGCGACCGGCTTCCTCGGCGCACACCTGCTGGACGGGCTGGTGGCGCAGGGCGCCCACGTCCTGTGCCTGGTGCGCGGCGCGGCCGGGCGCAGTGCGGCCGATCGGCTCGTGGCGTCGGACCGGGTCCAGGTCGTCGAGGGTGACCTGACCGACGGGGACCTGCTGCGCGAACTGTCGGCGCGGGGCGTCCTGGACGGGCTGACCTCGGTCGTCAACGCCGCCGCCGACGTACGGCTGGTGGCGCCGCCGGAGGAACTGGCGAAGGTGAACGTCGGCGGGGTGCGCAACCTCGTCGACCTGATCCGCGCGGACCACCCGGACATCCCGCTCCACCACGTCTCGACGCTGGCCGTCGCGGGATTCCACGACAGCGGCGCACGGCGCTTCGCCGAGTCCGACTTCGACCTCGGGCAGAAGTTCATGTCGCCCTACGAGGCCTCCAAGTTCGAGGCGGAGAAGCTGGTCCGGGCCGCGAGCGACAGCGGTGTCCGGTGCTCCGTCTACCGCACGAACCACGTCGCCGCCCACAGCGTGACCGGAGCCTTCCAGCCCAACACCGGCGACAACCGGGTCTACCAGACGCTGAAGGGCTACGTCCTGGCGGGATGCGCCCCGCGCAGCCCCCGGACCTCCTTCGGCTTCTCCAACGTGGACACGGTGGCGGAGGGAATCTGCCGGATCGCGCTCGCCGCGGAGGTGCCACCGGACGTGCACCACGTGGAGACGCCGCACTCCGTCCCGCACGACGAAGTCATCCGCTGGATGCGGGGGTTCGGCTACCCGGTGCGGCTCGTGGAGCGCGGCGAGTTCGCCCACGCGCTCGGCCGGCTCGAGAGCGCCGACGCCCGCAGCGCGGAGATGAGCCGCGCTTGGGAGCACCGGCCCGAGCGCAACGTCGCCTTCGACAACGCACGGACCGTGGCCCTGCTGCGCCGTCTCGACGTGGAGTTCGCCCCGCCGACGCAGGCCTGGCTGCACACGGCACTGGAGTGGGCCGCCGGGACCGGCTTCCTGCCGACCCCGGCGACGGCCGCGCGGTGCATGGCCTCGTAACCATCGCCCCCAACCATCAACGAACGTGGAGGTTTTGATGAAGCAGGAGATCAGGCGCGCGGCCATCGTCACCGGGGCGTCCTCCGGAATAGGCTTGGCCGTCTCGCGCAAGCTCGCCGCCCAGGGCTACGACCTCGTCGTCAACGGGCGCAACGAGGACCGGCTGCACGAAGCGGCCGTCCGGCTCGAGGAGTTCGGCGGCCGGGTCATCGCCGTGGCCGGCGACGCCAGCCGCACCGAGGTCCTCACCGAGTGCGTCGAGCGGTGCGCCGCCGAGCTGGGCGCGGCCCCCGCCATCGGTGTGGTGAACGCGGGCCGGGGCCTGCCCGGCACGGTCATGACCTCCGACGAGTCCCAGTGGGCCGAACTGCTCGAGGTCAACGTCCTCGGCGCGCTGCGGCAGATGCGGATCCTCGCCGGGGCGATGTGCGTGGAGGCCGAGGCGGCGCCGGCGGTACCCCGCCGCTCGTACGACCTGGTCGTACTGGGCTCGACCATCGGCCGCAACGTCTCCCCCTTCAACAGCGTGTACGGCGCCACCAAGTTCGCCGTGCACGGAGCATCCGAGGGGCTGCGGCGGGAGCTGGGGCCCAAGGGCATCCGGGTCTCGCTGATCGAGCCGGGCATCGTCGCCAGTTCGTTCCAGGCCAACGCCGGTTACGACCCGGAGTGGTTCAGGTCGTACCAGGAGCAGATCGGTCCGATCCTCACCCCGGACGACATCGCGGACCTCGTCCAGTTCGTGGTCTCCCGTCCGGCCCACATCCACCTGGACAACGTGTCCATCCGTCCGACCAGGCAGGACTACCCGTAGATGTCTGTTTCGTTCATAGCGCCCGAAGTATCCGATCTCAAAGAAAGCGGCAGGGGGACAGGCATGCGCGCGGTGCAGCAGAAGCAGAAGAGCGTGGCCGTCATCGGGCAGGGCTACGTGGGCCTTCCACTGGCCCTTCAGGCCGTCCGTGCGGGCTTCCAGGTCATCGGTCTCGAAGTCGACGAGCAGCGCGTCGCGCGGCTCCTCGCCCGCCACTCGTACGTCGAGGACGTCTCCGACCTCGAGCTCCAGGAGGCGTTCGACTGCGGGCGCTACCGCGTCAGCCCGGATTTCGGCGACGCCGAGGGCTTCGACATCGCGGTGATCAGCGTGCCGACCCCGCTGACCGGTGGGGAGCCGGACCTGTCCGCCGTCATCGGCTCGGCGACCACCCTGGCGCCCCTGATCAAGCCGGGCGCGGTGGTCATCCTGGAGTCCACCACCTACCCGGGCACCACGGAGGACGTCGTCGCGCCCCTGCTGGAGCAGGGCTCCGGCCTCAAGGCGGGGCGTGACTTCGCACTCGGCTACAGCCCCGAGCGCATCGACCCCGGCAACGCCACGTGGACCTTCGCCAAGACCCCCAAGCTCGTGTCCGGCGTGAACGAGTACTCGCAGATCAAGGTGAAGGAGTTCTTCGACACGATCGTCGAGCACACCGTCGTCGTCAGCGGTACCCGCGAGGCCGAGCTGGCGAAGCTCATGGAGAACACCTTCCGCAGCGTGAACATCGCGCTGGTCAACGAGACCGCGATGTTCGCCGCGGACATGGGCATCGACATCTGGGAAGCCATCCGCGCCGCGGGCACCAAGCCCTTCGGCTACATGGCCTTCACCCCGGGCCCGGGCGTCGGCGGCCATTGCCTGCCCATCGACCCGATCTACCTCGACTGGCTGTCCCGGGAGAAGACGGGCCGCCCGCTCGGCTTCGTCAACCTGGCCAACGACATCAACCGGGGCATGCCCGGCTACGTCGTGCAGCGCATCGGCGAGACGCTGAAGAAGTACGACCGGGTGCTCGCGGACAGCCGGGTGCTGCTGCTCGGACTCGCGTACAAGGCCAACACCGCCGACCTGCGCGAGTCGCCGGCCATGGACGTCGCGCTCAAGCTCTTGGAGGCGGGCGTCGAAGTCCGCGCGGTGGACCCGCACGCGACCCCCGGCACCCTCGACCCGCGCATCGAGATCGTCCAGCTCACCGCCGACGAGCTCGCGTCGGCCGACGTGACCGTGCTGCTGACGGACCACGATTGCTTCGACTACGACCTCATCGAGTCGGCCTCCCAGCACGTCTTCGACACCCGTAACCGGCTGCGCAACCGCGCCGTCGAACGCATTTGAACACACCTGCCCCGTGAGGCAGCCGGAGGTCATGCACATGGAAATGAGTACAGAGGGCAGCCGCGACGCGATCGCGGTGATCGGTCTCGATCCGCAGCTGCTCCACGAGGCCGTCCGGCGCGGACTGCGCACGGTCATGGTGCGGGACACCGCCGATCACCTGCGCGGCACGTCACTGCGGATCCCGCCCGGGGTCGAGGAGGTGGTGGTCGAGGACGTCACCGACGTCGGGGACGTGTGGGCCGGGCTGTCGCGCCACTTCGGCGATCGACTCCGGGAGGACCTGCGCGGCATCGTGACCTTCGACGAGTTCGCGGTGAGCACCGTCGCCGCGCTGGCCGCACTCCTGAAGCTGCCGGGCACCCCGCTGGGGCGCGCGGTCCTCATGCGCGACAAGCACCTGCAGAAGCAGGCGGTCCTGGCCGCCGGGCTCACCGCCGCCCGCTCACGGGTCGTGGTGCCCGGCAGCCCCCTGACCGATGTGCCCTTCCCCGGCCCGTGCGTGGTCAAGCCCCTGGCCGGCGGTGGCACGACCGCCACCGAGGCGGCCCGGTCCGAGGAGGAGTACCGGGCGCTCCTGGAGCGGCTGGCTCCTTCGGCGACGACACCGTTCGTCGTGGAGGATCTGGTCGACGTGGAACGGGAGTGGATCGTCGACGGCGTCGTCCAGAACGGCACGGTCGTCTTCTCCTCCGTCGGCTCCTACGCCGAGCCGTGCCTGGAGTACACGACCGACACCAAGCCGCTGACCGTCTACCGCGCGGACGGCACGGGCGAGGACGAGCGGTGTGAGGAGGCGCGGGCGTTCGCGGGCAAGGCGCTGCACGCGCTCGGGTACGACGACGGGGTCTTCCACCTGGAGCTGCTGCAGGACCGGGCCACCGGCGCCTTCTGGTTCGGCGAGTGTGCCGCCCGCGTCGGCGGGGCCCTGATCCAGGAGGGGGTCATGGCCAAGCACGGCTTCTCGCTGGCCCGTTCCGCCGTCGAGGTCGCACTCGGAGTGCCGGTTTCGGGGGCGGACGAGGACACGGGCCGGTACGTGGCGACGACCTCCCTGCACCTGCCGCGCGGCACCGTCATGAAGGTGCCGGACCCGCAGCGGTTCTGCGCCCCGGAGTACGTCCACGAAGTGCGCATCGCAGCACGGCTGGGCGTCACGGACACGCCCGCCGTGCGCTCCACCGTCCACTGGCAGGGCCTGTGCCTCGTCTCTGCCGACTCCGCCGAGGATCTGGAGGTCCACCTGGAGGCCGTGCGCAGCGCGTTCGTCGAACAGTCGATGGTCGCCCCGACCTTCGGTACCGGCCGGCAGGTGCGCGCGTTCATGGACGGCTACGAGGAGATGTGGCGGCAACAGCTGTGATCTCGCTGCACCAGGATCTGCGGCCACTGCGGATACGGGAGTTCCGGATCTTCTGGGTCGGTCATGCCGTCTCTTGCCTGGGAGACGGCATGGTCCCCCTGGTCACCGCCTTCGCGGTGATCGGCCAAGGAGGCGGGGCCGTCGAGCTGGGCACCGTGCTCGCCGTCGGCATGCTGTGCAGGCTGGTCGCCACCCTGATCGGCGGCGTCGTGGCGGACCGCCTGCCGCGGCGACGCGTGATGGCGTGCGCGGACGGCGTCCGCTGCCTCTCCCAGCTGTCCCTGGGCGTGCTGGCGGCCACCGGCCACGGCTCCGCACTCGTCCTCGCCGTGGGCAACGCGGTCTACGGGATCGCCGCCGGATTCCACGGCCCGGCCTCCAAGGGGCTGATGCCCTCCTTGGTGGGCAAGGAACTGCTCCAGCAGGCGGCAGCCCTGCAGTCGCTGGTCCGCAGCGCGTCCATGATCGCCGGTCCCGTCGTGGCGGGCATGCTGATCCCGTTGGTGGGTACGAAGGCGGTCTACTTCCTCGATTCGGGGACCTTCGCGGTCAACTTCGTCGCCCTCCTGATGCTGCCCGCCGCGACGGCCCGGGGCATGCGCGGGCAGTCCTTCGCCGCCGACCTCGTCCAGGGCTGGAGCGAGATCGTCTCCCGCCGCTGGGTGGCCGCGAACCTCGTCGTGCACGCCCTGTGGAACTTCGGCATGGCCGTCTTCTTCGTCCTCGGCCCGGTCCTCGCACAGCAGCGCTTCGGTGGTGCCGCCGCTTGGGGGGTGGTCAGCGCGGGCATGGCGGTCGGCGCGCTGGTGGGCGGCGTGATCGCACTGCGCTGGCGCCCGCGGCTGCCCCTGGTGGCGGGCAACCTGGTGCTGGCCGCCTCGGTGCTCCCGCTGCTGACGCTCTGGCTCGAACTGCCCATGGCCTGGGTGGTGGTGGCGGCCGCGGTGGGCGACTGCTGCATGATCCTGCTGAACACCCTGTGGGACGCGACGCTGCAGCGCGTCATCCCCGAGCAGGTCCTGTCCCGGGTCTCCTCCTACGACTTCCTGCTGACCGTGGTGTCGATGCCGCTGGCGTACGCCCTGATCGGCCCCCTCACCGAGCAGATCGGCACGTCCGGTGTCCTGCTGGCCGGTGCGGCCCTGGTCGCGGTTCCCTGCGTACTCGTCTGCCTGCTGCCGGCCGTACGGGGGATCACCGGCCCGCAGCGGGCCGTCGAGCCCGCGCCGCGCCCCGAAGCGACGGCGGAGGCGGTGTGACCCTCGGCCTGCCCGGCCGCTACCTGCTCCTCGCCGCGGGCGCTCTCGCCGGTGACGCACCGGGCCGAAGGGAAGAGCTGAGCCTGGGAGTCGCCGGCGCCGCACTCATGTCCCTCACGCTGGCGGGGCGCCTAGGTAGGGAGCGGGGAGCCCTCGTCGTCGTCAATGACCGTCCGACGGGGGCGCCGCACCTCGACCAGATCCTGCAGCGGCTGCGGGCAACGCGACGGCCCAAGTCCGTGAGCACCTGGGTGAACGACCTCGCCCCCGTGACGTACGAGGGTGTCCTGAGCGCTCTCGTGTCGTCCGGGGAGCTGGTGCCCGTGCCGCGCGGGTGGCCGAGCCTGCCGGCCGGGGAGAGGTACGGGCCGGCGGACCGTGCACAGTACGAGCGGTACGTGGGTACCGTCCGCAATGCCCTGTTCCGCTACCCGCCGGTGAGTAGGAACGGTGCGCTGACCGCCTCCTTGTTGTGCGCCACCGGGGTGCACCAGGTGCTGTTCCAAGAGATCGGCCGAAAGCGGCTGGGTGAATGGAGCGTGTTGGAGGAGTCCCTTTCGGCGGTGTGCGACCCTGCCGAACGGGCAGCCGTCACCGCGATCTGCCTGGGTGTTCGGGACGTGATATCAGGGCGCACGGCCGAGCTGCAGTTCCACGGATGAAGAGCGGCCTCGACCTTCGGATTAATGTCCCTTGACCGCGGTCGAGTTCGTGATCTAGGGTCTTTACAACACGTTGACGGAGACGAGTAGTTCCGGGAAGTTGCGAGTCCAGAGAGCCGCCGATTTGCTGAGAACGCGGCCTCGTACCCCGGAGTGAATCCCCTCCCGAGTGCAGGGAGGAAAGGCTGGCGAACGCCGGCTCAATGCCCTGCCGGCTCGCCCCCGTGACCGGGCCAACCGAGGCCGACTCTGTCGGCGAAAGCGTGGTGGCACCGCGAGTTACCCTGCTCGCCCGCGCTCCGCAGGGACGATGCCGCAAGTCGGCCATCAGTGGAGTGGAGTGTCACCTCACATGCTGGATGTTGCTCTGATCCGTCAGGATCCCGAAAAGGTCGAACGAGCCCTGGCCAAGCGCGGGGTCCAAGTCGACCTGCGCCGATTCCTCACTCTGGACGCGGAGTACCGCCATGTCCAGAGTGAGATCGGGGCGCTGCGCGCCGAGCGCAAGAAGCTCTCGGGCCAGGTCGCCCGCGAGGGCCTCACCGACGGCGCCCTGGACGAGGTACGGACCAGGTCGCACGAGGTCGGTGCCCGCATCAAGGAGCACGAGGACCGCCTCGCCGAGCTCGCCGCCACCCGCGCCGCCTTCCTCGACCCGCTGCCCAACCTCCCGGACGACGACGTCGTGCCCGGCGGTAAGGAGAACAACGAAACGCTCCGCGTCATCGGAGACAAGCCCCGGTACGCATTTCCCGCGAAGGACCACGTGGAACTCGCGGAGACCCTGCGCCTGGTGGACTATGCGCGTGGGGTGAAACTGGCGGGAAGTGGGTTCTGGGTCTATACGGGTGACGGCGCAATGCTCGAATGGGCTCTGCTCAATTACTTCGTCGAGGCCCACCGTCGCGACGGATACGAATTCATCCTGCCGCCGCACATTCTCGGCCAGGAGGCGGGATATGCCGCCGGGCAGTTCCCGAAGTTCAGCGAGGACGTCTTTACGGTCGGTGCGGGCAAGGGTGAGCAGAACCGGTTCCTGATCCCCACCTCGGAAACGGCACTCATCGCCCTGCATCGAGACGAGACCTTGCCGGAGGAGGACCTTCCGAGGCGGTACTTCGCCTATTCCCCCTGTTATCGGAGTGAGATCGGCGGGTATCGTTCCACGGAGCGCGGAACCCTGCGGGGGCACCAGTTCCAGAAGGTGGAGATGGTGCAGTTCGCGCACCCGGATCGCTCCGACGCGGCCCACGCGGAGCTGCTCGCCAAGGCCGAGCAGCTGGTGGCCGACCTCGGACTGCACTACCAGGTGACCAAACTCGCGGCCGAGGACCTCAGCGGCGCCATGGCCAGGACCGTTGACGTGGAGGTGTGGCTGCCGAGCGTCGATGCGTACATGGAGGTCAGCTCGGTCTCCAACTCCCGTGACTACCAGGCGCGCCGGGGCGGCATCCGCTACCGCCCGCGCCACGGCAAGGGCGGCTTCGTCCACACCCTCAACGCATCGGGTCTCGCCACGAGCCGGCTCCTGCCCGCGATCCTGGAGCAGTACCAGCAGGAGGACGGCAGCGTCCGCGTCCCCGAGGTGCTCCAGAAGTACGGACTCGGCAAGGTCCTCAAGCCCGCCACGTGACGCTCCGGACAACCCGGCGAGTGTCCGAATATCGGACGTTCGCTGGGTTGTCAACGAACTCCTCTGCCTGTCTGATCACTCTAGAACTTCCTTTGGTCAGTGCAAACCGGTCAGTATGATGGCGCCACTGCGGCCTTCCCTGCTGGCCGTTTTGAAGGCGAGGGGGACCAGGGATGCTGTCGAGCGTTGGGCTGAGGGAGCGGGATCACGATGTCTACCGGGCGCTCCTGCTCCACCCGAACTGGGACATAGCGGAGATCCAGCGGAACATCGACCTCGCTGAATCCGAGATCCGCGCATCCCTCGACCGTCTCACCCGGCTGTCCCTTCTGCGTTCCTCTTCCAACGTCGAGCGCTTCGTACCGGTCAACCCCGAAGTCGGACTCGCGCCCCTGCTCCACGAGGCCAAGGCCGAGCTCGACGCGCAACGCGCCATGCTCTCCCGCGACGAAGCCGTCGTCGCGGCGCTGGCCTCTGAATACACGTCCTTGCACATCCAGGCGGGTACCGAGGGCGTCGAGCGGTTGCACGGGGTGGACAGCATCCGCATGCGGCTGATGGAACTCTCGCAACGGGCCACCTCCGAGGTCCGCGCCTTCATGCCCGGCGGCGCCCTCAGCGCCGCCGCCCTGGAGGCGTGCCGGCCGCTCGACCAGCGCAACCTGGCCCGCGGCGTACGGATGCAGACGGTCTACCTGGACAGCGTCCGCAACGACAACGCCACGGTGGACTACGCCACGTGGTTCGCATCCCGGGGCGGCCAGACCCGCACGGTGCCCTCCTTGCCCATGCGTCTGATCCTCTGCGACCGTTCCGTCGTGGTGATCCCCGTCGACGAGGACGACAGCCGCGAAGGCGCGTTCGTCATCCGCCTCAGGAGCGTCGTCGCCGCCCTCGACGAGCTCTTCGACGTCTTCTGGTCGCGCGCCGTACCGCTCGGCGAGGCTCCCGCCACCGACAACGACGACGCCCCCAGCGAGCGGGACCTGGCCCTGCTGAAGATGCTGGAGGACGGCCTCACCGACGAGGGCGTCAGCCGCAAGCTCGGTGTCTCCATCCGGACCGTCCGCCGGCTCATGGCCGATCTGCTCAAGCGGCTGAACGCGCAGAGCCGCTTCCAGGCCGGCGCGGAGGCCGTCCGCAAGGGGTGGATCTAGTGCTGTGGCCGGAAAGGCTTGCCGGTTCGCGGCGTTCGGTGCGGTCCATCGCAAGGCGGAGGACCGCGGCTCGTACTGGACGTACTTGCGCGGTCCGACAACGCGGCGAGGTGCCGTACCGGGCGTCGTGAGCCGGTGAACCTTTCCGGTCACAGCACTAGCCGGTCCGCGCCACCCGCAGCGAGACCGCGAGCAGCGCCGACTCCGACGGCGTACTCACGAGCGGTCGCCCCAGTCGCGCCGTCTCCACGCACACGAACTCCCGATGGGCTCCCTCCGCGACGTCGGGCACCGGCTCCTCGCCCGGATTCCACACCACCACATCGCTGTGCTCGCGGTGACAGACCTCGACGACCCGGCCCGTTCCCCGGCCCGCTCCCCGGTCCTCGACCCGGCTCACCTCGCCCGCCTCCGGGTAGTACCGCTCGATCTCTTCGTCCTCGACGAGAACGAGCGGACCGTCCTGCACCCCCGGGGCCTCCTCGCGCAATCCGTCCGTGTACCGGCCCCCCAGCCCCGCGACGCTCACGCCACCCACCTTGCCCACGCGCAGGTACGTGTGCAGGGCGCCCACACTGCTGTGCTCCCCGCTGACCTCCATCTCCAACGAACACTCCCTGCCCACCGCGATCCGGGCCCGGAGCGTGAAGTCGTGCGGCCACAGGGCCCGGGTTTCCTCGCTGCTGCGCAGCTCCAGCGTCAGCCGCACACCGTCGTCGCTCTCGCGGCACGCCACGAGCGCCCACATCGTGGTGCGGGCGAACCCGTGCATGGGCTCGCCCGCGTCGTCGAACCACGGCCAGCAGATCGGGATGCCTCCCCTGACCGCAACCCCCGCCTCCCAGCGGGCCTGCTCGCTCAGCCACAGGACGGGCTCGTGCCCCGCCGGCTGCCAGGCAACGAGCTGCGCACCCTGCAGGCATACGGCGGCGCGCGCCCGGGGATGGTCGACGACGAGGAGCGGAAGCCCACCCAGGCGACGCAGGCTGACGGTACCGGCCAGCGCCTCGTCCACGGGCAGGGCGAAGATCTTTTCGAGCATGGGACGACCCTCGAAGGCGAACCCCCGCGGAGTCAAGCCTTCAGGGCGGATTCGGACGTGGACGCGGGTGCTCTCAGGGCGGACGGACATGGATGAGCGACAGCACCCGCGGTTTCCACCGGGCGTGCGGTTGCGTACCTGCTGGCTCAGCTGCTCAGCTGCTCAGTTCCTCGGCCTGGCGGCCGATGCGGCGGACGGCCCAGGCCAGGACGGCGGCGGAGCGGACGGCCAGCCACAGGGTGTCCCCGTCCGGGCCGGCGGTCGGGTGGTACGCGACGTGCCACAGGTAGGGCGCCGTCACGAACCCCGCGGCCAGCGCGGGGGCCAGCCGCCACAGGACGAACGGCACGGCCGCGTACCAGTCGAGGGACAGGGCCAGCAGGTCGTAGCGGGGCGCCCCCCGGTAGGCACCCACCAAGGTGGTGCCGACCAGCGCGGGACCCGCGAGCAGCAGCGCCGTGGCGTACGCACCGAGCGGTCCCGCGGGCGGTCCGGACAGCAGGGCCGCAGCCCAGCCGACACCGCCGGCGGCCCACAGGAACGCGACCGGTACCACCAGGTGGGAGAGGGCCAGGACACCGGGCGACAGCGGCAGCAACAGGGCCCGGCGCGGCCGGTCCGTGTCCTGGTAGGCGGGTTCGGCCAGCGCGACCGCCGCGAGGTACGGCGGTACGACGAGGAGCAGGCCCACGAACGCCGCCTTCAGGGGGCCGACCGCACCGTGGCCCGGCTCCGTCAGCCAGTCGGCCACCACGCGGAACTGGGCGAACCCGGCGACCAGGGCGGCGCAGGCCAGGACCGGCCGCCAGGGGTGGCGCAGCAGGACGACGGCGTCCCGCCACAGCGGCAGCGCCCAGCGGGAGTTCGGCATCGGGATCCGGGCCGTCCGCCGGCGCCGCCCGCCCGTCGACTGCAGGACGAGGGTCAGCGCGCGCAGGTCCAGTAGCGTCGCGCCCCGAGTGACCTCCCGCCCGGTGCGGGCCCGGGCGAGCAGCGCGTCCGTCGGGATGCCGGCCACGGCCCGGAACGCCTGCCGCAGGGCGCCCGCCGCGCACGCGGCGAGGCAGGCCAGCGCCGCCGTCTGGGCCAGGGGCGAGCCGTGCCCGGCCGCCGTGTCGACGGCCGCGCCCGCCCAGCCCCAGGGGCCGGACCAGGCGGCCAATTCGGTCACCGCGGGTGCCGAGGTTCCGCAGGCGAGC